>NZ_JAAYXO010000266.1 GCF_012515855.1 Gordonia sp. (in: high G+C Gram-positive bacteria)
GCTCGTCGTCGAGGTCGTCGGTGGTGTGGTCGAAGATCTGCATGCCGAGGTATTTGCGCCAGGCGTTCTCGGTGCGGGGGACGACGCCGTCGCGGGCGGCGGCCTCTTCCGCGGCGCGGACCTGCTTGATCAGCTTCAGGGCATTGCGGCGCTGCTGGTCTTCGACACTGTCACGGGCACTCGCGGTGAAGGCGACCTCCACCCAGCTCAGGGCCGGGCTGATGGCCTCGACCGGGAAGTCGGCGCCGGCGAGCCGCTCGAAGACCTTCTGAGTCAGGGCCAGCGCGGGCTGCGAGGTGACGATGCCGTCGAGGACGCTCCCCCGCTGCCGCTCGGCGGCCTTGGCCTCTTCCCACTCGCGGATCTGGCGTTCGAGATCCGCGTGCTCGCCGGACAGCACGCCGGGCGTCCGGCCCGACACCTTGTCGATGAAGCTCTTCGCCACGTCGTCGATGTCGAACGGGGTGATCGCCGAATCCTCGGCGATCCGCGCGTGGAACAGCACCTGCAGCAGCAGATCGCCCAGCTCGGAGCACAGCTCTTCCGCGGTGCCGTCGTCGAAGGCGTCGAGCAGTTCGTAGACCTCTTCGAGGAGGTAGCGGCGCAGCGAGTCGTGCGTCTGCCGCTTCTCCCACGGCCCGGTCCGGCGCAGCTGATCCATCAGCGCGACCGCCTTGATCAACTGCGAACCCGGCACCGGATGGCCGGAGACGATCTGCGCTCCGCGAGCAATCCAGTCAGCGGCAATCGGGTGCTTGTCGTCGCTGGTCAGCAGGGTCGCGTTCTCGGCGTACTGGTCGACCGAATCCGCTCGCTCATACGAGCCCAGGTGCCACAGCAGCGTCGGATGCACATCCTCGGTGACGTACACGTGGCCGTCGGCCAGCGCTTTGGCCGCGCCCGCCGGAATCATGTCCGGCCACGTCGGATCCAGCAGCACCACAGTCATCGACAACCTCCGCCTCACTGATACGACCTCAAGGGTAGCCACCCGGCGCCGCAGCCAAACGACCAAACGCGCGCGTCTCCCGCGATAACGTCCGAAACCATGTCCACAGACCTGCAGACCGTCGTCGACCGTCTCGCCATCGATGACATTCTGACCGCCTATGCGACCGCCGTCGACTCAGGATCATTCGAAGATCTGCGCGGGGTGTTCACGGCGGATGCGCGCATCGATTACACGGCCACCGGCGGGATCGCGGGCAGCGTCGACGAGGTGATCGCGTGGCTCGAGACGGTACTGCCCGGGTTCACTACTTACTGCCACTTCCTGGGGAACCGACAGGTCAGCGTCGACGGCGACGCGGCGCGGTCGCGGACGCTCTGTTTGAACCCGATGGTCGCCGAGCCGAACGGGTTTCTGCTCGGGATCTATTACAACGACTTGTGGGTCCGCGGTGACGACGGGTGGCGGATCGGCGAGCGGGTGCTGGAGACGTGTTTTCAGCGGCCGTTGTGAGAGGTACGTGGCGCTCGTACATCAGAGTTCCGCATAGCTCGAGCAATCCACGTGACGTCGATGATGGGAGCTATCGGAAACTCTCATGTACCGACAGGCAGGTTTCCTGATCCGCTACCGCAATGAGCTCCGGCACGTCGGCGGGGTCTCGATATACGTGCTCGTTCCTCGCACGCACTCGACCAGCGAGTATGAGCACACCACCAGCAAACAAGAGCACTCGGCCAGCGATGAACCGAGCACTCCCCTGTTCGCGGATCAGTAGCTCGCGGCGTACCCGAGGACCTCGCTGACGTAGGCCGACGAGTTGTTGTAGCGCAGCACGGCTGCGACCCGGTCGCCTTCGTTGCTCAGGTCCAGGCCGTCGTGGCAGAGGTAGCGCGCGGTGGTCAGCGCGGCGTCGAAGACGTTCTGGGGGTCGATCTTGCCGTCACCGTTGCCGTCCGCAGCGAAGGTCTTCCAGGTCGACGGCAGGAACTGCATCGGGCCGACCGCGCGGTCGAAGCCGGTGTCGCCGTCCAGGGCGCCGCCGTCGGTGTCACCGATCACCTGGTTGCCGGCCAGCGAACCGTCGAGGGTCGGACCGTAGATCGGCGAGCGCAACTGGCCGTTGTCGTCGGCGTCGCCGAGGTTCGCGTGGTGCGATTCCACGCGGCCGATGCCGGCGATCAGCGTCCAGTCGATGTGGCAGGCCGCGGCGGACTTGGCCATGGTGTCCTGCGCGGCCTTGTAGGCCTCGAAGTTGACCTTCGGGATCGTGCCCGACAGGACCGACTCTGGAAGCTTCGGTGCCGGGGCGGCTGCCTCTGCGGGCTCGGCGACGTCGGTCTTGGCCGGCGCCGGGTCAGCGACCGACTCAGACAGCTGGGAGACCTGGGCGACGTCGGTGGGCGCCGGTCCCGCGTAGTGGCTCTCGGTGGCCGTCGACGCACCCGTCAGTACTGCGGAGATCGGCACGACCGCAGCGGCAACGGCCCAGGCGGTACGAGTCTTTGTTCGGTTCGACAGCATGAAACAACCTGCATTCGTCGGTGATTGGAGTTCTCGCGAGGCACATCGGCGGGGTGCGAGATACGGAAGATCTCGTCGGCCGGGGCTCTGCGACTCCTAACGACGGTACATAGTTTCGTGTCCTTGCCGTTATCTGCCCGTTATCTAATGGGGCGGGGCGGGGTGGCTGGAACCGAGGCTTCGCTGGTCAGCGAGGTGTGCGCGCGGGATTTGTGAGGTCACGCACGTTGCGTTGGTTAGTCGGGATCCGGGGGCCTGTGGCGCACTCGGGCGCGTCGGTGTGGTCTCGATATGCCTGCTCGTTCCTCGCAGGCACTCGACCACCGGAGGGTCGACCATCCGCCGGCGGGGCTTCGACGGCGCTCAGCCGGCGGGGGCGGGGCACTCCGGGGCGGGGCTCAGCCGGCAGGGGTGGGGCACGCCTCCGAAGGGGCTTCGACGGGGGTCAGGCGTCGAGGGACTCCGGGGGTTTGATGGTGGTCAGGAAGGCGACGAGGTAGTCGATGAGTTCGTTGTCGCGGAGGCGGGGCGAGCCCATACCGGCGGTGCGCGGAATGGGCAGGGTCACCGTGTGGGTGGTCGCCCGGTAGTTGGCGGCCTTGTAGAGGCGCGCCAGGCGGACCTGCTCGCTGTCGAGGAGCAGCAGCGGCGAGACCTTGACCGACTCCCCGGCCAGACCCACCTCGGTGACGCCGTGCTCGCGGCACCGGATCCGCAGGCGGGCGATCGCCGCCAGGCGCTGGGTCTGCTCCGGCGGCTCACCGTAACGGTCGTTGAGTTCGA
>NZ_JAAYXO010000267.1 GCF_012515855.1 Gordonia sp. (in: high G+C Gram-positive bacteria)
CCCCGATGACCGGTCAGATCGACCCCCCACCCGGCTGGGCGCCGCTGCCGGCCGCACCGTGGGCCGCTCCCCCGCCGCAAGCACCGCTGCCGCCTCGCCGCAGCCAGACCGCGGTCATCCTCGATGTGGTCGCGACGGTCGTCGGCTGGGGGTTGCTCGGTCTGGTCGTTGTCGGGTGCCTCTACTTCAGCCTGTTCTTCGGGATGGCAACTGACTCATGCTACACAGGCGACGCCTGCCGCGAGGATCTCGTCGGCACCGCGTTCATCACCGTGTGGGCGGGCGGGGCGCTCGCGGTCGTGGTGCCGTTGATCGGCACCATCGTCTGCCTGATCAAGAAGTGGTACGTCTTCTACTGGCCGCTCATCGGCATCGGGATCATGGCGGCCGGCATGGCGATCGGTGTGGCCATTATCGACAACGTCGCGGCGGGCAGCTAACCCGACCAATCCGACAAAGGCGACGACCCTCGCTGTCGATACACTCGCAACGGCACTACCGACGCCGAGGGGGCCGACTTGTTCGAGGGATTCCGCGCGACCATCGAAGGTGCGCGCCTGGTCCAGTCGCGCGTCCGCAACTACTACACGTTGGTCGCGCTGATCGCAGCGATGTTCGCCGCCGAGGCGACGATGCACTTCACTCACTACACCTGGTCGCGATGGCTCGTGACCATCACCGCGGGCGTGGCTGTGCTCCTGGCATTCGGCGCCGGACTGAAGACGTCCGACCTCGGGCTCGATCGCCGCACCTACGCCCGCGGCAGCAAATGGGCGGCGATCATCATTCTCGTGGTGGTCGCGGGCATCGCCGTCGCGATCGCCATCCCGCCGTTGCGCGAACTGTTCCAGAACGACGCGTACAGCAGTCTGCGGTGGGCCCTCTTCTCCGCCTTCGTCCTGATTCCACTGCAGACCGTGATTCCCGAGGAACTGCTGTTCCGCGGCATCATCACCGGATCACTGCTGCGACGCCTCTCCACGCGCGTGTCGATCGCGATCCAGGCCGGACTGTTCGGACTGTGGCATGTCGTGTCGTCGCTCGGCCTCACCGCGGGCAACGCGGGTTTCAGCGACGCCGTCGGCACCGGAGCCCTGGGCATCAGCCTCGGCATCGTCGGCGCCGTCGCCTTCACCGCCACGGCCGGTGCCGTCCTCGGCTGGCTCCGAGTGAAGACCGACAGCCTGCTCCCCTGCATCGCGCTGCATTGGGCGGCGAACGGCGCGGGCGCGATCGCTGCGGCGCTGGCGTGGCAGCTGGCGTAGGCGGGCCGCCTTCCCGACCCGAAAGACCGTTCCCGCGTGAGGCGTTCGCTCCCGCTCCACGTCGGACTTGGAGCGGGAAGCAACGCTTCACGCGGGAAGCGAAACCACGACGATACTGAGGAGGGATGGCCGTGACAGACGGACTCTTCGAAGACCGCGAGGCGCATACCGAGACAGCCCCGCAACGACAAATCCCGCGTGAGGCGTTCGTTCCCGCTCCATGTCGGACATGGAGCGGGAAGCAACGCTTCACGCGGGATCTCTACAGTTAAACGTAACCGTCAGTAACACTCACAGCATGCAGCTGACGCAGCCCTCCACCTCGGTGCCCTCGAGGGCCATCTGGCGCAGTCGGATGTAGTACAGCGTCTTGATGCCCTTGCGCCACGCGTAGATCTGCGCCTTGTTCACATCGCGGGTCGACGCCGTGTCCTTGAAGAACAGC
Source organism: Gordonia sp. (in: high G+C Gram-positive bacteria) (assembly GCF_012515855.1). Taxonomy (GTDB): domain Bacteria; phylum Actinomycetota; class Actinomycetes; order Mycobacteriales; family Mycobacteriaceae; genus Gordonia. Next base: position 1,711 of record NZ_JAAYXO010000267.1, read on the forward strand.
GTCAGGCTCAGGCCCTGGTCGACGTGCTGAGTGGCGGCGGCGTAGGTGTCGATGACCTTCTCGTAGCCGATCTCGTACGCGTCCTGGAAGTACTCCAGGTTGTCGTTGGTCAGGTAGGGCGCCGGGTAGTAGACGCGACCGATCTTGCCTTCCTTGCGGATCTCGATCTTCGACGCGACCGGGTGGATC
>NZ_JAAYXO010000268.1 GCF_012515855.1 Gordonia sp. (in: high G+C Gram-positive bacteria)
CCGTCGCTCACCCGGCCGTCGAGCGCACGGCCGTCGTGAGTTCCGGCGCGAGCGCGCCCCGCTCCATGACTTCGATGCCGTCCAGTCCGCGCCACTGCGCCAACCGTGCGAGGTCGGCGGCCAGCGACTCGGCGACCACCCCGTGGTCGCGCCCCGGCTCCACATGCGCGGCGAGGACGCGCAGCCTCCCGGCGGAGCGGTCGGCCTTGAGGTCGACGCGAGCGACGAGGTCCGAGCCCATCAGATACGGGAGCACGTAGTAGCCGTGCACGCGCTTGTGCGCTGGGACGTAGATCTCGATCCGATAGTGAAATCCGAAGAGTCGTTCGGTGCGCGGGCGGAAGAACACGAGCGGATCGAACGGTGACAGCAGCGTCGAGCGGTCGACGCGGCGCGGCGCGGTGGCATCGCGATGCAGGTAGGCGGGGTCGGTCCACCCCTCGACGGACACCTCGCTGACCTCTCCCGAATCGATGAGATCGGGCAGCACATCGCGCACCTCGGCCGTCTTGAGCCGGTAATAGTCCGCGAGGTCGGCGGCGGTCCCGACACCGTGCGCCGACGCCGCCCTCGCAACCAGGTCGCGGTGCGCATCCCGCCGGTCGATCCTCACGCCCACGCGGTCGGCGCCGACCACGCGCTCGGCGAGGTCGTAGTGCCGATGGAAGTGCTCGCTGCGCACCGCCGACAAGGTGCCCGCGGCGAACAGCGCCTCGCACAGATGCTTCACCTCGCCGCGGACCCACCAGGCGCCCTTCTCGCCCGGCGACCGCGTGATGCCCAGGTCCTCCTCGATCTGGCGAGGGACCAGGGCACCGCGCTCGGCGATCACCGCGAGCACGTCCTGCGCCTGAGATCTGTTCCGCTGCAGGATCTCCCGCGTGTGGCGATACCGTCCGTCGCGGTACTCATCCATCCTCCAGCCGAATAGCGGCCAGTCGTCCACCGGCACCAGTGCCGCCTCGTGGGCCCAGTACTCCGCCAGCATGCGGGGAGCGCGCGCCGTGGGCTGCCACGCGGCTCGGTCGACGAGCGTGTCGTCGTAAGCGCCGAGTCGCGAGAACGCCGGCAGGTAGTGCGCGCGGGCCAGGATATTGACCGAATCCATCTGGAGCAGCCCCGTGCGATCGAGCATCCGCGCGAGGTGCCGACGGGTCGGGGCACCGGTCGGCATCCGGTCGGTGAATCCCTGCGCCGCCAGCGCGATGCGGCGGGCCTGCGGATTCGAGAGCTGAACTTTCTCCACGTCGCCGAGCGTAGCGTCGACACCGGACAGGAACGCTCCCCTAGTCGGCGGCGACCGCTCCCGGTTCGATTCCCTGGTCGATCACTCCGCCGCGTTGATGCGGACCATGTTGCCCGCGGGATCACGGAAGGCGCAGTCGCGCGGGCCCCATGGCTGCTTGATCGGTTCCTGGAGCACCTCTGCGCCGGACGACGACACCTTCTCGAACATCGCGTCCAGGTCGGTGGTGCGGAAGACGGTCGGCGGCATCATGCCTTTCGCGACCAGCCGATGGAGAGCGTCGGCGTCCTCGGGTGAACGGCCGCCGCCCGGCTGCGAGAGGACGACCTCGACGCCCTCCTGCCCGGGCATCCGGAGGGTGACCCAGTGGTGATCGCCGTTGGCGACGTCCCGAACCACTTCGAGTCCGAGCGCGTCCCGGTAGAAGCCGAGGGCGGCGTCGATGTCGTCAACGGTGATGGGGCAGTAAGTGATTTCGATGTTGGTCATGCCGTCAACGCTAGAACCGTCGACGACGCGGCGCTTCTCCAAATCTGCTCGGTTCGCCGGGCCGCCGAATTCAGCCGAACGGCATGGGTCGCGCGAGAATCTTCGTCATGCAGGTCGGCAGGCCCTCGAGTTCGGCGTGCGAGCGGGCCCGGTACGCGCTCGGTGTCTCGCCGGCGAGCCTCCGAAAGGTGCTGCTGAACGAGCCGAGCGACGTGAAGCCGACTTCGACGCACGCGTCGGTGACGGTCATGCCGCCGCGCAGCAGCGCCATCGCGCGCTCCACCCGGCGCGTGACCAGATAGCCGTACGGCGTCTCCCCGTACGCGATCTTGAACTCGCGACTGAAGTGCGCCGTCGACATCAGCGCCCGCTGCGCCATGGTCGGCACGTCGAGCGGTTCCGCGTAGTGGCGGTCCATCAGGTCTCGTGCGCGCCGCAGATGCGCCAGCGTCTCCGGAGACTGCGGCACCGATGCCCGCGAGGTCACGGCGCCACGCGGCCGAGGAGAATCGTGACCGGCCACCGGACGGTCCGGCGCCCGTCGCCCCAGATCGGTGCGAGGTCGTCGGCGATCGCCTCCAGCAGTTGACCGCGGCCCGCTTCCCGGGCGCGACGCGCAGCCGACCACGTTCCCAGGTAGCCGGCGAACTCCCGCAATGTCCACGACCGTTCGATCGTCACCGTGGGCGCGGCGATCGCCTCGAACGGGAAGTCCAAGTCGGCGTAGCGGTTATCGACGTGACGGCGTTCGGCCGGCCAGAACGGTCCGATCTCATCGCGGTAGAAGGTGTCGAACCGTTCTGCCAGGTCGTCGTCGAGTTCGACGACCCCGTACGTGATCAAGGCGAGGGCCGCACCCGGTGTCGCGATCCGGCGCACTTCTCGGTAGAACGCCGGAAGGTCGAACCAGTGCGCGGCCTGCGCGACGGTGATCAGCGACGCCGACGAGTCCGCGACGTCGAGGGCCTCGGCGGGCGACACCCGATAGGCGACGTTCGCGGCGGAGGTCGCGTTGGCGATCTGGTCCGCGGACGGATCGAGACCCACCACGGTCTCGAACGTCTCGGCCAAGAGAACGGTGAGCTGGCCCGTGCCGCACCCGACGTCGACCGCGACCTTCCCGTCGGGTGCGGCGTCGCGCAGCACGTCGGCGAGCTCCGGCGGGTAGGTGGGTCGGTAGGCCGCGTAGTCGCCGCCGCTCTCGAACCAGGTCATTACCTCATGTAAGCACAGGAATCTGCTCAGGCGGAGGTCGTCTGGTTGATCAACACGGGCTCGCCGCCGGGCGTCCGGCTCCAGCGGTCGCCGCGGATGTCGGTGAACTCCAGATGGACGGTTCCACCGTCGTGGCCGACGGCCTCGTCGCGATGCGTCCCGGGCGGGATCTGCTTCCACCGCATGACGTCTTGCTCGCCGTCGTTGACGAGCACGTCGTGGATCGGGTGCCCGGAGTTGTTGTTGACGTGCAGGAGACCGTCGTGGATCCACGCTGACACGCGGTCGACGTGTTCGCGCCGCCGCATCCAAGTCTCGTGCCTGTCCCTGGTCCGGCGAGCCGTCCTCTCGCGATGAATCTGCCAGAAGGCTACGGCGAAGGCGCCGATCGTTCCGATGGAGCCCACCCACGTGGCCCAGTCGCCCATCTCCAGTTCCAGGTTCAGCACGTCGCCTCCACCGCAGCCGTTTGACTGTGACCATAGCCGAGGACGCGCGACCTCACCTCCGCACGTAGTCGACGAACCGGTACAGGGTTCCCGTCGACGAGTACAGCCACTCTCCGTCCGACTCGACCGCCCACCGATCCTGGTCGACGACCGGCGCAAAGGCGTCGGCGCCGTCGACGAGCACGTCGACTTCGGTGACCCGCAGGTGCGTCGCGTACTCCATTGCGAGGGTGTAGATCTCACCACCGCCCATCACCGCGGCGACATGTCCGACAGACGCGAGCGCCTCCGCGAGACTCCCGGTCACCTCGGCTCCGTCAGCCCGGTAGTTCGCCGACCGCGTGATCACGATGTTGCGGCGACCGGGCAGCGGTCGAACCGCTGCGGGCAACGACTCCCAGGTCTTGCGACCCATGATCACCGCACCGGTACCGGTCAGCGCCTTAAACCGCTTCATGTCTTCGGGCACCCGCCACGGAATGGCACCCGCCTTACCGATCGCGCCGGCCCGGTCCTGCGCCCAGATCAGGGAGATGGACATGAGAACTCCGTTCCAAGTCAGACGGCGACGGGGGCCTTGATCGCGGGATGCGACCGGTAACCGACGATCTCGATGTCGTCGAAGTCGTAGTCGAAGATCGAGTCGGCCTTGCGCAAGTTGAGCGTCGGTGCAGGCAGCGCCTCGCGGGAGAGCTGCTCGGTCACCTGCTCCACGTGGTTGTCGTAGATGTGGCAGTCGCCGCCGGTCCAGATGAACTCCCCTGCCTCGAGTCCTGCCTGCTGCGCCATCATGTGTGTCAGGAGCGCATACGAGGCGATGTTGAAGGGGACCCCGAGGAACAGATCCGCGCTCCGCTGGTACAGCTGACAGCTCAGCTTGCCGTCCGCAACGTAGAACTGGAAGAAGGCGTGGCACGGGGGCAGCGCCATCTGCGGAATCTCTCCGACATTCCAGGCCGAGACGATGTTGCGCCGCGAGTCCGGATTCTGCTTCAGGGTGTCGAGAGCGACCGCGATCTGGTCGACGTGATCGCCGGACGGCGTCGGCCAGTTGCGCCACTGCACGCCGTACACCGGTCCGAGTTCGCCGTCCGCGGACGCCCACTCGTCCCAGATGGTGACGCCGCGCTCCTGCAGCCAGCGCACGTTGGAGTCGCCTCGGAGAAACCAGAGGAGCTCGTAGACGATCGACTTGAGGTGCACCTTCTTGGTGGTGACCAGCGGGAAGCCCTCGGACAGGTCGAAGCGCATCTGGTGGCCGAACACGCTGCGCGTGCCGGTACCGGTGCGGTCGGCCTTCGGTGTGCCGGTCTCCATGACCAGACGTAGCAGGTCCTCGTACGGGGTCGGGGTCGGCATGCTCACGTCGACGAGTCTAGCCAAGAACTGTGCACCCTCACCGGCGGCAACAGCCACAATGGCAGGGTGACTCCATCTCCCTCTCCCGACCACCGACTCGAGCCGGCCGAGATCACCGCCGAACTCACCCGGATCGGTTCGGTGCTGTCCGAACGGATGGACGACCTCGCCGAGCGCGTCACCACCGCCATCCACGAGGACATCCACTACTACAACACCTCCGACGAGGTGCCGCGCGAGAGAACCGCGGAGGTGGTCCGGGCCAACTTCACCGACTTGATCGCGGCCCTCACCGAGGGCGCGGACTTCCAGACCCACGCCGCCCGCCGAACCGGATCGTCGCGGGCCGCACTCGGGGTGCCTCTCCCCGCATTGATGCACGCGTACCGCATCGGCTTCCAGATGCTGTGGCGCGAGTTTCGGGTGATCGCCGAGTCCGACACCTCCCTCTCCCGCCGCGCAGTCCTCGCCGCGACGGAACGGATCTGGAGCGGCTACGACCGCTTCGCGAACGACGTCGCCGAAGCACACCGCACCGCCACCAACGAGCAGGTGCTGGACGATGCGTCCGAACGCGCGGCGCTCACCGAGCATCTGTTGGAAGGTCGGATCACCAGCAAGAGCAACCTGTGGGAGACCGCCGCACTGTTGCGGATGCCGACGCGTGGCCCCTATCTCGCGGTCGCGGCCGCCGCGGACGTGGTCGGCAAGCAGCCGTTGCACGGCGTCGAGAACAAGCTCCGCGGCATCGACCTGCGCTCGGTGTGGCGCCTGCTCCCCGAACAGCAGATCGGCCTGATCTACACCCCCACCCCGGCAACCACCGCCGCGGCGCTTGATCTCCTCCGCCGACTCGCGTCCGGGAGGGTCGGCGTCAGCGCACCGTTCACCGAGCTCTCACACATCGGGCGCGCCCTGAAGTACGCGCGGATCTCCCTCGTCGGCCCCGGCGCCGGAGTCACCCAGTTCGACGACTCCGTCCTCGGGATCGCGGCCGTCGCCACCCCCGAAGTGAGCACTGGCCTGGCGCAGTCGGTGCTGCACCGGCTCTACGACCTGACACCCGAGGACAGTGAACCGCTCATCGAGACCTTCCGCGCATGGCTGCAGGCGGACGGGAACGTCGGCGAGACCGCCGACACTCTGTTCGTACACCGAAACACCGTTCGCCACCGCCTGCGCCGCATCGAGACTCTTACCGGCCGCTCGACGTCGTCGCCGCGAGAGCTCGCCGAGTTGTGCCTGGCCTTCGAGGTCGACGCACGGTTGAACATCGCCGACTAACCCCGACTATCAACTCCGACTACCCCCGTCACCGGCAGGTCGCCGCCACCACGCGGTGGCGGCATTGTGCATGTGCACACGCTACTGGAGGGTACGTTAGCTGCCACACCATCGGACTCTGCCATGATCCAGCGCATGCTTGAAGGAAGGAAAATCAGCCCCGACCCGAAAGCAGACCGATGGCGAACCTCAGTCAGAACCTCGTCGACGCAGCAAGCGCGCGCCCCGAGCTCGTCGCCCTGAAGTGCGGGGACGTCGCCTACACGTTCGCGGAGTTCAATGACGCCGCGGCGAAGGTCGCCACCCTGCTGGCCGAACGCGGCATCAAGCCCGGAGATCGAGTCGGACTGATGCTCCCGAACGTCCCCGAGTTCGCGATCCTGTTCTACGGCATCCTGCGTGCCGGCGCGGTGGCCGTGCCGATGAACCCGCTCTTGAAGTCCCGCGAGATCTCGTTCTACCTGACCAACACCTCCGCGAAGCTCCTGCTCGCGGTCCCCGCTTTCGCCGACGAGGCTCGCGCAGGCGCCGAGTCCGCAGGCGCCGAGTGCCTGCTGGCCGATGCCGACCTGAACGCCGCGATCGCATCTTTCCCCGCGCAAAGCGAGCCGGTGGCCACCGAGGATCTCGACACCGCCGTCATCCTGCACACCTCCGGAACCACCGGCAAGCCGAAGGGCGCGGAGCTGACGCACATCGGCCTGCACCGTAATGCCGAGATCACCGCGCGCACGCTGATCAACGCAACCCACGAGGACGTCCTGATGGGCTGTCTGCCGCTGTTCCATGTCTTCGGCCTCACCTGCGGTCTCAACGCCGCCGTCATCGCTCAGGCCGGTCTCACCCTGATCCCGCGGTTCGACCCGATCGTCGTTCTCGACGCGATCGCCGCTGACCGGGTGACCGTCCTCCTCGGCGTGCCCACCATGTACTCGGCGCTCGTCGCGGCCCGCAGGCCCAGCGACGACACCAGTTCGCTGCGGACCTGCGTGTCCGGCGGCGCGGCCCTGCCCGCCCAGGTCATCACCGACTTCGAGGCCGCGTTCGACGCTGTCATCCTCGAGGGCTACGGCCTGTCGGAGACCTCACCGGTCGCCTGCTTCAACCACCCCGACAAGGAGCGTCGTCCCGGCACCATCGGCACCCCGATCGAGGGCGTCCAGATGCGCATCGCCGACGTCACCGGAGCCGAGGCCGGCGTCGACGAGCCCGGCGAAGTCCAGATCAAGGGCCACAACATCATGAAGGGCTACTGGAACCTGCCCGACAAGACCGCCGAAGCGATCGACGCTGACGGCTGGTTCGCGACCGGCGACGTGGGCACCAAGGACGCCGACGGCTACTACCGGATCGTCGACCGGACCAAGGACATGATCATCCGCGGCGGCATGAAAGTGTACCCGCGCGAGGTGGAGGAAGTGCTGTACGAGCACGCTGCCGTCGCTGCGGCCGCAGTCCTCGGCGTGCCCCACGAAACACTCGGCGAGGATATCGGAGCAGCCGTCCAGCTGAAGCCGGGCGCCGAGGTCACCGCCGATGAGCTTCGCGAGTACATGAAGGAGAGGGTCGCGGCGTACAAGTACCCACGTCAGATCTGGTTCGTCGACGCCCTCCCCACGGGCGCCACCGGTAAAATTCAGAAGCGCGACATCACCATCCCCGCCCCCGCCGCCACCACCTCACGAGAGGGCTGACAGCATGACCATCGCTCAGAATCAGGCCGCCGCAGGCGAGATCGCCGCGCCCCTGGACCTCCTTCTGGTCAACTCGACGAAGTCATTCGCCAGCCGGATGACCCCGGACGCGGCGATGGCCCGTTTCGGCCTGTCCCTGGCCAAGCAACCGGGCACCGTCGCCGAGCGCGGCGTCGGCCTGGTCAAGGAACTCGGCGACATCGTCGCCGGCCGCTCCGACCGCGCACCCGCCCGCTCCGACAAGCGTTTCGCCGATCCCGCGTGGACGCAGAACCCGGTGCTGCATCGCATCGAGCAGGCCTACCTCGCCGCGGCCGACACCGCCGAGAAGCTGTACGGCGACGCCGAGCTCGACTGGAAGGACGCCGAGAAGGTCCGCTTCGCCCTCGACAACCTCATCGAAGGACTGGCGCCGACCAACAACATCCTCGTCAATCCCCTCGGTTGGAAGGCCATCATCGACACCGGCGGCGCCTCGGCCGTCCGCGGCGTCAAGGCCTTCGTCCGCGACATGTCGTCCAAGCCGCGCGTGCCCGTCATGGTGGAACCAGACGCGTTCGAGGTCGGCGAGACCGTCGCGGTGACCAAGGGCACCGTGGTCCTCAAGACTCGGATGTTCGAACTCATCCAGTACGCACCGCAGACCGAGAAGGTCAGCGAAGTGCCGCTGCTGATGATCCCGCCGGTGATCAACAAGTACTACATCCTGGACATCGCGCCCGACCGCAGCATGATCGAGCACTACGTCCAGGGCGGCCAACAGGTGTTCGCCATCTCCTGGCGCAATCCCAAGGCTCGCCACCGCGACTGGGGCTTCGACGAGTACGGTCAGGCCATCATCGAGGCCATCGACGCCACTCGGACCATCACCGGCGCCAACAGCACCAACATCTTCGGCACCTGCTCCGGCGGCATCCTCGCCGCCATGGTGCTCTCGCACCTGTCAGCCATCGGCGAGGGCGACAAGGTCTCGTCGCTGACCCTGGCCGTCACCGTGCTCGACCAGAATCAGGCAGGCTTCGCCTCGTCGCTCACCAGCGAACGCGCGGCCGAAGCCGCTATCCGCGAGTCGTCGAAGAAGGGCTATCTCGACGGTCGCGCCATGGCTGAGATGTTCGCCTGGCTGCGTCCCACCGATCTCGTCTGGCGCTACTGGGTCAACAACTACATCCAAGGCCGCAGCCCAGCCGCCTTCGACGTGCTGTTCTGGAACGCCGACACCACCCGCATGACCGCCGAGCTGCACAAGGACATGGTGATGATGGGCGTCGGCAACGACCTCGTCACCCCCGGCAAGGCCACCATGCTCGGCACCCCGGTCGACCTCGGCACCATCGAGTGCGACACCTATGTGATCGGCGGCATCGCCGACCACATCTGCCCCTGGCAGGCCACCTACCGCAGCGCGGCCCTCCTCGGCAGCAAGAACAACCGCTATGTCCTCTCCACAAGCGGCCACATCGCCTCCCTGGTGAACCCGCCGGGCAACCCGAAGGCCTCGTTCCGCACCGCACAGGTGTCGCAGGAAGGCGACGCCGACACCTGGCTCAAGACCGCAGAGAAGAAGGCCGGCTCGTGGTGGCCCGACCACCTGACCTGGCTGGGCGAGCACGGCGGCACCGAACTCGACGCCCCGACAGCCCTGGGCGCCGCAGGCTTTGAGCCCCTTGCTCCCGCTCCCGGCACCTACGTCCACGAGAGCTGAGTCTCTCCTTCTGCCTCAGAAAGGCACGCTTATGGCTTCTACCGCCTCCACTCCCACCGTCATCGAGACGAACACGGGGACAGTCGGCGAGTCGAGCGACTACTACCTCGCCGTCGGCGGACAGCGTGTCCGCGTCCGCTACCGCGAAGGCGTCGGCATCCCCATCGTGCTGTGCAACGGGATCGGCGCCAGCCTCGAAGTCCTCGATCCGCTGGTCGAGAACCTCGATCCCACCCGGCCGGTGGTCCGATTCGACGTCCCGGGCACCGGCGAATCGCCGCCGTCGCTGGCCCCCTACGGTTTTCCGTACCTCGCCTGGGTTCTCGGCAAGATCCTCGACCGCCTCGAGATCGAAGTGGTCGACGTCCTGGGGCTCTCGTGGGGCGGTGCTCTCGCACAGCAGTTCGCCTTCCAGAACCCGCGTCGATGCCGTCGCCTGATCCTGGTCGGGACCGGAACCGGCGTCCTCATGGTGCCCGGCAGCCCCAAGGTGCTGTCGAAGATGTTGACGCCGAAGCGGTTCAGCGACCCGTCGTACGGCGCCACCATCGCCGCGGACCTGTACGGCGGCAAGGTACGTGACAGCAGCCAACAGGTGGCGGAGCTGTTCGTTCGACAGCTGCATGCGGGCTCTGCCAAGGGCTATGTGCATCAGCTGATGGCCGGATCGGTGTGGACCTCGCTCTTCGCCCTCCCTGCCATCCGGCAGAAGACCCTGATCATCGCAGGTACCGACGACCCGATCATCCCGGTGATCAACGCGAAGATCATGAACACCCTGCTTCCCCGCGCAACCCTGCACGAGCACGACGGCGGTCACATCGACCTGATGGTGAACGCGGTCGTCTTCGGGCCGGTGATCGACAGCTTCCTCGGCCCCACCAAGCCGTACCGCCGCAAGTGGAGCAAGACCGCCGACGTGAAGTTCACGCCGGGCGGCTAGTTCCCGTCGCATCCACCACAAGACCGTCGTTCGGCGCCACTGCACGTGGCGCCGAACGACGGTCTTTGGTTTCTACTCCGGTTGTGTCACGCCGACGTCCGGTGAGGATGTCGACCCGACCTCACAGAACTGTCACCCTCACGGAACCTCGGCGGCCACGGCGAGATCCTCCGCGACCATCTTCTTGTCCTTGGTCTCGACGATCAGGTACGTGCACAGCACGCTGACGGAGGAGAGGACGGCGAGCATGATGCCCACCCAGATGGAACCGGGTCCGGCGATCAGCGGTGCCGCGATCAGCGGCGGGATGGCGCCGCCGAGAATACCGCCCAGGTTGTAGCCCATGCCCGCACCGGTGTAGCGGTACCGGGCCTGGAACAGCTCGGGCAGCAGCGCTCCGGCCGGGCCGTACGCGATGCCGAAGATCAGCAGGGTGCCGATGAGGCCGACCAGGAACGCGAACTCGCCGCCCATCTCGAGGATCGGGAACAGCACCAGGGCCCACGGCACGGCGAGGATCACCGAGATCATGATGACGCGACGGCGCCCGATCCGGTCCGAGTAGATCGCCGACGCAGCCGTCGACAGGCCGAAGAAGATCGCGGCTATCATGCCCGAGACCAGCACGAAGTTGCGGTCCAGGCCCATCTGGTCGGACTTGGTGGC
>NZ_JAAYXO010000045.1 GCF_012515855.1 Gordonia sp. (in: high G+C Gram-positive bacteria)
TCCGAACCCGGAAGCTAAGCCCACCTGCGCCGATGGTACTGCACTGTAATGGGTGTGGGAGAGTAGGACACCGCCGAACACAAATTTACAGGGAGCCCCTGACCACTCGTTGGTCAGGGGCTTCCCTGATTTGCCACCGCGGAGCGATACGCTTCGATGATGACGGTGAGCGACCGGGTTGAAGAAGGCCTCGGCGGACAGTCGAGTGTTTCGACTCTCGAGCTGTTCTTCGATTTGGTGTTCGTCTTCGTCATCACGCAGCTCACGAGCTCGTTCTCGGAGGCCCCGTCGGCTTCTTCACCATTGCGCTGTCGGTGCCGGACGCCATCCATGGAAACGGTCGGGTCTTCGGCTGGGCCCTGGCGGGCATCGTGATGGTGCATGCGGTGGCCTTCCGGGTGGCGGGTGGCGAGTCGTCTGCGCGCGCGATCGTGCGCCTCCTACCGGTGAACCTCGCGGCGGCGATCCTCGTCGTGATCGGCGGATACGCGCACGGCACCATGGTCTACGCGTGGTGGGGCGGCGCTGTCGCTCTGCTGCTGCTGATTCCGTCGAGGACGAGGAACGACCGAGGGTTCGTCGTCCGGCCGGAGCACTTCTGCGATCGACATTCGGCGGTGTTGATCATCGCGATCGGTGAATCCATCGTCGGTGTCGGAGCGGGTTTGGCGGGCATCGAGATGGATCTGACGTTCTTTGTCGAGGTCGGGCTCGGATTGAGCTTGTGCTACGTGCTGTGGTGGGCGTTCTTCGGCGCGGACGATGAGCGGGGAATGGCGGCGATGAAGCGACTCTCGCTCGCAGAACGCAGTCGGCCGGCACTGATGGCGTACGGGTATGCGACTATCCCGATGCTCCTGGGCCTTCTCTTTGCCGCTGCCGGTCTGGGAATGACTATCTCGCATAGCGGCGAGGAGGCGACGTGGGCTCAGGTAGCGGTGACAACGATTCCGTTGGGCGCCATCGGCCAGGTGTGGATGCAACTGGTGGCGATCCTGGTCTTCGTCTATGCGGTGATCATCGTGGATGACTTCTGGATGCGGAAGTCCGGCGAGCACTCGCATTACCTCTGATTCCCGGTGCACCGGATGACGCGAAGGCATGCAGTCGCGTTAGACTGGCGGCCGTGCGTCTTGTGATTGCCGATTGCCAGGTGGACTACGTTGGTCGCCTCACCGCTCATCTTCCGATGGCGAAGCGTTTGATACTCGTCAAATCCGATAATTCAGTGAGCATCCACGCCGATGACCGTGCTTATAAGCCGCTGAACTGGATGAGTCCGCCCTGCTGGATGGTCGAGGAACCGCCGGCGGAAGCCGCGACGGGCATCGAGGCCGTCTGGGTGGTCGAGAACAAGGCGGGGGAGCAGCTCCGCATCAGCATCGCCGGCATTCACCACGATTCGAGTCATGAGCTCGGGCTGGATCCGGGCCTGGTGAAGGACGGCGTCGAGGCGCACCTGCAGGAACTGCTCGCCGAGCACATCGAGACGCTCGGCGTCGGCTACACCCTGATTCGCCGCGAGTACATGACGGCGATCGGCCCGGTCGACATCCTGTGCCGCGACGCCGACGGCCAGACGGTCGCGGTCGAGATCAAGCGCCGCGGGGAGATCGACGGCGTGGAGCAGCTCACCCGCTACCTTGACTTGCTGAACCGAGATTCGACGATCGCCCCCGTCGCGGGCGTCTTTGCCGCACAGGCGATCAAACCGCAGGCCAAGACCCTCGCGAACGATCGTGGAATCCGTTGCGTCGTCCTCGATTACGACAAACTGCGCGGCACCGAGGACAACGAGTTCAGACTCTTCTGATCAGGCGCTGGCCTGGTCGTCGGCCGCCTCATCGGTCTTGCGCTGATCGCGTCCGCCGTTTCCATAGCGGTCATTCTGGTACTCGTCTTCGGAGTACTCGCCCTTGATCGCGCCCAGCACGTCGGTGCTCTCCGCGGGTGTCAGGTCGTCGGCGGTGAAACGATCACGGCCCACGAGGTTCCGATTGAGCAGCGAGAGATCGTCGTCCTGAGTCAGCGAGACGAGGTCGTTCTCTTCGTCGGACAGAGCCAGAGCCGCAGGCAGATCGGTGAGGTGCTGACGCAGCGCGTCGAGGTGGTCCAGGATCTGAGTGTGGGCGTCCTTGGCCGAGCCCGCGAGTTCCCGCGAGCGAGCCAGACGGTTCATCGCGATGTTATGGGCGGCACCGCGGAGGCGTGCGGCGTCGTCCTCGGCCGCAGCGATGATCTCCAGGGCACGACGGCGGGCGTCTTCGGCATCGCGCTCGGACTTCTCGGCGCGGTCCTGCGCAGCGGCGTCGATCTCGGCGGCGCGCTTCTCCGCGTCGGTGATCAGGGTGTCGGCGTGCTCCTGCGCCAGTTCCTTGGTGCGGGTGGCCGCAGCTGCTGTTTCGGCACGAACGTCCTCGGCGTCCTGGCGTGCCACTGACAGTGTCTCGTCGGCCTCTTCGCGTGCATTCGCACGGACCTCGGACGCCTCGTCTGTGGCCAGCTGAAGCATGCGAGAGACGCGGTCGGACATGCCGGCGACCGTCGTCGGGGGAACCGAGAGGGTGTTGACCTCTTCTTGCAGCGAGCGGATTCGACGACGCGCATCGTCGAGATGGCCCTGAAGTTCGTCGGCGCTGGCATGTGCCGAGTCGCGGTCGGAGGCCATCATTCGGAGCTCGGCGTCGAGTCGGCGGATGTGGTCGGTGACCTGGTCGCGGTCGTAACCGCGCATCACGATGGGGAAGTGGCTTTGGCGATGTCCGGGGGCTGACATGGGGTCAGTCTATGACCGATTAGCGAACGATTGGGGCAGGGCGGCCGGGGTGTCGAGACCGATTTGGTAACGAACCCCGGCAGCGTGCCGCTGTGTGTCGATCTCGGCGGGCCCGATAGGGCCGAGGGGCTCGTGTGCGCTCAGTGCGACGCGGCGGGCTCGACGAGCTCCAGAAGGACTCCGCCGGCGTCCTTCGGGTGGACGAAGTTGATGCGGGAGTCAGCGGTGCCGCGCTTGGGCTGCGGGTACAGCAGGCGAACGCCCGCTGCGGTGAGTCGCTTGGCGACCTCGTCGAGATCGGTCACCCGCACGGCCATCTGCTGCATCCCGGGGCCGCTGCGGCCGATGAACTTGGCAATGGTCGATTCCTCGTTCAGTGGCATCAGCAACTGGATCATGGTGTCGCCGCCGCGGGGGCCGACCATCGCCTCGCGGACGCCCTGCTCCTCGTTCACTTCCTCGTGCTGGTTGATGAAACCGAAGTTGTCGAGCCACCAGGCTGCGGCGGTGTCGAGGTCGGGCACGGCGAGTCCGACGTGGTCGATCGCGGTCACCAGATCGCCGATAGCGGTCAGAGCACTGCTTTCGGTGGCGTTTGTCACTTCATTCGATGAGGAGTTAGTCATTCCATAACGGTAGCGTTGATAGTGGTGGGGTGCCGCATCGCGGCCGCCCCGGAGCACGATTCGCAGCGTCGGCGAGCCGCCGTGGACCCGCTGCCGCAAGCCTAGGAGCTGATACATGTCCGAGAACACCACCGTCATCGTTTCCGGTGCACGCACCGCGCAGGGCCGCCTCATGGGCTCGCTTAAGAACTTCTCCGCCGTCGACCTCGGCGCCGTCGCCGTCAAGGGCGCGCTGGAGAAGGGTAACGTCGACCCGTCGAACGTCGACTACGTCATCATGGGCCAGGTCCTGACCGCAGGTGCGGGCCAGATGCCCGCTCGCCAGACGGCCGTGAAGGCCGGCATCGGCTGGGACGTCCCGGCGCTGTCGATCAACAAGATGTGCCTGTCCGGCATCGACGCGATCGCGCTCGCCGATCAGCTGATTCGCGCCGGTGAGTTCGACTGCGTGGTCGCCGGCGGCCAGGAGTCGATGACTCAGGCTCCGCACGTGCTGCCCGGCTCCCGCTGCGGCTTCAAGTACGGCAACACCGAGCTGGTCGACCACATGGCGTACGACGGCCTGCACGACGTGTTCACCGATCAGCCGATGGGCGCGCTCACCGAGCAGGGCAACGACACCGACGGCTTCACCCGCGAAGAGCAGGACGAGTTCGCAGCGCGCAGCCATCGTCTGGCCGCTGAGGCGATTGCCAAGGGCGTCTTCGCCGACGAGATCGTGCCGGTCGAGATCCCGCAGCGCAAGGGCGACCCGATTCAGTTCGTGACCGACGAGGGCGTGCGCGCCGAGACGACCGCAGAGTCGCTCGCCGGTCTGCGTCCCGCTTTCCGCAAGGACGGCACCATCACCGCGGGCAGCTCCTCGCAGATCTCCGACGGCGCGTGCGCCGTCGTCGTGATGAGCAAGGCCAAGGCGGAGGAGCTCGGTCTGTCCTGGCTGGCCGAGATCGGCGCCCACGGCGTCGTCGCCGGCCCGGACTCGACCCTGCAGGAGCAGCCTGCCAACGCGATCAAGAAGGCGTGCGAGCGCGAGGGCATCGCCCCTGCCGACCTCGACCTGTTGGAGATCAACGAGGCCTTCGCGGCTGTCGGACTGGCATCGACTCGCAGCCTCGGGGTCGATCCCGCCAAGGTCAACGTCAACGGCGGCGGCATCGCGCTCGGCCACCCGATCGGAACCTCCGGCGCGCGCATCACGCTGCACCTGGTCCTCGAGCTGATCCGCCGCGGCGGCGGCGTCGGCGTGGCAGCCCTCTGCGGCGCAGGCGGACAGGGCGACGCCCTGATCGTGCGCGTTCCGAAGGCGTGATCGGGATGAAGGAAGCTTTCGACATCTCCACCGCCGCCAAGCGCTTCCGGATGATCGCCGTCATCGAGGCGATCACCTGGGGCCTGCTCATCATCGGCATGGGCGTGAAGTACGGCGCAGGCATCGACTCGGCGACCATGATTCCGGGTGCGCTGCACGGTGCCGCGTTCGTCGTCTACCTGATCGTGACGCTCATGTCGGCACGCACGCTGAAGTGGGACTTCAAGGTCCTCGCCCTTGCGCTCATCGCGTCGGTCCCGCCGTTCTTCACGGTGTGGTTCGAGCAGTGGGCCAAGAAGAACGGGCACCTCGGCGAACTGTCCGACTCGGAGTTCGCGGCGCCGGAGGATCGTGACACACTGAAGGTGTGAGCACACCTTCCCGACACCCGGATCCAGCCAGCGCCGCGATCGCCATGGCCGGCGCCGTCGATCTCTCCGTCTTGAAGGAGCGGGCCGAGGCTCAGCGCATTGCTGAGTCGCGGCCCGCTTCGTCGTCTCCGCAGCCCTCGGGAGCCGATGGAACCGGCGGCGGTGCCGTGATCGACGTGACCGAGATCGACTTCGAAGAGCAGATCGTTCAGCGGTCGCTGCAGCAGCTGGTGGTCGTCGACCTGTGGGCGGAGTGGTCGGAGCCGAGCCACCAGTTGTCGCCGACGCTGGCGAAGCTCGCCGGCGAGTCCGGGGGCCGATGGGTCCTCGCGCGGGTCAACGTCGATGTCAGTCCGCGGATCGCGCAGGCCTTCGGCGTCCAGTCGGTGCCGATGGTGATCGCGTTGGTCGGCGGTCAGCCGGTCGCCGCGTTCAACGGGGCGCAGCCGGAGGCGGAGATTCGCGGCTGGCTCGATGAGATCTTCGCCAAGGCCGGACACCTGTTGCCCGAGGTCGCAGGCGGCGAGCCGACGGACGAACCCGAACGGGACCCGCGGATGGTGGCCGCGGAGGAACTGATGAACTCCGGTGACATCGACGGCGCCCTCGACGCCTACCGGGCGATCCTCGCGCTGGAACCGGACAACGTCGAAGCCAAGTCGGTGATCGGAAACCTGGAGTTCGTGACTCGTGCGCAGGCGCACGATCCGGCCGTCGTGACCAACGCCGAACCCGGCGACGTGGACGCGCAGTTGGCCGCCGCCGACGTGCTGCTGCTGGGCCAGCGTCCCGACGCCGCGTTCGACCGCATCATCGAAGTCATCAAGCTGACGCGGGACGAGGAGCGCGGTCGCGCACGCGCGCGGTTGCTGGAACTGTTCGAACTCTTCGATCCGGCCGAGCCGTTCGTGGTCGCTGCTCGTCGGAAGCTGGCGACGGCGCTGTACTAGCCGGGCCGTGCCGCGGCTGGTCGGCGGTTACCGTGCCGGGGTGAAGAACACCGCTGACGCGGCGGGCAGGGTGATCGTCGCGCTGTAGGGACGGCCGTGGCTCGGTTCGTCGACGGCGACGATCTGTCCGAGATTGCCGATGCCGTGGCCGCCGTACTCGGTGGCCGCGGTGTTGAGGATCTCGCGCCACACGCCGCGGACGGGAAAGCCGAGGCGATAGCCGTACAGATCGCGGTCGGAGAAGTTGAAGACGCAGGCCACGAGCTCGCCCTCGGTCCGCGCGTGTTCGTCCGAGCGCCGCAGAAAGCCGATGACGGTGTTTCGCAGATCGCGGGCGTCGAGCCAGTCGAACCCGCGAGCGTCGCCGTCCATCCGGTGCATCGCGGGCAGCGCGGCGTGCAGGCGGGCCAGATCGCCCGCGGCGAGCGCGATGCCGTCGTCGCGACGCTCCCAGTCGAGGCCGCGGTCGTCGGCCCATTCGTGCTCCTGGCCGAACTCCTGACCCATGAACAGCAACTTCTTGCCCGGGTGCGCCCACTGGAACGCGAGGGTCAGGCGGACATGCGCGGGGCGATCGCAGCCGTCGGGGATCCGGGTGATCAATGTTCCCTTGCCGTGGACCACCTCGTCGTGGCTGATCGGCAGCACGTAGTTCTCGGCGGTCGCGTGCGTGAGCGAGAACGCGACGTGCTCCTGCACCTCCGCACGACGATCCGGCGGACGGGAGACGAACGACAGGAGGTCGTGCATCCAGCCGAGGTTCCATTTGAAGTCGAACCCGAGACCACCGTGCCCGGTGGCGGTGGTGACGCCCGGCCACGCCGTCGACTCCTCGGCGATCATCAGTGCTCCGGGACAGACGGTGTGGACGGTGTCGTTGAGGGTGCGGAGGAAGTCGACGGCTTCGTCGTTCTCGTTGGTCCCGCGAGCGTTGGGACGCCATTGGCCGTCGCCGCGCGAATAGTCGAGGTACAGCATGGAGGCGACGGCGTCGACCCGGAGCCCGTCGAGATGGAACTCGGTGCACCAGTAGACGGCGCTGGCGACGAGGAAGTCGCGGACCTCGGGTCGGCCCAGGTTGAACGCGTACGTGCCCCAGTCGGGCTGCTCGCGGCGCAGCGGGTCGGCGTGCTCGTACAGTGGCGTGCCGTCGAACTCGCCGAGCGCGAACGGGTCTTTGGGGAAGTGCGCGGGAACCCAGTCGAGAATGACGGCGATGCCGCGCGAGTGCAGGTGGTCGACGAAGAAGCGGAGGTCGTCCGCCGACCCCCAGCGTCCGCTGCAGGCGAAGTAGGAGCTCACCTGGTAGCCCCATGAGCCGCCGTACGGGTGTTCGGTGACCGGCATCAGCTGGACGTGGGTGAAGCCGAGTTCGGCGACGTAGTCGGCGAGCTCCAGCGCGGCGGCGCGATAGCCGAGGCCTGTGCGCCAGGATCCGAGGTGGACTTCGTAGATCGACATCGGCTCGGTGGCCGGGTTCCGCAGCGGTCGCGACGCTTGCCACCGGTCGTCGGTCCAGCGGAACGACGAGGGCGGCGCGATGATCGAGGCGGTCTCGGGTGGGAGTCCGGCTTCGCGGGCCACTGGATCGGCCTTGTCGCGCACCTGGCCGTCGGCACCGACGATGCGGTACTTGTACGCCATTCCCGCGCGGGCCTCGTCGACGACCGCGGTCCAGACTCCGTCCGATCCGGGTTGCATGGCATGTGTCGAGCCGTCCCAGTCGTCGAACTCACCGAAGACGGTGACCGATCGGGCGTTGGGCGCCCACACCGCGAACGCGGTCCCCGTGGGGCCGGGATGCGCGCCGAGCCGCAGCCAGAGCGGTTCGCCGTCGGAGCCGACGGTCAGCACAGAGAACTCCGCTTCAAGATCGAGCGGCACCGGTGGTGAGACGCGACAGCGCAGCCCGAACCGCCTTCGGGTCGGTGGTTCGCCAGAACGGGGGCAGACCGGCCATCAGGTAGCCCGCGTAACGGGCGGTGGCCAGGCGCGAGTCGAGCACCGCGACCACCCCGCGGTCGTCGGTGGACCGCAGCAGTCGGCCCGCGCCCTGCGCCAGGAGCAGTGCCGCGTGGTTGGCGGAGACCGTCAGGAATCCGTTGCCGCCGCGGGCGTCGACGTCGCGCTGTCGTGCCGAGAGCAGCGGATCGTCGGGCCGGGGGAAGGGAATGCGGTCGATCATCACCAGCCGCAACGACGGCCCGGGGACGTCGACGCCCTGCCATAGCGACAGCGTGCCGAACAGGCAGGTGGCTTCGTCGGCCGCGAACTTCTCGATGAGCGCCGACGTCGTATCGTCGCCCTGGCAGAGGATGGGGAAGCCGACGCGCTCGCGGAGCTTCTCGCTGGCCTCCTTGGCGGCGCGCATCGACGAGAAGAGCCCCAGGGTACGACCGCCGGCGGCGTTCATCAGGTCCACCATCTCGTCCAGCGTGCCCTCGGCGATGCCGTCGCGCCCGGGGGCGCGCAGATGCTTGCCGACGTAGAGGATGGCCGAGCGCGGATAGTCGAACGGGCTGCCCGCGTCCATGCCACGCCACCCGGCGGCGTCGATGTCCCCGACGGTCCCGTCCTTGCCGGGACTGCCGCCGTGCGCGGGGAGGCCCCACGTGCGGGCCAGGGCGTCGAAGTTGCCGCCGATGGTGAGGGTTGCGGAGGTCAGGATCACCGTGGAATCGGTGAAGAGCGACGTCCGCAACAGCCCGGCCACCGACAGCGGCGCGATGCGCAGCACTTTCTTGACGGTGCTGCGGAAGCGGTCGGCCGACAACCAGACCACGTCGTGACGCTTGGTGATGTCCGCTTCGCCGAACACGGTGAGCACGCGAACCACGGCATCGTGCAGCGAGTCGGTGGCGCTCAGCGCCATCTGCCTCGCGGCTGCGGCTTCGGGATCAGATCCGGCCTGCGGGGCCGGTCCGACCGCGTTGCGGGCGTTCCACAGGCGGTCGCGGAGCGACGCCAGGATCAGCGGGGCGCCGGTGGGCAGGCGCGTCCACTCGCCTTCGGGCGAGTCCTCGAGCAACTGCTCGAGTTGCTCGCCTGCGCCGACCAGGGCGTCGGCGGTCTCGTCGTCGATCAGCTTGCCGAGGCGACGGGCCACCTGGGAGACGCCCGCGGCGGAGATCTCCTCGGTGGTCACCGAGGTGATGCGGTCCACCAGCTCGTGCGCCTCGTCGATCACCACGACGCGATGCTCGGGGAGGATCGTCGCCGGGCTCATGGCGTCGATGGCGAGCATGGCGTGATTGGTGACGACGATGTCGGACGCTCCCGCCTTCTTGCGCGCCAGTTCGGCGAAGCAGTCGTCGCTGTAGGGACAGTTGTTGGCGCCGAGGCATTCGCGCGAGGACACGCTGACCTGCCGCCACGATTGGTCGCTGACACCGGGGGAGAGGTCGTCGCGGTCGCCGGTCTCGGTGTCGGACGTCCACTCGCGCAGGCGGGTCACCTCGCGGCCCATCCGCGAGAGGTCGAAGGCGTCGAACAGTTCCGCGCCGGGGTCCTCGTCGGCCACGCCGGAGTGCACCTTGTTGAGGCAGAGGTAGTTGGCGCGGCCCTTGAGGATCGCGAACGACGGTTCACGGTCGAGCGGTGTCGTGAGGGCCTTGGCGAGGCGCGGGAGGTCGCGTTCGGTGAGCTGGCGCTGCAGGGCGATGGTGGCGGTCGAGACCACGACGGTCTCGTTGGAGTCGACCGCGTGGCGCATCGCGGGAACCAGGTACGCCAGCGATTTGCCGGTTCCGGTGCCCGCCTGGACGGCGAGGTGGTGGCCGCCGTCGATTGCTTCGCCGACTGCCTCGGCCATCGCCAGTTGGCCGTCGCGCTGAGTGCCGCCGAGCGAGGCTACGGCGGCGGTGAGCAGTTCGGGGACACTCGGAACGCTCACCGCTGCGCGGTGTCTTCGGCAGGAATGCCCGTGTGGGTCAGCGTGCCGACCAACTCGACGCCTGCATCCCGCAGCGCGTCGAGTGCGGTCGCGGTGGTCGTCTCGGCGACGGCAGCGGTGTAGTCGAGCAGCACGCGGGTGGTGAAACCGGCATCCGCGGCATCGACGGCCGTGGCGCGCACGCAGTGGTCGGTCGCGATGCCGACGACGTCCACGTCGGTGACGCCGCGGGCGGTGAGCCATTCCGACAGCCCGGTTCCGTCGGCGTCGACGCCTTCGAATCCCGAGTACGCCGCGGAGTATTCACCCTTGGAGAAGACGTCCTGCATCGGGGCGATCTCGAGGTCGGGGTGGAAGTCGACGCCGGGGGTGCCGACGCGGCAGTGCGGGGGCCACGAGTCGACGAAGTCGGGCTCGTCGGAGAAGTGCGAGCCGGGATCGACGTGGTAGTCGCGGGTCGCGACGACGACGGGATAGTCGACGGGCAGGGCGTTGATCGCCGCGGCGACGGCGTTGCCGCCGGTGACACCGAGCGCTCCGCCTTCGCAGAAGTCGTTCTGCACGTCGACCACGATCAGGGCGCGGACCTTCATCGACTCTCCGGTTCGTTCAGATAGCGGGTGGGGATGGCGGGATCGCCGTGGCTGAGCCCCAGCCCTTCCCACGGCAGGGTCACGAGACCGTGCGCCACGTGCCTGCGGGATTCCTCCAGTGTAGGCAGTCCCTCGACTCGCTCGCCGTCCCGGACGAGCGGGATCTGGAGTTCGGTGACGTCGAGCCCGTCTGTTCCGGGAACGCTCTGTCCGCGAGCGGAATCGCGCAGCAGGATCTCTTCGACGATGGTGCCGGTGGAGCGGGCGGCACGGACCGCGCGCTTGGCGCCCCCGTGGCTCTCCTTGCGGCTCGACCGCTTGGCGACCGGGATTCCGTCCACCTCGACGAGCTTGTAGACCATTCCCGCGGTGGGGGAGCCGCTGCCGGTGACCAGCGACGTGCCGACACCGTAGAGGTCGACGGGCTCGGCGCGCAGCGAGGCGATGGCGTACTCGTCGAGGTCGCCCGACACCACGATCTTGGTGCCCGTGGCGCCGAGGTCGTCGAGTTGCTGCCGCACCTGCCGAGCCAGGACCCCGAGATCGCCGGAGTCGATCCGGACGGCGCCGAGTTCCGGTCCCGCGACCTCGATCGCGTTCTGGACGCCGGTCGTGATGTCGTAGGTGTCGACCAGCAGGGTGGTGCCGACGCCGAGGGCCGCCACCTGCGCGGCGAAGGCTGCGCGTTCGTCGCTGCCGTCGGCGTTCGCGAACGACAGGGTGAAGGCGTGGGCCGCGGTTCCGGCGCTCGGGACGCCGTAGGTGCGGGCGGCCTCGAGATTGCTTGTGTGGTCGACACCCGCCAGGTAGGCCGCGCGTGCGGAGGCGACGGCGGCCTGTTCGTGGGTGCGACGTCCGCCCATTTCGATGACCGGACGACCCGCCGCGGCATTCACCATGCGCGCGGCGGCCGACGCGACGGCGCTGTCGTGGTTGAGGATCGAGAGGATCAGCGTCTCCAGGATGACGCCCTCGGCGAATCCGCCGCGCACGGTCAGAATCGGCGATCCCGGGAAGTACAGCTCGCCTTCGCGGTATCCGTCGATCTGGCCGTTGAACCGGTACTCGGCCAGCCAATCGAGGGTGTCGGCATCGAGGATGGGCCGCAGCGACGCGAGCTCCTCCTCACCGAACCGGAACTTCTCCAAAGCGTCGAGAACCCGGCCCGTGCCTGCGACGACGCCGTAGCGGCGACCGTCTGGCAGGCGGCGGGCGAACACCTCGAAGACGCAGCTGCGGTCGGTCGTCCCCGCTCGGAGGGCGGCCGACAGCATGGTCAGCTCGTATTGATCGGTCAGCAGCGCGGTACTGGTCACCTTCGCTACCCTATTACTCATGGCGCTGGATGAGGCGACACCAGGTACCAGTACCGGTACCGCGGTGGCAGAACCCGAGGTGGTCCACGACCGTCCGTGGGTGACGTTGGTGTGGGACGACCCGGTGAACTTGATGAACTATGTCGCCTACGTCTTTCAGAAGATCTTCGGCTACTCCGAGGAGAAGTCCAAGGCTCTGATGATGCAGGTGCACACCGAAGGCAAGGCGGTCGTCTCCAGCGGCGACCGCGCGAAGATCGAGGCCGACGTCCGCAAGCTGCATGCGGCCGGCCTGTGGGCGACGATGCAGCACGACTCCTGATGCGGACCTGGCGTCGCACCGGGAGCGGTGACGAGGTTCGGATCTGCTCGAACCTCGAGACCTACGAGTGCCAGTTGCTGGCGTCGATGGTCGAGTCGATCACCGAACTGCTGTCCGAGCGGGCCGACACGGCGCCGCGCGACGCGCTGTCGGAGCTGACGGGCATCGCGACCGGGCACAGTCGTGCTCCGGACGATGTGACCCTCGGTCGGCTGCTGCCCGACTTCCATCGTCCCGACCAGGAACCCGAACTGGTGGCCGGGCCAATCGCGAGTGACCTCAATGGGGGCCTGCGCAGCGTCAACGAACCGCACATCATCGACGCGAAACTGGCCGCCGCGCGCGTGGTGCTCGAGACCCTGCCGAGCGGCGGCGGCGACGTCGCGCTCACCGAGTCGCAAGCCGACGGCTGGCTCACCGCGCTCACCGACATCCGGCTGGCACTCGGCGCGATGCTGGGGATCACCGACGAGCCGTCGAAGTTGCCGCCGGATCATCCGCACGCCGCCCACCAGGACATCTACGACTGGCTCGCGGTGGTGCAGGGACTGCTGGTCGAGGCGCTGATGGCGAATGAGTGGACGCAGCCCGACGAAGGACTTCCCGACGAGGGCGTTCAGGGCGAGTGGGGACAGGACGGTTGGTGACGGATGGCGATCTCATCGTCGGCAGGTAATCGCATCAGTGAGGTCGCCGGGATCACGGTGGGGCACCACCATCGACTCGACGACGACGTGGTCCTCGCCACCGCGACCGAACCCGGCAGCGGGTGGGCCACCGGCGTCACCGTCGTCCGGCTGCCGCAGGGCGCCACCACGGCGGTCGACGTGCGCGGCGGCGGACCCGGTACGCGGGAGACCGATCTGCTGGATCCGGTGAACACGGTGCGCGGGGCCGACGCGATCGTGCTGGCGGGCGGCAGCGCGTACGGGTTGGCCGCGGCCGACGGCGTGATGCTCGGTCTGGAGGCGACGGGCACCGGTCTGCCGATGGATCGGCAGGGACACGTGGTGCCGATCGTGCCCGCCGCGGTGATCTTCGACCTCCCCGTCGGACGGTGGGAGAACCGGCCGACCGCAGAGTTCGGCGCCAAGGCATTGGCCGACGCTCGCGAGGTCTTCTCGATCGGCACCGTCGGCGCCGGTGTCGGCGCACGCGCCGGAGCGTTGAAGGGTGGCGTGGGGACCGCGTCGATCACCATTCCGAAGGGGCCTGCGCTGGGTCTGACCGTCGGGGCGGTAGTGGTCGCGAACCCGGTCGGCGGCGTCGTCGACCCGACCACCGGCCTGCCCTGGGGCGCCGACGACCTCGACGTGCACCGGCTGCGCGCTCCCAAACAGTTGGAGGTGAAGAAGCTCGCCGAGCTCACCGCCAAGGGGACCGTCCTCAACACGACGATCGGCGTCATCGCCACGGATGCCACGCTGTCGGTCGCCAATACCAAGCGGCTGGCGATGGCGGGGCACGACGGACTGGCCCGAGCCGTGCGTCCGGCGCACTCTCCGCTCGACGGCGACACCCTGTTCGCGGTCGCGACCGGCGAGAAGCAGCCCGAGCCCAGCACGGCCATCGAGGTGCCGATCGGCATGGACCAGGAGACGCCAGTCGTCGCCGCACTCGCCGAGGCCGCGGCGACGGTGGTGCAGCGCGCCATCGTCTCGGCTGTGGTCTCGGCATCCAGCGTCGCGGGCATCCCCGCCTATCGCGACGTGCTGTTCTCCGCGTTCGGCGAGTAGCTCTACCAGTGAAGGGATTGTCATGAGCAGCGGTCTGCCCCTGCCTTCGCCGTCTCCCGCGCCCTCGTCGCCGATGCCGAAGTGGAAGCGGTCGGGCGTCACGCTGATCGGGATCGTCGTGTTGCTGGTGGTGATCGAAGCGGTCGACGTCGGGATGAACGACAAGCTGAATCAATACGGCATCGTGCCGCGCCGGGTCTCCGGACTCGACGGCATTCTCTGGGCGCCGTTCCTCCACGCGGACTTCGCGCACCTGATCGGCAACCTGATTCCCGGCGTGGTGCTCGGCTTCCTGCTGCTGATGGCCGGTCGGTTCCTGAGCGTGACCGCGGTGGTGTGGGTGGTCAGCGGTTTCGGTGTCTGGCTCACGGCGCCCGCCGGTTCGGTGACGATCGGAGCGTCGGGGATCGTTTTCGGCTGGTTGGCCTATCTGTTGGTGCGAGGTCTATTCAACCGCGACGTCTGGCAGGTGCTCGGCGGGGTGATCCTCCTGGCGGTCTACGGTGGAATCCTGTGGGGCGTGCTGCCGCAGGGCGGCGGCATGTCGTGGCAGGGGCATCTGTTCGGCGCCGCCGGCGGCGTGCTGGCGGCCTGGATGCTCAGCGACCGCGCCAAGAACGCCCGTCCAGAACTCAGCGCCCGTCCAGAACTCAAGGGAGGCTCGCAATAACCGAGCAGGGAACCGGTCCGATCGGCATCTTCGATTCGGGCGTCGGCGGGCTCACCGTTGCGCGCGCGATCATCGATCAGCTCCCGGACGAGGACATCATCTACATCGGCGACACCGCCAACGGGCCGTACGGTCCGCTCACGATTCCGGAGATCCGGAAGCACGCGCTGGCCATCGGCGACGAACTCGTCACCCGCGGGGTCAAGGCCATCGTCATCGCCTGCAACACCGCGTCCGCGGCCTGCCTGCGAGACGCACGCGAGCGGTACGCACCGATCCCGGTGATCGAAGTGATCCTTCCCGCTGTGCGGCGTGCCGTGGTCGCGACCAAGACCGGCCGCATCGGCGTCATCGGCACCGAGGCCACGATCGCCTCGCGCGCCTACCAGGACTCGTTCGCCGCAGCACGCGATGTGGAGATCACGGCGGTGGCCTGCCCGCGTTTCGTCGACTTCGTGGAGCGGGGGGTCACCAGCGGCCGCCAGATCCTCGGTCTCACCCAGGGATACCTGGAACCGCTGCAGGAGGCGGACGTCGACACCGTCGTGCTCGGCTGTACGCACTACCCGTTGCTGTCCGGAGTGATCCAGTTGGTGATGGGCGACCAGGTGACGCTGGTTTCGAGTGCGGAGGAGACCGCCAAGGACACGTTCAAGGTGCTGACCGAGACTGACGCCCTGCATCCGCACGGCGATCGTCAGGCGCGTCGATTGTTCTCTGCCACAGGCGATCCCGATTCCTTCCGCAAATTGTCGACGCGATTCCTCGGGCCGTCGGTCGGGCACGTCGAACATTTCTGATGCTGCGGATGTGGCGTTGAGCACGGTCCGATGAGGGCAACTCGCGTGTCACAGGTCGTCGGATTGATGCCGGTTTTTCGAATCCGCATGGCAGAGTGTTTTGCATGCGTTTGACGGTGCTCGGGTGTTCAGGGAGCGTTAACGGTCCCGGTGCTCCCTGTTCGGGGTACCTGGTCCAGGCCGATGGTCATCGGCCGGTGTTGATCGACTGCGGACACGGTGTGTTCGGTGAACTCCTGCAGCATGCGAACCCCAACGAGGTGGCCGTTCTCCTCAGCCATCTGCATGCCGACCACTGCATGGATCTGCCTGCGATGCTGGTCTGGCGGCGGTGGTCGCCCGAGCCCGCGACCGAGCGATCGCTGCTCTACGGTCCGGCCGGTACCGCCGTCCGGATCGGGGCCGGCGCGTCGGAGTATCCGGGGGAGATCGACGATCTGTCGGACACCTACGACGTCCGGGAGTGGGTCGACCGCGAAGCCGTCGAGATCCACGGACTCCTCATCGAGCCGTACAAGGTGAATCATCCGCCCTCCACATTCGGTTTCCGCATCACCGGCGCCGACGGCGAGGTGCTGGTCTACAGCGGCGACACGGGGATCTGCGACGAGGCCGTCGAGCTCGCACGAGATGCCGACCTGTTCCTCTGCGAGGCGTCGTGGACCCACGCCCCGGGCCTGCGTCCCGAGGGCCTCCACCTCTCCGGCGTCGAGGCCGGACAGATCGCCACCCGCGCGGGCGTGCGTTCCCTGGCGCTGACCCACGTGGTGCCGTGGACCGATTCCGACGCGATCCTCGACGAGGCGTCCGGCGAGTACGCCGGCCCGCTCCAACTCGTCCACCAGGGCCAGGTCATCGAGGTCCGCAAACCGATCTGACGGTCGTGCGGCGTCTTTCGCCCGCATCCGCGTAATCCGCCGAGATCCGCGTGCTTCGTGCGTCCGCGGATACCGGGGAACTACGCGGATGTGGTTGCTCAAGTAAGGTCGAGGGCGTGACTTCACGAGCAGACGGTAGGGCCGACGACGAACTCCGGCCGATCAAGTTCACCCGCGGTTTCACCTCGCACCCGGCGGGCTCGGTGCTGGTCGAGTTCGGGAACACTCGCGTCATGTGCACGGCCAGCGTCACCGAGGGCGTGCCGTCGTGGCGTCGCGGATCGGGCCTGGGCTGGCTGACCGCCGAGTACTCCATGCTCCCGGCTGCGACGCACGAGCGTTCCAAGCGTGAATCGGTGCGAGGCAAGATCGGTGGTCGTACCCACGAGATCAGCCGGCTGATCGGCCGCTCGCTGCGCGCGTGCATCGACCTCGCGGCCCTGGGCGAGAACACCATCGCGATCGACTGTGACGTGCTGCAGGCCGACGGCGGCACTCGGACCGCAGCGATCAGCGGCGCGTACGTCGCCCTGGCTGACGCGGTGACCTACCTGGCCGCGGCGGGCAAGCTGGCCGACCCGCAGCCGCTGTCGTGCATCATCGCCGGCGTGAGCGTCGGTGTGGTCGACGGCCGGGTTCGCCTCGACCTGCCGTACGAGGAGGACTCCCGCGCCGAGGTCGACACCAACGTGGTCGCCACTGACGCGGGAACCCTGGTCGAGGTGCAGGGCACCGGCGAAGGCGCGACCTTCCCGCGCGCGACGCTCGACAAGATGCTCGACGTCGCCTGCGCGGGCATCGACCAGATAGTGGCGGCGCAGCGCGAGGTGCTGGCGCAGCCGTACCCGGGCACCCTGCCGACCCCGTGACGTCGAAGATCCTGCTGGCATCGGGCAATGCCAAGAAGCTCGCCGAGTTGCGGCGGGTGGTGGAGGCCGCGGGCATCACCGGGCTCGAGGTGCTGGGGCTGGCAGACGTGGAGCCGTACCCGGAACCGGTCGAGGACGGCGCGACCTTCGAGGACAACGCGCTGATCAAGGCTCGGGTGGCCGCGCAGAAGTCGGGGCTGCCGTCGTTGGCCGACGACTCGGGACTGACGGTGGACGCCCTCAACGGCATGCCCGGCGTGCTCTCGGCGCGATGGAGCGGCGGCAAGGGCGATCAGGCCAACAACGACCTGCTGCTGGCCCAGCTCAGCGACGTGCCGGACTCCCGCCGCGGCGCGGCGTTCGTCTCGGTGTGCGCGCTGGTGCTGCCGGACGGCGGCGAGACCGTGGTCCGCGGGGAGTGGCGAGGGACGGTGGTCCGTGAGGAACGCGGCGCCAACGGCTTCGGCTACGACCCCCTGTTCATCCCGGCCGACGACGTCGCGCAAGGCCGCAGTTCCGCGGAACTGGCGGCGGAGGAGAAGGACGCGCTGAGCCACCGGGGCAAGGCGTTGGCGCAGTTGGTACCCGCGCTGCGAGCCCTCGCGCAGTAACCGAACCCAGCGACAGGAGTTTCCCGATGACGACCTTCGACGACGCCGTGATCGGTGCGGTCACCCGCCACATGAACGACGACCACGCCGACGGCAACCTGCTGATCGTGCGCGCTTTCGCCGAGCCGGAGGCCACCGCCGCGCGCATGACCGGGCTCGACTCAGAGTTCGGTGACTGGGTCGCGACCGTTGACGGCGTCGAGCGCGCCGTGCGGATCGCCTGGCCGGAGGCGCTCACCGATCGCGCGTCGATCCGTCACCAGGTGGTGGTGCTGAACAACGCCGCGGCCGAGCGGTTGGGCGTCGAGATCAGCGATCACTGATCGAGCTTGTAGTCCTTCTTCACCTCAACGGTGCGGATGTGCTCGAACCAGAACGACAGGAACGGGATGGTGCCCGCGACGGCGGTCGCCAGCAGCTTCTGCCACGGCCAACGGACCTTGATGGAGAGGTCGACGGTGCAGATCAGGTAGACGAAGTAGATCCAGCCGTGCGCGATGCCCACCCAACCGAAGCCGCCGACGTCGAAGCCGTACTTCGCGATCATCTCAGCGACGAGCATGAGCAGCCAGACACCGGTGACCCACGCGAGCACCCGGTAGCGGAACAGTGCGCTGCGGATCTGCTCGATGCTCGCGGTCGGGCTGCCCTGCGGGGCGTCGGTGGTGGACTTGGCAGTCTCGGTCACGTCGGGGTCCTTCATCAATCGTGCGTGGGGTGCTTGTCGAGCTCGGCCAGGTACCTGTTGTAGGCGGCCATGTCGTCGTCGGGAGCGGCGTCCAGAATCGCAGAGACCGAAGGATCGGCGCTGGTCGGACGCTCGGGGAGTACTCCGGCGGGGATCTCAGTGGGCTCATCGGTGCGTTCGGCATCGGGGTCGGCCTCCATCACCACGAAGCGGCGATAGGCGTAGACGACGGCGATGGCGAAGGCGGGCCACTGCAGTGCGTAGCCGAGGTTCTGGCCGGTGCCGGACGCGGATTCGTATCGACCCCACTGCCACCAGGCGAGGGCCATGCACGCCACTGCTGCGACCGTCACCAGCACGATGAGCGCAGGCCGGTGTCGGCGAGTAGGCGTCGAGGGGGAGTGGTCCACACTTCGACGGTACCTGTTTGCGCTCGGTTCCCGAGATTCTGGACGGACGCCCAGGCTGTGCCGTTGGCCACCCTTCTGTTTTAATTAGCCAAGCCTAAACTTAGGTAGAACGTGTCGCGGACGATGGGACAGAGATGGGCAAGGGATTCCAGGGCGCGATGCTGCGTGCCCTCGGCGCCAAGAACAAAACGGCGACGGTGACCGGGGTTCGCTGGATCACCGACCACGTGGTGCGCATCGATTTCCAGTGCGACGACATCCTGCATGCCGGCGGCGAGAAGCCGTCCGCGTGGGTCCGCGCGTGGTTCCCCGACGTGGACGCGCCGTCGAAGTTCCACCAGCGCGGGTACACGCTGCTCGATCCCGACCCGGCAGCTGGAACCTTCAGCCTCTGCTTCCTGGTCCACGACCCGGCAGGCCCGGCGTCGACGTGGGCGCGCACCGCCGCGTCCGGTGATGAACTCCTGATGACACGACTCGGCGGCGACGGCCACGACGTCGCTCCGGCCGACGACAGCCCGCTCGGCTATCTGCTGATGGGCGACGTCGCCTCCTGGCCCGCGTTCGTCACCCTGGTGGAGCGGGTGCCCGCCGGCGTCCCGATCCGCGCGGTAATCGAGTACTGCAACGACGACGACCGCGACCTTCCGCTGCCCGACCATGAGGGGCTCACCGTGGACTGGGTGCCGTCGACTGCCGATCGTCGTGCGCTGGTCAACGCCATCGGCGGCGGCGACTACCGCGGTTGGCGCACGTGGGTGACCGCCGAGAGCAAGGCGACCCGCCTCGCCAAGGGCCTGCTGGCGTTGGAGCACGAACAGAACAAGGCCACCATGCACACGCAGGCCTACTGGATGGCCGGCCGCGCGATGGGCAAACAGGTCGACACGGCACCCGAAAGCGAGACCCCCGAAAGCAAGACCCCAGAAAACAAGACCCCCGAAAGCAAGACCACCGCCAGCACCGCCGACACCGTGCGCGAGACCGCCGGGGCGGTGGTGGCGGAACTGCCGTCCTTTCGTGCAACCGGTCCTGCGGAGCCTGCTGAACCGGTTCTGAAGCCTGCCCTTCCGGCCATGCTGCTGGCCGGCGTGTTCGCGGTGATCCTGGCACTGCTCGCGGTGGTACCGCTGATCCTGTTCGCCGAACTCGCCCGTCTCCTGGTGGCAGGCGCTGAACGGCACGAGCTGGTCGACGTCGGCATCGTCGCCGTGATCGTCCTCGTGGTCGGCGCCGTGGGATCGGCGACGGTGATCACCGCGCTGCACTTCTACGACCAGGTGTTCGCGGCCGCACTGCGCCGTCGCGTGCTCGGCAAGCTGACCCGACTGCCTCTCGGTTGGTTCCACGGTCGCCGCAGCTCGGAGGTCAAGAAGCTGGTCCAGGAGGACGTCTCCTCGCTGCACTACCTGGTGACCCACGCGGTGCCCGACCTGGTGGCGGCGGTGGTGACACCGCTCGCGATCCTGGGCTACCTGTTCACCGTCGACTGGGGGCTGGCGCTGGTGTTGCTGGTCCCGGTGATCGCGTACATCGTGGCGATGGGCCGCATCGCCACGGCCGACAAGGCGCGCCTGGAGCAGAAGATGCGCTGGGACGCGACCCTTCCCGGCGATGCCGAGCGGTTCATCGCGGGGCAGCAGGTCAGCCGCGTCTTCGGTGATTCGTCGACCTCGGACCTACCGCGTCAACTGCGCAGTCTCACCGAGTTCATCAAGGACTGGCAGCGCGCCACCATCGACACCAAGTCGGTGGTCCTGCAGCTCAACCGGCCGACGACCGCGATGGCGGTGGTCGCGGTCGCGGGTACCGCCCTGATCGTGGCCGGTTCGATGGACGCCGTGGCGATCCTGCCGTTCCTGATTCTCGGGACCTCGTTCGGCGACCGTCTGCTTGCGGCGTCGTTCGCCATCGGTGGTCTGCGCGAGGGGCTGAACGGCAAGACCTCGCTCGACCTGCTGATGGCCACCGAAGAACTGGAGCAGGTCGCAGACGGGACACGCGAACGCGCGGCCGTCGCCGGGCCCGCCCGGGTGGAACTGCGCGGCGTCACGTTCGGGTACCTCGCCGGTCGCCCCGTGGTCGAGAACCTTCACCTCGATCTGCCCGCAGGCACGACCACCGCGGTGGTCGGCCCGTCCGGTGCGGGCAAGTCGACCGTGGCGGCGCTGGTGGCACGACTGTGGGACCCCGATGCCGGCGCGATTCGACTCGACGGAGTCGATCTCCGCGACATCCCCGAGCCCGAACTGCGTCGCAGCATCGCCGTGGTGCTCCAGGACGTGCAATTGGTGCGGGGGACCATCGCCGAGAACATCGCCCTCGGCGTCCCCGGCGCCGATCGCGCAGCCATCGAAGAGGTTGCCCGCGCCGCCTATCTCACCGACGTCGTCGCGGCACTGCCCGACGGCTACGACACCGTCGTCGACCGCGACAGTCTCTCCGGCGGCCAGCGCCAGCGGCTGGCGATCGCCCGCGCCCTGCTGGGCGACCCGCGACTGGTGGTCCTCGACGAGGCGACCGCAGCAGCCGATCCGGACTCCGAGTGGGAAGTGCGTCGCGGGCTCTCGCGGCTTCTCGCCGGCCGAACTGTGCTGGTGGTGGCGCACCGACTCCACACGATCGCCGACGCCGATCAGATCGTCGTGCTCGACGGCGGCCGGATCGTCGAACAGGGGACTGGTACCGAGCTGCTCGCCGCAGGCGGCGTCTATGCGGCGATGACCGATCACGCGCAGGAGGCGCTTCGATGACACTGCTCCCGACCGTCTTCGCCGACGTCCGCGCCATCACCGGCGCCGCGGCAGGCGGAGATCGCACGCGGTTCTATGGACTCACCGCACTCTCGACCGCGCTGCAAGCCGCGGGTGTCCTGGTGCTGATCCCCCTCCTCGAAGCACTCTTCGGGGCGAACCCCGCGGCCGCGTGGAAATGGGTGGCCCTGATGGTCGCGATCCTGGCAGCCGGTTGGGTCGCCGACATCGCCGCGACCCGGGCGGGACTTCGCGTCGGCTTCGCCCTGATCGACGCCGCGGAACGGGCGGGCATCGGAGCGATCCGCCGACTCGACACCGCGGACCTGCACGGAGACCGTGCGTCCAGGCTCCGGGGCATCGTCACCAAGTCCGGACCGGAGTCGGTCTCGGCGGTGGTGCTGCTGTTCTCGCCGTTGATTCACGCGGCGCTGCTGGTGCCGCTGCTGGCCGTGGGCCTGCTGCTCGTCTCCTGGCAGTTGGCGATGGTCGCGCTGATCGGCGGTGCGGTGCTGCTCGCCGCGTTCCAGGCTGGTCGACGCGCGGTCGCGAAATCGGAAGAGGCGTTCGCCGACGCCGGTCGGGCACTCGACGACCGCATGCTGGAGTTCGGCTGGGCCCAGCCGACGCTCCGCGCGGCCGGAGTAGGAACCGGAACGGTCGACGAGGTGATCGCCGGATCGCGTCGTCGCGGATCTCGCCTCCTCGCCTGGCAGATACCGGGGGACCTCCTCTTCACGGTCGCCGGCCAGGTGGTCCTCATCGCCTTCGGAATCACCACCGGTGCGCTGTACTTGAACGGCGAGCTCTCGGGCATCACCGCCGCGGCGATGGTCGTGGTGCTGCTGCGGGTGGTCGAGGCGGCCGGGTCGCTCTCGCTGCTCGCCACCCCGATCGCCGCCGTCGAACGTCTGCTGACCGAACTGCGCGACTTGGTCGACGAGGACACCGCGGCGGCGGCCCCCGGCCCTGTACGGACCGAGAGCGCAGAGACAGGCAGGCCACCCGCGGTCCGGCTGACCGGTGTCGACTACCGGTACGCCGACGGCACACAGGCACTCGACGGCATCGACCTCGACATCGCTCCCGGGCAGATCACCGTGCTCGTCGGCGCGTCGGGCTCGGGCAAGTCGACGCTGCTCGACGTGCTTGCGGGCCTCCGTGATCCGTCGTCCGGCCAGGTGCTTCTCGACCACGAACCCGCCGACCCCGGCCGACGGATCGCGGGGGCCTCGGTGGTCTTCCAGACCACCGCGTTGCGCCCGGGCACCCTGAGGGAGAACGTGGTCACGGCCGTCGCCCCCGACCTGGCGGAGATCGCCGACCTGGCGCAGTTGGCGCCGGTACTGGACGCCCTGCCGAACGGGTGGGACTCGCGGGTCGGCGACGGCGCCAACGCCCTCTCCGGCGGCGAACGCCAGCGCGTCGGGCTGGCGCGGGCGCTGGCAAAACCGGCCGGGTTGCTATTGGTGGACGAGGCGACGTCGGCGCTCGACGTCATCACCGAGCGCGCGGTGGCCGATTCGCTGCGCACGATTCGCGGCACCCGCACGGTGGTCGCGGTGACGCACAGACCCGCGCTGGTCGCGCTGGCCGACGCGGTGGTCGTGCTCGACGGCGGTCGTGTCGTCGACGCCGGTGGTGTCGACGAACTCCTGGCGCGCGGGGG
Source organism: Gordonia sp. (in: high G+C Gram-positive bacteria) (assembly GCF_012515855.1). GTDB lineage: Bacteria > Actinomycetota > Actinomycetes > Mycobacteriales > Mycobacteriaceae > Gordonia. Next base: position 23,240 of record NZ_JAAYXO010000045.1, read on the forward strand.
CGTCTTCGCCGACCTGTGGGAGCGCTGGCGCGAGTCGGAGGGCTGGCAGGTGTAATCCCGTTCTGAAAGTTCTTTCCCGGTGATGTCGAGAACCCGGGATCGGCGCCGTCCCAGGTATGAACGCGACCAGACTGGGTCGTACGTCACCCGAGGAGAGTCATCATGGCCAAGTATCTGATGCTGAAGCATTACCGCGGCGCACCGGCGTCCCGCAACGACGTCCCGATGTCGGAGTGGGCACCGGACGAGGTGACCGCGCACATACAGTTCATGCGCGATTTCGCTGACCGCCTCGTCGCCAGCGGCGAGTTCGTCGACGCGCAGGCCCTGGCACCCGAGGGGAGCTGGGTGCAGTACGGAGGGGAGGGCAAGCCGCCGGTCACCGACGGGCCGTTCGCCGAGACCAAGGACCTGATCGCGGGGTGGATGATCGTCGACGTCGACAGCCGCGACCGGGCCTACGAACTGGCAGGCGAGTTGTCGTCGGCGCCCGGTGCGGGCGGTCGTCCGCTGCACGAATGGCTCGAGGTCCGACCGTTCATCGAGGACGTCATGGCTGGTGACGACTGAGATGACCTCGGACGGGGACATGCCCGCGGAGATGGATGCGCTGGTTCGAGTCCTCGGACCGCAGGTCCTCGCGATCCTCCTGCGCCGCGGAGCCGACTTCGCGGCGGCGGAGGACGCCGTCCAGGAAGCTCTGATCCAGGCGTTGAGCACCTGGCCGTCGGATCCCCCGCGCGAGCCGAAAGCGTGGCTCGTCGCCGTGGCCTGGCGCAAATTCCTGGATGCAGTGCGGTCGGACGCGGCTCGGCGGCGACGCGAGGACACCGTCGCCGTCGAGCCGACCGGGGGCGAGGTCCCGGATGCGGACGACACCCTCGCGCTGTACTTCCTGTGCGCGCACCCGTCGCTGAGTCCGGCATCGGCCGTGGCGCTGACATTGCGTGCAGTCGGCGGGCTCACCACCGGGCAGATCGCCGCCGCCTATCTGGTGCCCGAGGCGACGATGGCGCAGCGGATCAGCCGAGCCAAGAAGACGGTGTCGGGCCGGCGGCTGACCGCGCCCGGCGACGTCGCGACCGTCGTGCGGACGCTCTACCTGGTCTTCAACGAGGGCTACTCCGGTGACGTCGATCTCGCGGCGGAGGCGATCAGACTGACTCGGACACTGGCGGCGACGATCGATCACCCGGAGGTCGCGGGCCTTCTCGCCTTGATGCTGCTGCACCATGCACGACGGCCCGCGCGGGCTACCGACTCCGGCGGGCTGATTCCACTTGCGGAGCAGGACCGAGCGCTCTGGGATACCGCTCTCATCGCCGAGGGCGTCGAGATCCTGCAGGGAGCGTTGGCGCGTGATAGTCTCGGCGAGTTCCAGGCGCAGGCGGCGATCGCTGCGTTGCACGCCGATGCCCAGACCGTCGACGAGACCGACTGGGTCCAGATCGTGGAGTGGTACGACGAACTTGTCGCGCTGGCCGACAGTCCCGTCGCCCGACTGAACCGGGCGGTGGCGGTCGGTGAAGCGGACGGGCCGCGCGCCGGCCTCGCCGCATTGGCCGAACTGGACCCGGCACTGCCGCGGTACCGCGCCGTCGAAGCCCATCTGCGGGAGCGCGACGGAGACCTCGTCAGCGCCGCCCGCCTGAATGCCGAGGCAGCAGAGCTTTCGGTCAACTCGGCCGAGAAGCACCACTTGATCACTCAGGCGGCGCGGGTGCACGAGTCGCTACAGTCGCAGCCATGGCCTCGAACCGACTGACACGTAAACCGAAGATCGACACGCTGAAGCTCGCGGGGCTCGACGACCTCCAGACCGACGCCCTGCAATCCTTCGAGACCATCGAGTTCGGCCGATTCGACGGCGTCGACCTCGCTGACCGCGAGCTGTCGGGCCTCACCCTGACCGACTGCGAACTCTCGAACGTCACCCTCGAGAACGTCGAATGGGGCGGCAGTCGGATCTTCGACACGGCCTTCAACTCGGTGAACGCGCCGCGGCTGGCGTGGCCGCGCACCTCGGTGCGCAACGTGCAGATCAAGGGCAGTCGGATCGGTGCGTTCGACCTCTTCGAAGGGACCGTTCGGTCGCTGGTGATCGAGGACTCCAAGCTGGGTCTGGTGAACCTCCGTGGCAGCGACGTGCGAGACGTCGTCTTCCGCGACTGTCTGATCGACGAACTCGACCTCAGCGAGGCGACGGTCGCGCGCATGGCCTTCGAGAACTGTCGGGTATCGAGCTTGGAAGTTCACCAGGCCAAGCTGAGCGACGTCGACCTGCGCGGTGTGGAGATCGAGTCACTCCGCCATCTCGACGGGCTGGGCGGCACCACCATCGACAGCGATCAAGCCGTCAAGTTCGCCGCCCACTTCGCTGCGCACCTGGGAATGCGGATCGAGTAGCGCGCTACTACTGGTCTCGAGGCACCGAGCCGACGCCGAACTCGTTCCCATCGGGGTCGTGGAAGACGGCTTTGCTGACCCCGCCGCCGTAGTCCTCCAGGTCGTCGGGCGTCACTCCGCGGTCGGCCGCGGCGGCGAGGAAGCGGTCGAGGTCGTCGATCAGGATCGTCACCAGGCTGTTGCCCGGACCGCCTTGCGCCGTTTTGAGGTAGACGAATCGGTGGTCGTCGAGTGTCCAGACTGCTTCGGAATCGTCCGGACGAAACGACGGCTCCGCGCCGAGGACTCGCGTGTACCAGTCGACAGCTAGAGCGAGGTCACTGACGACGATCCCTGCGAACAGGTCGAGGGGCGTCATGCGACCTGCAGGTCAACAGCGCGAGCGTCACGTGCCTTTGCAGGTCGATCGAACGCGGCGGGTATCGCGACACCGTCCGGGTGAAGTTCGACGTAGTCGATGAACATGCCGAAGTTGGATTCGCCACCGGGGGCGAGTTGGTCGCCGGGCTCGACGAGGCTGCAACCTGATTCGATCATCGACACCATTCGTACCCCGTCGGTGCCTTGCGAAAAGATGGTTCCCGCTCCGCCGACGGCTCGAACTCGTCCAAGAACGGCCGAGAGGGGTTCGCTGTCGAGTGCGACGATGACGGGGCACTCGCCTGCCTCGTTGGTCACCAGTTCGATTTCAGATACGGGACCGAAGGCGAGGTTCAGATTCACTTCGCGGCGGAAACTGTCCAACTTCTCCATGCGGGTGCTCACGGTCTCACCTTTCTTTGTCTCGAATAATACGCGCGCGATCGGCAGATTCTGCTTCGGCTCGCGTCAAGGCAACCTTCACGTCATCTTGGGTGTCGAGTTGGTAGATCGATGCCGATGAGTCTTTCCCATCGGCGTGCAAGTGGCAATGGCCGTGACAACAGTCGTAGCGCTCGACATCGTCCCAACCGTCGGTGCCGAGCCGTTGGACGATAATCGCGAAGTCGACCGGCAGGCCGTCGAGGGACCAGAGGTTGAATTGGACGCGAACGGTGCTTGCGTCGTCATACGCCTGCACCCACTGGCGGGCTTTGCATTTCTCACGATCGGGCGGAATGTAACTGCCCTGTCTGGAAGAGAGGCTGGTCTCGGCTTCCGACCGGGCTCTCCTCAGCGCTTTTCGTTCCTTTTGCGCCCGTCTAACCACTTCGCCCGCACCTCCGGGCGGCCGGGTTCTGGAGGTTCGGATCGTGGCTTTGAGTCGACGCGACGCCCTCCATCAAGGCCTCCTCTGCGAGTGTGGGTGCTCGTGTCGGACGATAACGCGTATGTCGGACAATCTGTCGGGAGCGGTCACGGGGAGTGCGGCCGCGGCCACCGTCTGCCTCGCTCAGTAGGCCTGCAATCAGCTCGGACACTCGGGTGACGCGTGCGGCTGAAAACAATAGGACGTGCAGGCCAACGCATTGAAGATCGCTGGTCCTGCACGTCCGATTTCTGTGCGCGAGGGGGGACTTGAACCCCCACACCGCAACGGGTACTGGAACCTAAATCCAGCGCGTCTGCCAATTCCGCCACTCGCGCGTGCAGTGCCACTGTACCGGTAGGCTCGGGCGGTGATTCGCTACCCTCTGGATGCTCCGGAAATCGTTGACGCGCTGGGCGAAGGGCTTCGCTCCGCGGGCTATTCGTCGGAAGGCATCGACGGCCTGCTCGGTGAGGAGACCAGCCAGGCGCTGGTCGGCGGGGTGTGGTGGCCCGCGCTCCGGAAGACGCGACGGGCACCCGCCGAACAGGCATCTCTCGCGACGCTGATCCGCCTGTTTCTGTTGGGTTCCACCGAGCCCGACGACGCCGTCGCGGCGGCCCTGCCGGGGATCGGTGTCGACGCGTTGTTGGACCAACAGGTGATCGAGAAGGCCGACGGCGGTGTCCGCGCGATCCTCGACATCCGGCCACACGGCAGCGATGCAGCGGACTACCTGGTGGTCGCCGACCAGGACGCCTCGATGCGTCCGGGCGCGGTGCGCCACGACCATGTGCTGGGCATCGGTGGCGCATCGATGTCGTTGGCTCAGGCCGTGATCCGCACACCGTTCGGGCGAGCGCTCGACGTCGGCACGGGCTGCGGCGTGCAGGCGCTGCACATGTCGTCGCACTGCGATGAGATCGTCGCGACCGACACCAACGGGCGCGCCCTGGCGCTGGCGGCGGCAACGGCACGGCTGAACGGACTCGATTGGGATCTGCGCGAGGGCAGCCTGTTCGAGCCGGTGGGCGAGGAGACCTTCGACCTCATCGTCTCCAACCCGCCGTTCGTGGTCGGCACCGGTGCGCAGGACTACATCTACCGCGACTCCGGCATGGTCGGCGACGGCATCAGCCGCGCGTTGATCGAGCAGATCGGCGACCACCTCAACCCCGGTGGCGTCGCGCAGATCCTCGCCAACTGGGTGGTTCGCGACGTCGACGCGTGGGATCAGCGCGTGCGGGAATGGGTGGAGTCGACAGGTCTGGACGCGTGGGTGGTGCAGCGCGAGCTGGCCGATCCCATCAGCTACGTGTCGCTGTGGGTCTCGGACGCGGGGGAGTCGGTGACCGATGCCGCCGAGCGCGGCGCGCGCTGGCTCGACTGGTTTGAGCAGGAGGGCATCGTCGCCATCGGCATGGGGTCGATCACCTTCCGGAAGCCGACGCAGTCGCGCGAGGCGGACGTGGTGATCGAGGAGATCACCGGCGCGGGGCAAGAGGTGACGGGCTTCGAGGCGCAGGCGTTCTGGGCGCGGCGCGACTTCCTGCGCGAGAACTCCGACGCCGACCTGCTGGCGTCGCGGCTGTCGACGTCGCCGGTGTTTCTGGAGACACAGTCGCTGCCGGGGGAGGAAGGCTGGCAGCAGGTCAGTGCGTCGGTGACGCGGCCAGGCGGCCCGGGAGCGGTGCTCGCCGTGGACGAGGTGCTCACCGCGCTGTTCGCCGGCTGCCGAGGCGAGGTCCCGCTGGCCGCGCTGATCTCGCTGATCGCCGACTTCCACGGGGTCGACCCGGACGCGCTGGCGCAGGCGGCGATGCCGTCGGTGCGCGAAGCGATCGGGCGCGGGATCCTGTACCGCGCCGATTAGGCGGGAATCAGCTGAGCGGGACCTCGGGTCCCGAGAGTTCGCGGAGCCAGCCGATGATCGGCGCGATGATGAGGATCGCGACGACGGAGGCGTAGCGGATCCCGTCGGTGTCTGTGAGGAAGACGGTGGCGATCGCGGCGACCAAGGCCACGATCAGGAACACGCGCGCGGTCGGGTACGTCCGGTCCCATCGGCTGACGGCGACGTGCTGGTTCACGAGTTCGGCGGTCATCTGCTCCCCTGGGGTGTGCGGTGCGGTGGATCCGGTCGGCTCGAACCTGTTGTTCATCACCGTGGCGATCACTCTTCCGCGCGCATCGGTGCATGTCGAGAGATTGCGTCACCGCGAATTTAATGCCTGCCGTGTGCGCCGGGCATGGATTACACCGTCGACGGCCCTCGCGCTTACCATCGACACATGCTGTCGGCCATCGCCTCCTTCACCGTCGCGTCGTTGCTTCTGGTCTTGTTGCCGGGGCCCGACTCGCTGGTCGTGATGCGCGGTCTGGCGCGCGACGGTCGGGCGGGCGGAATCCGGACGTCGCTCGGGGTGCTCGCCGGTCTGACCGTGTGGGTCATCGCCGCGGTGCTGGGACTGTCGGCGATCCTGCAGATGAGCGAGATCGGGTTCCAGGTGCTGAAGATCGTCGGCGGCTGCTACTTGGTGATCTTGGGCGCGCAGACGCTGTGGTCGATGTGGCAGATGCGGGCGGGGGTGCCGGGCCCAGCCAACCCTGCCGTCCAGGCCGGTGGACGTCGTGTCGGCTTCTTCACCGGGTTCCTGACCGACATCTTGAATCCGAAGATCGGCATCATGTTCATCACCCTGCTGCCCGGATTCGTTCCCGACGGCTACTCGGCCACGTGGACGACGCTCGGTTTCGGCCTCATCTACCTGGCCCTGACGTTCGTCTACTTCGCGGCCCTGGTCCTTGCCGCGGGCAAGATCGGCACCTGGATGCAGACACCGCGCATCCGTCGCGGCATCGACCTGGTCGCCGGCTTCGCACTGGTCGGCTTCGGAATCCGGCTGGCCACCGAGTAGTGGTCCGGCTCCGGGTCGGCGCTGACACAACCGGCCAGATCCAGCCGCACTCACTCAGCCGGTCGGGCGACCCGTCGCCGAATCCCCGCATGCCGAGTCGAGCGCCGCAGCCAGATCGGCCTTGATGTCGTCGACGTCCTCCAGTCCCACCGAGAACCGCAGGTGGCCGTACTCGCGGAAGCCGTCCGGGTAGGCCGCGACACGGGGACCGGTGGTGCCGACATGCACGATGAGCGACTCGTCGTGGCCCACCGAGACCGCCGAGGTGACCACCTTGAGGTCGTTGACGAAGCGGTTCTGCAGGTCGGGGTCGCCCTTGAGGGCGAACGCCATGATCCCGCCGTAGCCGCCGATGCCGCGGCCCGGCTCGCCGAACTGGCGCCTGGCGAGCTTGTGCTGCGGGTGGCTCTCTAGCCCCGGGTAGGCGACGTAGGCGATGCGGTCGTCGGCTTCCAGGAACCGAGCGATCTCGAGCGCCGACTCCTGGTGTTGGCGCAGACGGAGGGGGAGGGTCACCGATCCGCGCATGATCAGCCAGGCGTTGAACGGCGAGATCACGCCGCCGACGTCGACCATCGCCTCCGATCGGATCGGGGCGACGAGGTCGGCGCGGCCGATCACCGCGCCGCCCATCGCGTCGCCGTGGCCGTTGATGTACTTGGTCAGCGAGTGCACCACGAGACCGGCGCCGTCGTCGAGCGGCCGGTACAGAGGTGGCGGGGTGAATGTGGAGTCGACCATCAAGATCACGCCGTGGGCGTCGGCGATCTCGGCGAGGGCGGCGATGTCGGCGACCTTGGTGGTCGGATTGGCGATCACCTCGGTGGCGATCAGCTTGGTGTCGGGGCGGATGGCGGCGACCACGGCGTCGAGGTCGGTGATGTCGACGAAGGTCGCCTCGATGCCGTACTTCCGCGGCAGGAGGGTGGTCCACAGTTTGTAGGTGGCCTCGTAGGTGGTGTCGGAGACGACGACGTGATCGCCCGCGTTGACGTGACCGAAGAAGACCGCGTGGAGCCCCGCGACGCCGGAAGCGAGCGCAACCGCGTCCTCGCCGTGTTCCAGCGCGCGCAGTTTGTCTTGGAGCGCGATCTGGTTGATGCCCGTGTTCCGGGTGTAGGTGAGGTGTTCGGGGTTGGACCAGTCCATGGTCGACGGGTCCTGCGGCAGGTGGTAGGAGTTCGCCATGACGATGGGTACGCGGATGGCGTCGCCTTCGCCGCCGGTGCCGGGGGCCTGATTGCCGCCGTGGACGCTCAGCGTCCGCTCACCGATCGACGCGGGATCGTGCTTGTCCGGCCTGCTCGCCGTTCCTGGGGCGTCCACGCTGTCGCTGCCGCTCACTTCGTCGCTCTCCGTTCCGGGCCCGGGCCCACGTGTGTCCGACTGCCGCGATCACCTGCACCGGCGCGCGGTGCAGTTTCTCGACACCGAAGCGGGTGCGGAGTTCGGCCCACGCCCAGCACGCCCCGAACACCGCCAGCGCGATGGCCGAGGCGAGCACCGGCTTCCACGGACGGTCCACGACGAAGATCGGGATCGCGAGCAGACACACGGCCTGCAGCACGTAGGAGTCGAGACTGCGGGCGCCGGTGGAGACCAGCGGACGCAGCAGATCGCGACGCGTCCAGCGTAAGACGGCGCGGAAGACGCCGTACACGCAGGCCACCACGAGGAACGACAAGCCGGCACGGACCGGGCCGAGATCCACCTTGTCGACCAGGAGTACCAGATGGGGTCGCAGGTCGAGACTCGTCACGATGCGTTCGACGGTCAGACCCGCGACCACTGCGACGAGGATCAGCGGCACCAACGCGCGATCGATCCGCTCGGCGACCCGCCACCGGTCCCACCGCCAGCCGATGACGACGGCGGGGACGAACAGGATCTGCCACGCCGCCCAGTTCTGGATCGGCGGCCCGCCGGGGAAGGCGTCGACGGTGAAGAAGTTGGTTCCCCTGGTGCCGGTGGGCCAGACCAGGGTGGAGGCGTACAGCAGCAGTGACGCGCCGAGCACCAGCGGCCACAGTCCACGGGCAAGCAGCGGGATCAGCACCAGTGCCGACGCCATGAGCAAGAGGTACAGGACCAGGATATTGCCGCCGCTGGGCAGATACCGCATGGTCAGGGCCCACTCCAGCTTGGTGGCGAGACTCTCGCGGCCGGGTAGATGGGCGAGCGTCCGGAACTCGGCCGGGGCAAGCCGTTCGGAGGCGGCGACGGCCAGCAGGGACAGGAACAGCTGGCACACGTACAGGACCGCGAGCCGTTTGAGGAGCCTGCGGTAGGCGTAGGCGAACCCGAGTCTGGCGACCCAGCGCTGGTACACGATGCCGAGGACCAGGCCGGACAACAGAACGAAGGCGCTCATGCCGTCGACGTACGGATACTCGTGGGTCGGGGCCGCGA
>NZ_JAAYXO010000269.1 GCF_012515855.1 Gordonia sp. (in: high G+C Gram-positive bacteria)
GCCAATCGGATGGCGTGACCGGCTGCGATGCCGACGCCCTCCGGCCCGCCCGAGGCGAAGTACCCGTAGTAGCACTGGATGAAGGTGGTCAACAGCACAAAGACCACGACCTTGAGGAACGAGAAGATCACGTCCGAGGAGAGCATGAACTGCTGGAAGTAGTGGAGGTAGGTGCCGGCACCCTGCCCGCTCTGGAGCTGGAAGACGACCTGGGCCGCGATGTAGTTCGCGGCCAGCGAGATCGCGTACAACGGCACGATCGAGAGCACCGCGGCCGCCATGCGGGTGGTGACCAGGTACGGCAGCGGCCGGATCGCGATGGCCTCGAGGGCGTCGATCTCCTCGCTGATCCGCATGGAGCCCAGCTGCGCGGTGAATCGGCAGCCCGACTGTGCGGCGAAGGCCGTCGCCGCGAGCAGCGGGGCGATCTCGCGGGTGGTGGCGAAGGCCGAGAGCGCACCGGTCAACGGTTCCATGCCGAGCAGGTTCAGCGCCGTATAGCCCTCGATGCCGACGGTCGCACCACCCATGATGCCCAGGATGACCATGACGCCGACGGTGCCGCCGCCCACGACGATCGCGCCGTTGCCCCATGCGACGTCGGACAGCAGGCGCCAGACTTCCTTCTGGTAATGCCGGAAGGTGATCGGTGCCAGACCGATGGACTTCACCAGGAAAGTCACGAAGTGGCCCATCGAGACCAGCGCATCGCGCGGGACGATCCACAGCTGCTTGAGCCACTCGAGCGGCCGGAGGACCGGTGCTACATACCGGGACGCGGTCACGTCACACCACCTTCGTCGGAACGACGAGCGCGAACAGCTGGGTCAGCACCACGTTGACGGTGAACAGCATGATCACCGAGTTCACGACGGCCGCGTTCACCGAGTTCGCGACGCCGGCCGGACCGCCGCTCGTGGTCAGCCCGCGGTCGCAGGCGACCACGGCGACGATGGCGCCGAAGATCACCGCCTTGACCAAGGCGAATATCAGGTCCGGCGGTCCGGCGAACGACGCGAACGTGCCGGTGTAACTGCCCGGGGTGCCGCCCTGCATGTACACGTTGAACACGTAACCGGTGATGAAGCCGACGAAGCAGACGAAGCCGCAGAGCAGGAAGCTGACGACCATGGTGGCGAGCAGTCGCGGCGAGATCAGGCGCTCGACCGGGTTGACACCCATCACCTTCATCGCGTCGATCTCGTCGCGGATGGTCCGCGAGCCGAGATCGGCGGCGATGGCCGAGCCGATGGCGCCGGCCATGATGAGCGCCGTGACCAGCGGCGCGCCCTGCCGGATCACACCGAGACCGGTCGCGGCGCCGGCGAACGACGTCGCACCGATCTGCCCGGCGATGTTCGACACCTGGATCGAGACGATGACGCCGATCGGGATGGCGACCAACAGCGTCGGGAAGACCGACGTCGAGGCCATGAACCCGCACTGCCGGACGAACTCGCCGAACGGGAAGCGACCCTTGACCAGATCCGTGACGAGCACCCTGAAGACCTCGACGAACATGGCCAGCTGACGGCCGAAGGTCTCGAAGGACTTGGTGATGTGTTCGCGCCACCACTTTCCGAAGCCGGTGTCCGAGAACCTTCGGCGACTCCGAGCAAGCGGCGCGCCGGCATCGACAGTGTCTGTGCTCACTCCCCTGCCTTCACATCCGTCTTGGCGGTCGCGCGGTCCGCAAGAGGACCAAGACCCTGTTTCGGGCCGATCGGACCTGACCCGTGGGTAGGAATATACATACCTGAGAAGCCCTTATGTGTTCGCCCTCACGTTTGATCGGGGTCGTGTCTCAACCGGCCCCCGGTCCGTATCTGTGATTGCCGACACATCCGGAGCCGGAAACCTTACTGAACAGTAATAAGTCTGGTTACATCCGCTTATCAGATATCCGGACGAGTCCGCTGCGGCCGGAACGGGCGCCGCGCCGAAAGTCTCAAGTCCGACCTGAGGTCGGGCCTCCGCGGCTCGGCGCCGCTACGGGCGCTCGTCACAGAATGTCGGCGAACCCGCCGAGGCGCAGTGTGCAGGTGCGCCGACACACACTGCGTCGTCAGGTGAGGTAGTCGTAGGCAGGGGTGCCCGGCTCGAGGAGTTCGACGTCCAGGCGCGAGTGCTTCATCCGGTCCAGCAGCGCATCGAAGGAGTCCCTGCTGCCCAGCTCGACACCGACCAGCGCGGCGCCGGTCTCTCGGTTGTTCCGCTTCACGTACTCGAACAGGGTGATGTCGTCGTCGGGGCCGAGCACCTCGTCGAGGAAGCGGCGCAGCGCCCCGGGCTCCTGCGGGAAGTTCACCAGGAAGTAGTGCTTGAGACCGCGGTGCACCAGCGAGCGCTCGATGATCTCGCCGTACCGGGAGACGTCGTTGTTGCCGCCCGACACCAGAGCCACGACCTCGGCGCCCTCGGGCAGATCCAGCTCGGCGAGGGCGGTCGCGGCCAGTGCCCCGGCGGGCTCGGCGATGATGCCCTCGTTCTGATAGAGCTCCAGCATCGTCGAGCAGATCGCGCCCTCGTCGACGTGCGTGACGGTGACGCTTCCAGGCGCCAGGTCGACCGCGTCGCGAGAGATCACCGGCGCTTTCGGGTCACCGGTGATCTCGGCGAGCACCGGGTGCTCGACGACGCGCGCGCCCGCCTGCGCCAGGACCCGGTGCCCCAGACTGCCGATGCGCTTGACCGCGGCGCCGTCGACGAACGGGTCGATCTCCGCCAGCGTGTGGGGCTCGCCCGCCACCAACGCCGCGGCCATCGAGACCGCTCCGGCGGGCTCGACGCCGACGATCGCAGTGTCGGGGTACGCGTCGCGCAGGTACGTCACGATGCCGGCCAGGCAGCCGCCGCCGCCGACCGGCAGCACCACCACGTCGGGCTTCGCCCCGAGTTGCTCGACGATCTCCTTGCCGATGGTCCCCTGACCCGAGGCGGTCCGGGGGTCGTCGAACGCGTGGATCCAGGTGGCTCCGGTCCGCAGCACGTCGGTCTGCGCCGCGGAGGCGGCCGCGTCGTACGTGTCGCCCACCGCGAGCAGCTCCACGTACTCCTTGCCGTGCCAAGAGATGCGGTCACGCTTCTGCTTGGGCGTGGTGGTCGGGACGTAGATGCGTCCCCGCACCTTCATGGTGCGACACGCGAACGCGACGCCCTGCGCATGGTTGCCGGCGCTGGCGGCGACGACTCCCGCGGCGAGCTCCTCGGGAGTCAACTGCGCCATCACGTTGTACGCACCGCGAATCTTGTAGGAACGGACCGCCTGCAGGTCTTCGCGCTTCAGGTGCACGTTCGCGCCGGTCGCCTCGCTCAGACGCGGGCAGGCCTCCAGCGGGGTTCGGGAGACGACGCCGTCGAGCGTGGCGGCGGCCGCATCGATGCTGGCCGGAGTGAGTCCGGTGACGGCGGGTGTATCAGTCGCGGGCGTGGTGGTCACGCCCACCATCGTCCCACCGCGCGCCGATCACGACACGCTCGCCCCACCAGACGGCAAGCATCGCGATTGCGCTGACCCACATCGCCACGACGCCGGACCCGCCGGCGACCAGCACGACGGCCACGGCGAGGACGGCTGCGACGACAGCGTGCAGCTTGTAGAGGGGCCATGCGACACCGAAGACGTCAGCCGTCGGCGCGGCGGCGGTGTTCCGTCGATCACGCGCCCGCATTGCGGGTCGGCGGTAAGCGTTGTTCAGTGTCGTCACAACTCGACTGTAGCATGCGCCGACAGGAAAACTTCGGGCTACCGAAACCTGGCACCCGGCGTGCCCGTGATCAGGCCAGACGACGCGCGACCTCGACGACCTGCGCTCCGCCGGAGGTGAGGGACATCAGCCGATCACGCAGACTGCCTTCGTGTTCGGCGCCCACCTCCACGGTGTACGTGACGCACGCAGCGCCGTAAACGGCCCCGTGCACATCGCCGAGGGAATAGAGGAGGCGCTCGGCCCGTCCCGCATCGTGAACCGGGACGTCCAGACGCATCCGGGTGACCGGCCGCGCCTCGCGCAGCGAGGCCTTGTCGAGCACCGCCGTCGCGCTGCCGCCGTAGGCGCGCACCAGCCCGCCGGCACCGAGTTTCACGCCGCCGAACCAGCGCACCACCACGATCGCGGCGTCGACCACCTCGCGCGAAGTCAGCGCCGCCAGAATGGGCGGACCGGCCGTTCCGGCGGGCTCGCCGTCGTCGCTGCAGCGCGCGATCCGCTGCGGGCCGCTGCCGATCACCGCACCCCAGCACGTGTGGTTCGCCGACGGATCGCGCTTGCGGTCCACCAGCGCACTCAGTTCGTCCTCGGAGGACACGGGTGCCACGGTCGCGACGAACCGCGACTTGCGGATCGTGGTCGACTCGACCACCTCGTCCGCACCGTCGAGCACCAGCACTAGTCGCCCCGTCCAGTCAGCTCCGCCACGAGCTCAGGACAGGCCCTTCGACCTCGTGTCGTCGCACACTCCGCCACGAGCTCAGGACAGGCAGCTGGGGCCGAGGAGGGCTTTGAGGTCGCCCATCAGGGCCGAGGACGGTGTGACCCGCAGGGCGTCGGTCAGCAGCAGTCGCGTCTGCTTCTGGTCGCTGACCAGCGTCACGTGGACGTCCGACGTCCCGGCGTGCCGCTGGAGCACCTGCTTGAGCGAGGCCACCTTCGACGGCGTGCACGCGCGCGCCTGCAATGTCAGATTGAGCGGCTTGGTGGTTCCGACGGCCGAGAGGTCGGGCACGGCGAGGTCGTTGGCGCTGATCATCATCGAGTCGTCGCGCTTGTTGACCCGCGCCTTGACCAACACGATGTTGTCCACCGTCAGGTCCATGCCGAACGCCACGTAGGCGCGCGGGAAGAAGTAGACCTCCACGCCGCCGACCATGTCCTCGACGGTCACCGCCGCCCACGGTTCGCCCTTCTTGTTCACCCGCCGGGTGACCGAGGAGATTATGCCGCCGATGGTGATATGGGCGCCGTCCTTCACCTGATCTTCCAGGAGCTGGGTGATCGAGGTGTCGGTCTGCGCGGCCAGTGCGTGCTCCACCCCGGCCAGCGGATGCCCGGAGACGTAGAGGCCCAGCATGTCGCGCTCGAGGGCGAGCTTGTGCTTGGACTCCCACTCCTCGTCGGGCACCTTGACGGCGAAGACCTCGCTGATCGCCTCGTCCCCACCGCCCATGTCACCGAAGAGGTCGAACTGCCCGATCGCCTCGGCCTTCTTGGTGCCGAGCACCGAGTCGACGGCGTCGGCGTGCACCAGGAACAGGCCCTTGCGGGGATGGTCGAGCGAGTCGAACGCACCGGCCTTGATCAGGGATTCAGTGACCTTCTTGTTGCAGGCCGTCACGTCGATCTTGCCGAGATAGTCCGAGAAGCCGTTGAAGGCGCCCTTCTCCTCGCGGGAGGCGATGATCGACGACACCACACCGGAGCCGACGTTGCGGATCGCCGCGAGGCCGAATCGGATGTCGTCGCCGACCGCCGCGAAGTCCGCGCGCGATTCGTTGACGTCCGGCGGCAGCACCGTGATGCCCATCTTCCGGCAGTCGGCCAGGTAGATCGCCGACTTGTCCTTGTCGTCGCCGACCGAGGTGAGCAGACCGGCCATGTACTCGGCCGGATAGTTGGCCTTGAGGTAGGCGGTCCAGAACGAGACCAGCCCGTACCCGGCGGCGTGCGACTTGTTGAATGCGTAGCCGGCGAACGGCAGAACCGTGTCCCAGAGCGCGGTGATCGCCGCCTGCGAGAAGCCGTTCTTGGTCATGCCTTCGGCGAAGCCTCCGTAGGCCTCGTCGAGGATCTCCTTTTTCTTCTTGCCCATGGCTCGACGGAGCAGGTCTGCTTCGCCGAGCGAGTACCCGGCGACCTTCC
>NZ_JAAYXO010000270.1 GCF_012515855.1 Gordonia sp. (in: high G+C Gram-positive bacteria)
CGGACTGGCAGCGCTCGGTCGAAACACTCGTGGCAGGCTCTCCCGTACCCGTCATCGTGAAAGAAGTCGGGTTTGGGCTCAGTCGCCGCACGCTCACGCACCTCACCAACCTCGGCGTGCGGGTCGCCGATGTCAGCGGCAAAGGCGGCACCGACTTCCTCCGCATCGAAGACGCCCGGCGAGACAACACCATCGGCAGCTTCGCGATGATGCGCGGCTACGGGCAGTCAGCCGCTGCCTGCCTGCTTGACGCCCCCGCAGACGCACCGCAGCTGCTCGCCTCAGGCGGAGTGCGTGACCCGTTCGACGTGGTGAAAGCGCTCGCGCTCGGCTCCGCAGCGGTCGGCGTGGCCGGCACGTTCCTCGCTGCTGTGCAGCGCGGCGGTGCCGACACCCTCGTGCCGCTCGTGCAGCGCTGGCAGCAGCAGATCGCTCAGATCATGGCGTTACTGGGCGCCTCACGCCCGACCGAACTGCAACACACCGATGTGCTGGTGCGCGGTAATCTCGCCGAATTCTCACGACTTCGCGGCATCGACCTCGCCGCGCTCGCCCGTCGCTCAGACGCGCGACCCTTCGCGCACCCTGACCCACCGGCGTCACCCCCGTCAGTTGCACCTGAGGAGCCACACCGATGAAGAACGCTGCAACGTTCGCCACCGAAGTCCCCACCCGCTGGGTGGGCCCGCTGCGTGTGAGCGGGGAAGCCGTCGCGCCAGGACTCCCCCACGCTGAGATCTCCGTTCCACTGGCCACCTACGAGACCCCGCTGTGGCCCTCCGTTGGTCGCGGCGCAAGCATCTCACGCGAGATCGAGGGCGGCATTCGCACCACGGTGATCGGTGAGCGCATGACCCGATCGGTGCTCTTCACCACGGCAGGCGCCCACGAAGCGTTTCGCGGCGCGCAGGTGATCCAGGATCGCTTTGCCGAACTGCAAGCGGTGGTGTCGCAGGGCAGTCGTCACGCGCGCCTCATCGAAGCTCACCCCGAGGTGGTCGGAAACCTGCTGTTTGTGCGGTTTGCGTTCACCACCGGTGACGCGTCAGGCCACAACATGGTGACGAACGCATCTGATGCCCTCATGGAACGCATTTTGTCTTGGCAGATCGGCCTCGAATACGGCTCCATTTCGGGCAACTTCTGCTCAGACAAGAAAGCCACCGCGGTCAATGGCATCCTCGGCCGCGGCCGCAACGTGGTTGCCGATATTTTGCTGCCGCACGAGGTCGTTGAGCGTCGACTCCGCACTACCGCCACCCAGATGGCTGACCTCGTCGTGCGAAAGAACCTCGTCGGCAGCACCATTGCCGGTGCGATTCGCTCGGCAAACGCACACTATGCCAACATGTTGCTCGCCTTCTACCTGGCAACCGGGCAAGACGCAGCAAACATTGTGGAGGGTTCGCAGGGCATCACCTACGCCGAGGCCCGCGACGAAGGGCTCTACTTCTCATGCAGTTTGCCGCACCTCATCGTCGGTACGGTAGGCAACGGCAAACACCTGACCCAGATCAACGACGCGCTCGAACAGCTCGGGTGCCGAGACGATCGCGAACCGGGCGAGAACGCACGCCGCCTTGCCTCTCTCATGGCAGCGACCGTGCTGTGCGGTGAGCTGTCACTGCTTGCCGCGCAGACCAACCCCGGCGAACTCATGGCCACGCACCTGCTCATGGAGCGAAAGGAACAGCAGTCTTCATGACCACCCCGACCCCGATCGGCATTCACGACCTCGAGCTGGCAACCACCCACTACGTGGTCGCGCTCGACGACCTCGCTGCCAGCAACGGCACAGACCCGGCGAAGTACCGCCTCGGGCTCGGCCAGGATCAAATGAGCTTCCCCGCCCCGGATGAGGACATCATCACCATGGGCGCCGCAGCCGCAGCCCCGCTCATCGAACGCAACGGCACCGAGGGCATCC
>NZ_JAAYXO010000271.1 GCF_012515855.1 Gordonia sp. (in: high G+C Gram-positive bacteria)
CGATCGTGTTGCAGACCGCGAACCACGAGGAGTCGGTCGCGTGGATCTCGTCGATCACCCATCTGCTCCCGCCGTCGGCGGGTAAGGCGTTGTCGTGGTCCACGCACGATCGACCGGAGAACGCCTCCGCGCAGATCGCGGCGGGCACCGACCTCGTCTGTGTTCCCGCTGCCGACGACGTCGAAGTGCCCGGGGCCCTGGTGGTCGCGGCGGCCGAGCTGCCCGACCTCGCACTTCCCGGTGGGTCTCACCGATTCGCTAGCGGTCGCACGGTGGCGGCCACGGATCTCTCCGAGCTCGCCGAAGCGGTCTTGGCCGATCCGGACATCGCCGCGCAGATCCTGCAGCGACAGGCGCAGATCGAGGCCGAGTTCGCCGGTGACCCCGTCGCCCCGGTGTGGACCACGGCCGTCGCGGTCCTCGACCAACCCGACCTGATCGAGTTCCACGCGGTGGCCCGGCGGGCCGTCGCCAAGCACTACCCCGCTGCCGTCGGTCGGGTCGGCTGGGCAGCCGAGATGGTCGAACGCGCCCAGTTGGAGCACCCGCCGTCGGCTCCCGAGCTGCTGCGACGCCTGCAGGGCGACCAGCCCTCGACGGCTCTCACCACCAAGTACTGCGAGACCGTGCTGACCGACGGTTCCTGGCGAACGGTGCCGATCACGCAGGTCCCCATCGCGCCCTACGCCGACCTCGCGACGATCCCCACCGCGGTGACCGCGGCGCTGCGCGAGGTCCATGCGATTGCGATGAACGACCCCGTCGGCGGGCTGCCCCCGCTTCTGCATCTCGCAGAGTTCCTTCGACGCCTCGGCGCACCCAGTCAGGCCAAAGACGAGGCCACCGGACATCTGCGCGAGATCACCAGAAACACCCGACTGCGGCCGGACGCCGCGCTGGCCTCCGTCTCCCACTGGCCGGCCGTCGCTCCCATCAGCGAGATCGACTGGACGCTGCTCGGGAGTCTCTGGCGGATGACCCTGCACCGCGGTGACGCGCAGCTGCTCACGACCATTTCGGCCGGGACCTGGCTCAAGGTGTTCCTGACGACGCGGCAGAACGCAGCTGACGGTTTTCTGCCTGCCAATCCGTCTCCCGAGGATCTCGCCGTGTACCCGTACGCGGCGCTCGCGCTGCTCCGGGACCAGAAGGACGGCACTCCGCTGACTCCCCAGCAGCGCACCGACCTCGCCATCGAAGGCATCGAGTCGTGCCTCGCGGCCGAGCTCGTCTCCGATGCCGACAGCCGTACGCTCACCGGCGAACTCCTCAGGCAGGTGCCTGCCGCCACCGTTCACCTCAGCACTTGGCTTGCGCGGCATCCCGGTCGCATCGCCGGGGCAGGCATGCGCGAGACGGTGATCTCCGGTGCCCCGAACCCCGATCTGCTGCAGATCGTCGCGACCGCCGGCCCCGATTCCGACCAGCCGGACGGGTTGGCCGACGCCGCTCGACTCCGGCTGTGGATCCTCGATCCCAGCGGGATCGAGTCGCGACAGCGCTACCTCTCCACCGTGGAACGCGCGCTCTCGCTCCCCGACCTCCTGCGATCCGGGCCGGCGTCCGATCTGCTGGCCGCGCTCGACGCCGGCGTCCTCCTGGCTCGTGTCGACAACGCCGGCTGGCTCGCCGCGAAGGCGGCGGTCCTCGACGAGCTCCACCGCGGGGTCGCCGGTCGCGAGGGCGACACCGTGGCGTGGTTGCAGCGGCTCATCGACTACCGCGTCATCGACGATTCGTGGGTGCTCGGACTGTCGTTCCTCGGCTATACGGAGAGTGCCCGCGAGCGGCGGCCCGCCGACCGGGCGACGGGCATCGCCGACGCGCTGCTCGATCCGGCCGCCGTCGCCACGACGACCACCGGTGCCCTCCGCGACGCCGCGTGGCTGCTCATCCGACATCGCTCGGCAGGCGAGGCCGAGGACTTCTTCAACGACTACCCGAAGTCAGCTAACGGCTGGCTCCGCGATCACCATCCGACGGGCAGCATCCGCAGCCGTCTCGGATACTCCTGAGAGGAGCACTGACCCATGGCCACCTATGTACTCGACGGTCGTTCGTCCGCCCAACTGGATCGCG
>NZ_JAAYXO010000272.1 GCF_012515855.1 Gordonia sp. (in: high G+C Gram-positive bacteria)
CGGCTTCGAAGTACACTGGACAGTAACTGTCCTCAACGTGAAGGAGCGGACGCGTCCCGTGGCCGACAACACTGAGTCGAAGAAGCCGAAGAACCCCAGCGGCGATTACGGCGCCGAATCCATCAGCATTCTCGAAGGCCTCGAGGCGGTTCGCAAGCGACCCGGCATGTACATCGGTTCCACCGGTGAGCGGGGTCTGCACCACCTGATCTGGGAAGTCGTCGACAACTCCGTCGACGAGGCGATGGCCGGCTATGCCACCCGCGTCGACGTCACCCTCACAGAAGACGGCGGCATCGAGGTGGTCGACGACGGCCGCGGCATGCCGGTCGGCATGCACGCCACCGGCGTTCCGGCGGTCGAGGTCATCATGACCCAGCTGCACGCCGGCGGTAAGTTCGACTCCGATTCCTATGCGGTCTCCGGTGGTCTGCACGGCGTCGGCATCTCCGTGGTCAACGCGTTGTCGACCAAGGTCGAACTCGACATCAAGCGCGACGGCCACACCTGGTCACAGACCTACAACCACGCCGAGCCCACCGAGCTCCAGCAGACCGGCGACACCCGGGAGACCGGCACCACCGTGCGTTTCTGGCCGGACCCGGAGATCTTCGAGACGACCGTGTTCAGTGCGGAGACGATCGCCCGCCGCCTGCAGGAGATGGCCTTCCTGAACAAGGGCCTGACCATCACGCTGACCGACAACCGCATCACGCTCGAAGAGGCCGAGGCCGAGGTCGAGATGGACGGCGACGGCACCGAGCTCGCCGAATCCATCAAATCGGACGAGGACAAGGCCAAGCAGGTCGCGACCATCCGCACCCGGACCTACCACTACCCGGACGGCCTGGTCGACTACATCAAGCATCTGAACCGCACCAAGACGGGCATCCACAACACCGTCATCGGCTACAGCGGCAAGGGCGAGGGCCACGAGGTCGAGATCGCCATGCAGTGGAACAGCGGCTACGCCGAATCGGTCCACACCTTCGCCAACACCATCAACACCCACGAGGGCGGCACCCACGAAGAGGGCTTCCGCGCCGCGCTGACCAGCACCGTCAACAAGTACGCGCTGGACAAGAAGCTGATCAAGGAGAAGGACGGCAAGCTCACCGGCGACGACATCCGCGAGGGTCTGGCCGCCGTCATCTCCGTCAAGGTCGCCGACCCGCAGTTCGAGGGCCAGACCAAGACCAAGCTGGGCAACACCGAGGTCAAGGGCTTCGTGCAGCGCACCTGCAACGAGCACCTGGCGCACTGGTTCGAGTCCAACCCGGCCGAGGCCAAGCTGATCATCCGCAAGGCCGCCGACTCGGCGCAGGCCCGGATGGCCGCCCGCCGCGCCCGCGAACTGGTCCGCCGCAAGACCGCCACCGACATCGGCGGCCTGCCCGGCAAGCTCGCCGACTGCCGCAGCAACGACCCCAGCAAGTGCGAGGTCTACATCGTGGAGGGCGACTCGGCCGGCGGCTCCGCCAAGTCCGGCCGGGACAGCATGTACCAGGCGATCCTGCCGATCCGCGGCAAGATCATCAACGTCGAGAAGGCCCGCATCGACCGGGTCCTCAAGAACGCCGAAGTGCAGTCCATCATCACCGCCTTCGGCACCGGCATCCACGACGAGTTCGACCTGTCCAAGCTGCGCTATCACAAGATCGTGCTGATGGCCGACGCCGACGTCGACGGTCAGCACATCGCGACGCTGCTGCTGACCCTGCTCTTCCGGTTCATGCGTCCGCTCATCGAACACGGCCACGTCTATCTCGCGCAGCCGCCGCTGTACAAGCTCAAGTGGCAGAAGGGCGCCGCCCCGGAGTTCGCGTACAGCGACCGGGAACGCGATGCGCTGCTCGAGGCCGGCAAGGCCTCCGGCAAGAAGATCAACACCGACGACGGCATCCAGCGCTACAAGGGTCTCGGTGAGATGAACGCCAGCGAGCTGTGGGAGACCACCATGGACCCGTCGGTGCGCATCCTCAAGCAGGTCACCCTCGACGACGCCGCCGCGGCCGACGAGCTGTTCTCCATCCTGATGGGTGAGGACGTCTCCGCCCGCCGCAGCTTCATCGCTCGCAACGCCCGTGACGTGCGCTTCCTGGACGTCTGAGTCCGCAGGCGAGTGCTGACCCCTAGATTCGATTCCGCGGCTGCGCCGGCGGAGAAAGTGAACTGATGAGCGACGAAACCGACCTGCCGGACAACGCCGACGGGGCCACCGGGGACCGCATCGAGCCCGTAGACCTCGGGCAGGAGATGCAGAACAGCTACATCGACTATGCGATGAGCGTGATCGTCGGACGTGCCCTGCCGGACGTCCGCGACGGTCTCAAGCCCGTGCACCGTCGTCTGCTGTACGCATCCTTCGACGCCGGCTTCCGCCCGGAACGCGGCTATGTGAAGTCGGCGCGCCCGGTCTCGGAGACCATGGGTAACTACCACCCGCACGGCGACAGCTCGATCTACGACGCCCTGGTCCGCCTGGCCCAGCCGTGGTCGCTGCGCTATCCGCTGATGGACGGTCAGGGCAACTTCGGTTCCCGCGGCAACGACGGCGCGGCCGCCATGCGTTACACCGAGGCCCGGCTGACGCCGCTGGCCATGGAGATGCTGCGCGACATCACCGAGGAGACCGTCGACTTCATCCCGAACTACGACGGCAAGACCGAGGAGCCGACGGTGCTGCCGTCGCGTATCCCGAACCTGCTGGTCAACGGTTCGGGCGGTATCGCCGTCGGTATGGCCACCAACATCCCGCCGCACAATCTGCGGGAGGTCGCCGACGCCGTCGTCTGGGCGCTGGAGAATCCGGACGCCGACGAAGAGGCCACCCTGGAAGCCTGCATGGAGCGGGTCAAGGGCCCGGACTTCCCGACGGCCGCACTGATCGTCGGCGGTCAGGGCATCAAGGACGCCTACACGACCGGCCGCGGCAGCATCCGGATGCGTTCGGTGGTTGACATCGAGGAGAACAAGGGCACCACCACGCTGGTGGTCACCGAGCTCCCGTACCAGGTGAACCCGGACAACCTGATCTCGTCGATCGCCGAGCAGGTCAACGACGGCAAGCTCAAGGGCATCTCCAAGATCGAGGACCAGTCCTCCGACCGCGTCGGCATGCGCATCGTGGTGACGCTGCGGCGGGACGCGGTGGCCCGGGTGGTGCTGAACAACCTGTACAAGCACAGCCAGCTGCAGACGAACTTCGGTGCCAACATGCTGTCGATCGTCGACGGCGTGCCGCGCACCCTGCGACTGGATCAGATGATCCGGCTGTACGTCTCCCACCAGATCGACGTCATCGTGCGCCGCACCCGCTACCGCCTGCGCAAGGCCGAGGAGCGCGCACACATCCTGCGCGGCCTGGTCAAGGCTCTCGACGCCCTCGACGAGGTCATCGCGCTGATCCGCGCCTCGGCCAATACCGAGGCGGCCCGCAGCGGCCTGATGGATCTGCTCGACATCGACGAGCTGCAGGCGGATGCGATCCTGGCCATGCAGCTGCGCCGGCTGTCGGCCCTCGAACGGCAGAAGATCGTCGACGAGCTCGCCGAGATCGAGCGCGAGATC
>NZ_JAAYXO010000273.1 GCF_012515855.1 Gordonia sp. (in: high G+C Gram-positive bacteria)
CAGTCGATGTTCTCGACCGGCCCGTAGCCCGCGTCGGTCGGGTCGACTCCTGTCGCGTCCTGCCCAGTCATGTCGGCCTCATTCACGTCGGCGGCGGTTTCCACAGTCTGTCCCTTTCGCAGTCTGGCGTGGCAGTGCCGTCAGTCAGTCGCGGCAACCGCAGTCGCGGAGCGCGCCGACCACGGCGTCGACAGCGGGCCGGGCGTCCTCCGGGGAGGTCCCTCCGGACATCATGGCGAATGCCAGCACGCGGCCGTCGACCGTCTGCACCACTCCGGTCAACGAACTGACGCCCGTGAGTGTTCCGGTCTTGCCGCGGACCCAGCCCGCGCCGGACGTCCTGTCGGGATCGAATCGGTCGATCAACGTGCCGGTGCCGAACGCCACGGGCAACGAGTCGAGCAGCGAACGCAGCTTCGGGTGGCCGTCGCCCGCCGCTGCCGACATCACCTCGTCGAGCAGTGACGCGGGCACGCGGTCGGAGTACGAGATGCCCGAGGCGTCCACCAAGCGGGCATCGCCGACGTCGAACCCGTTCTTGTTCAGGGTGGCCAGCACCGCCTGCGCGCCGCCGGCGATGCTGACCTCGCCACCGGTCGCCGCGGCGAGTTCGATAGCGAGGGATTCGGCGAGGACGTTGTCGGAGAAGCGCATCATGTCGCCGACGCGCACGGTCAGCGGCGCCGACTCCACCGAGGCGATGGTCGCCGCGCCCGCGGGGGCGGCGACCTCCTCGACCTCACTGTTCAACCCGAGTGCCGCGGCCAGTGCCCGCCCGGCATCGAGTGCCGGATCCTCGGTGCGCGGCGAGTACTCGTCCGTCGGCTTGAGCCGCGCGCCGTCGACCATCAACGACTGGATGGGTGCGATGTCCCCACCTTCGATGTCGCGCTTGTCCCAGGTGCGCGCCATCGCGGGACCGGTGAACGCCGAGGTGTCGACGGCCACCGACGTCACTCGGCGACCGGACTTCGTGATCTGCTCGGCCAGATCGGCGATGCGCGCGGGATCGGAGTAGAAGGTGGGGTCACCTTCGGGCTGCGCACTGAGCGTCGGATCTCCGGCGCCGATCAACACCGCCTGCCCGTCGGCGCCGAGGACGACGCGAGTGGTGATTCGGGCGTCGTGCGGCAGTGCCAGCAGGACCGCGGCTGCAGTCAAGATCTTGGCGTTGGACGCAGGCACGCGCGGCTCCTGTGCCCCGCGGGACCACAAGACCTTCCCGGTCAGCGGATCGGAGATCTGCCCGGTCAGCTTGCCCAGCGCGTCATTCTTCAAGGGCTCGGCCAGTGCCTTTGCGACACCTTCGACCGTCGGGGCGGGAGCGGTCGGTGAGACCGCGACGATGCGCGGGTTCACCGCGGCCGCGGCCGGTCGTGCCGGTGTCCCGTCGGGGATCGGGTCGGCACGGTTCTGGTAGGCCCACCAACCGACACCGGCGCCTGCCGCAACGAGGATCACCACCAGAAGCACCAGGAACCAGCGCAGGATTCTGCGCGGCCGACGGACGGCAGAACTTGTCGGCTGAGCCACTTATCCTCCGGTCTGGGGTCTGCGTTTCACGGTGCTAACAGTATCCTTGAGAGCCGTCGAAGCAATTTTCCGGACAAGTCGCAGCAGATGCGGGAGGCAGCATGGAGTTCGAAGTCACCATTGAGATCCCCAAGGGTGGGCGTAACAAGTACGAGGTCGACCACGAGACGGGCAAGATCTACCTGGATCGCTACCTGTACACGTCGATGGGTTACCCGGCCGATTACGGCTACATCGACCACACCCTCGGCGAGGACGGCGATCCGTTGGACGCGATGGTGCTTCTCCCCGAGTCGGTGTTCCCCGGTGTCATCGTGAAGGCTCGCATCGTGGGCATGTACACCATGACCGATGAGGCAGGCGGCGACGACAAGCTGCTCGCCGTTCCGGCAGGCGACCCGCGCTGGGACCACATCCAGGACGTCACCGACGTCAACGAGTTCGAGCTCGGCGCCATCTCGCACTTCTTCGAGCGCTACAAGGACCTCGAGCCGGGCAAGGAAGTGACCCCCGGCGGTTGGGTCGGCAAGGACGAGGCCCTCAAGGTCGCGGCCGAGGCCATCGCCCGCTACCAGGGCTGATCGCCCGCGCCCACGCCACTGTTCTCGCCCGCTGCCGCTTCGGCAGCGGGCGAGAACACTTTGCACACTCGATGTCGACCGTCCGACCGAACTCGTCCGACTCGTACGCTGTAATGGAGGACAGGACACCGGACCGAGCCGCCTGCGGCTCGACGACGTAGGGGATGGCTCCATGGGAATCATCGGCAAGATGCGCGGCGAACTCGTCGACATCATCGAATGGATCGACGACTCGCGTTCGACGCTCGCTTGGCGGTTCCCGCGCTACAACAACGAGATCAAGAACGGCGCGGAACTGATCGTCCGCGAAGGTCAGCAGGCGGTGTTCGTCTACCGCGGACAGCTGGCCGACCAGTTCGGTCCCGGTCACTACCAGTTGACCACCGAGAACCTGCCGATCATGAGCACGCTCCAGGGCTGGAAGCACGGGTTCAACAGCCCGTTCCGCAGCGAGGTCTACTTCATCAATCGCCGGCCGGTCACCGACCTGCGATGGGGAACGCCGAACCCGATCACGCTGCGTGA
>NZ_JAAYXO010000046.1 GCF_012515855.1 Gordonia sp. (in: high G+C Gram-positive bacteria)
CGCCGTCTGGCTGGTGGCCGACCTCACCGGGCTGGCCAATATGTCGACGCAGGCGGGCAAGATCGGCTCGGTGGTCTACCTCGCGTTCACCGCGATCGTCGTCCTCGGTGTCACCTACCTGCTGCTCACCGCGCTCAAGATCCCCGAGATGGTGACCATCAGCAACACCGTGCTGCGGCTGCTGGGACGCTTCATCCCGTCGCTCGCTCCAGCACCGGAACCCGATGCCGAAGACCGCGATTCGCACACGATGACCGTCCAGTTCCCGCGGATCAACGCCGACGATTCTGTCCCGTACTCTGGTCAGGTAGACGTCAGACGCCGGTTCGACCGGGGCACGGCGACGTGGCAGGAGTACTCGGTTCTGTCGGGCGGCGCCATCGGCGAGACGATGGTGATTCCGGTGGTCGCCGGACCGCGTTTCCAGCCCCGACCGCAAGCAGGTCAACACCAGTCACGTGCACCCCAAGCACGCGTACCCCGACGAGGAGTTCCGCCGATGGGCCAGGAGGGCAACGACACCGGGCGACCCCCGGGTGGTCACGGCGTTGCTCCGTCGGGTCCGTCGGACGAGACCACCCGCGTGATGGGACCGCCGCGCGGCCCGCGCCTGGTACCGGGCGCCGCCATCTCGGGCGGGCGCTATCGCCTGCTTTCCAAGGAGGGCGGCACCCGCGGCCTCGAGTTCTGGCGTGCCAAGGACACCGGACTCGACCGCGAAGTCGGCCTCACCTTCGTCGACCCCGAGCAGAAGGCCCCACCCATCCGGCCCGGCAACCGCGACGTCACCGAGGGGCCGCTGGCCATCCTCGATCGCACCCGTCGTCTCGGGCAGTTGCACTCGGCAGGCGTGGCACGCGTGCTCGACGTGGTGCGCAGCGCTTCCGGCGGCGTCATCGTCACCGAATGGGTCAACGGCTCGTCGCTCAAGGAGGTCGCGGCCACCGCGCCCTCCGCCATGGGTGCCGCCCGTGCGGTCCGCGCGCTCGCCGCGGGCGCCGAAGCCGCGCACCGGACCGGCGCGACGCTGTCGATCGATCATCCCGACCGGATTCGCGTCAGCACCGACGGCGACGCCGTGCTCGCGTTCCCCGCGGTGATGCCGGGCGACGACCGCACCGGCGACGTCCGCGGCCTCGGCGCGGTGCTCTACGCCCTGCTACTGAACCGCTGGCCGCTCGACGCCGCCACCGGCACCTCGATGGTCACCGGCGGCGAGCCGATCGGCGGCATCGCCCCGGCACAGCCCGATCCGACCCATCCCGAGCGGCCGATCCAGCCGCGCATCGTCAAGCCGGACACCCCGTTCGAGATCTCCGCCGTCGCCTCCCGCGCGTTGGAGGGCGACCGCGGAATCCGCACCGCGGCCACCGTGCAACACATCCTGGACCAGGCGACCGTCGTCGACCTGCAGACCGACCTGCTGCCTCGCGTGGAGACCAGGCAGGCTCCGGTGTCCGTCGCACCGCTGTCGCGCACCCGCAAGGAACGGCTGATGGGCGAGGGCGAGGCGGGCAAGCGCAACACCGCCCTGCTCGCCGGTGCCGGATTGTTCGTGCTGTTCTTGATCATCGCGGTGGTCGTCGCGCTGACCAATGTGTTCGGCGGCGGCGACAGCGGCGAGTCCGACATCGATTCGATCCTGCCCGGCTCGTCCAGCAGC
Organism: Gordonia sp. (in: high G+C Gram-positive bacteria); assembly: GCF_012515855.1. Lineage (GTDB taxonomy): Bacteria > Actinomycetota > Actinomycetes > Mycobacteriales > Mycobacteriaceae > Gordonia. Next base: position 1,664 of record NZ_JAAYXO010000046.1, read on the forward strand.
GCGCCTCAGTCCCCGGGAGGGGAGCCGACAGGCGCGCCGGTGAGCCTGCAGGCCGTCTCGCTGCTCGACATCTCCGGTGAGCCGGCCGACTCGTCACCCAACCTGCCGAACCTGATCTCCGGGGCGAGCCCGCCGTGGCGCACCGACGCCTACCGGGGCGATCCGCAGTTCGGCGGACTCAAGACCGGTATGGGCCTGCTGTTCACCGTCGGCGACGGTGCCGCGGTCAACTCGGTGACCATCGAGACGTCGACCCCCGGCTTCCAGGTCCAGCTGCGGACGTCGCAGGAGAAGTCGCCGCAGAGCCTCGCCGCCACGACGCAGGTCGGCCAGGGAACGGTCGACGCGAAGTCGACCACGCTGAAGATCGACAGCGCGGCCGCCGCGCCCTACTTCATCGTGTGGCTCACGTCCCTGCCCGTCGGCCCGAACGGCGACTACCAGGCAGTGATCTCCAAGGTCAGCGCGTCCTGAGGGCGTAGACCACTAGGACGCGGCGTCGACCGGCGCGGTGGTCGTCGGGGAGGTGGTCGTATCAGGCGCCCATCCGGGCGGACCGAAGATGTAGCCGAGCTTGGCCCGCAACGTCGGCGCATGCCGCACATCGCGGCCCATGGTGACGTACTCGTGGGTCTGCAAGGTCCAGATGTTGTAGGTCTCGACCGGCTTGGTGAGTCCGTAATGGGGTCGGAAGGTCTCCTGCTTGAACGTGCCGAAGAGGCGATCCCAGAGGATGAAGACGCCGCCGTAATTGCGGTCGAGGTACTCCGCGTCCCGTCCGTGATGCACCCGATGGTGGGACGGGGTGTTCATCACGAACTCGAAGGGCTTCCACATGGTGCCGATCCGCTCGGTATGGACCCAGAACTGGTACAGCAGGTTCATCGAGTACACGCCGAAGACCACGGCCGGCGGCACGCCGAGCAGGGGGAGAGGCAGCCACATGATGATGCCCGCGGTGCCGTTCCACTTCTGCCGCAGGGCGGTCGCGAAGTTGTAGTACTCGCTGGAATGGTGGGCCTGATGCGTCGCCCACACCACGCGTACCCGGTGCGAGATCCGGTGCGAGAAGTAGAACAGCAGGTCAAGTGCCACGAATGCGATCACCCACGTGTACCAGGCGTTCGCAGGCAACTGCCACGGCGCGACGTAGGTGAACAGCGCCACGTACGCGAAGAGCGCGATGAACTGCCAGAAGGCCGAGGTCCCGATCGAGACGACGCCCATCAGCAGCGAGGCTCGCGAATCCTTGAAGTCGTAGGCGCCCTTGGCGGGGCGGTCGTCGCCGTCCTCGCGCTCCAGCTTCCACGCAGCGAACACCTCGAGGCCGAGCATGAGCACGAAGAACGGAATCGCGACAATCGTCGGATCCCGCATCGCTGCCGGCAGGAAATCAAACACCGCTCATCGCCCTCTCTGCAGACCCCGTTTCGCGCCCGCCGCCATTAACTGACATATTACTGAGTCAGATAACGAATGCCACTACAAATGTCTGTTTTGGGACAACGTAGGGTTAGTGTCAATGACTATGCGGAGTGGGCGTACATACGGGGGCGTTACCGCGGCTGAGCGGCAGACGCTCAGGCGAAAACTGCTGGTGAAGGCCGGTTTAGAGCTGTTCGGCACCGAGGGCTTCCTCAATGCGTCGGTCAAGAAGATCTGCGACGAAGCGGGCCTCACGCAACGCTATTTCTACGAGTCCTTTCCGGACCGCGTCGCACTGCTCGCTGCCGTCTACGAGTACTGCGTGGAAGAAGCACGGAACGACGCGATCATCGGCGCCGCCGAGGTCCTCGAGCGCGCAGGCGTCGCGGGTCCGGAGATTCCGCCGACCGTGATCCCCGAGCTCGCGAAGGAAGCCCTCGGCGGATTCATCAAGAACGTCGTCGACGATCCTCGACGCGCACGCATCATCTTCATCGAGGTGGTCGGCGTCGCTCCGGAGATCGAGAAGCTCCGCCTTCGCGCCATCCACGACTGGGCCGATCTGATCGGCGGCTTCGCCGGCAGCGGGAAGCCGATGACCCAGGCGCAGAAGCTGGGCTCCATCGGGCTGGTCGGTGCCCTCACCCAGTTGCTCGTCGACTGGCAGATGGCCCAGACCGATCCCGTCAGCGACGATCTCGGGCCCGCCTTCTTCCAAATGGACGCCATCCACGAGGTGGTCACCGAGATGTTCGTCGCGACCTACGAGCGCATCTTCCGGCCATAGCGCTGTTTGCTCGGCACCCGGGCCTAGGCTCGGCGAGAGTCAGCGCTTGAGGCGTGCACCGATCTGCTTCGTCGCATCGTCTAGGTCGGTGATCACGAACAGCCACTCCGAGCCGTCGCCGAGAGTCACGCACAGGCGTTCCCGCTTGCCGCCGGAGAAGAACTTCCCGGTGCCCGGAGCCGCGCCGACCGCCGCGACGAAGGTGAGAGCGACGGAGAAGCGCGCGCCAGCCGTTCGCTCGGACTTCGGCTCGAACACCACGTGCGTCTTCGTCAGCTGCAACTGACCCGGAACGGCCAGCTTTCCCATCGATCGGGCAGCGGTCCACGTCGCCAGCGGCTTGTCGTCGGTCATGGGGTCAAGGGTAGTGGGGCGGTCGGGAACCGCTTCACCAAGCCGGTCCGCAGTCGGTTCGGGATGCTCTTGAAGACCTGCGTCGGTGCCACGAGATTACGAGAATGGGCTCGTTCTCGGCTAAGCAAGTATGGAAGCGGCGTCACCGATTAGTACGGGGGACGCTTCGATTCTTCAAATAGGTCGTGTAACGCCGGTCGACTCGGCAGTCGAATCTGAGCCGCCACGTGTGAGAATCTTCGGCGGGCACGTCCGCGAAGTTGGCCGTCCAGGCGTCCAGCCAGATTCGCAGCTCCCGAACGATGGAATCACCGAAGCCGAAGTTGCTCGGCCCCAATTGGGCTCTTCGGATTTGAGAGTGCATCGGTGAGGTTCGGGAGAGCTCCGGGTGACCACAACATGTAGGCGGGCCCTGGGGTGTGAGAATGAAAGTTCCTACACCTACAAGCTCACCCACCAGGACCCATGCACCAGACTACTTCTGCCGTCGCCGACACCATCTGCCGAACCACCGAACTCGGTGTCACCATCACCGACGCGGCCGTCGACGCCCAGGACCGAACCCGCATCTTCTGCGAGGTCCTCGATCCTGATCCACGGTGCCCGAACTGCGAAATTGCAGGTCAGGCACGCGATAAGGCCGATCGGATCCTGACCGACACTCCGGCGGCTGGGCATCCGGTACTACTGCATGTGGCCGTTCCGCGGTTCGTGTGCCACACGGCGGACTGCCCGAGGACGATCTTTCGCGCGAACATCGAGCACATCGCGGCGCCGCGAGCGGTGATCACCTCGCGCACCACGCGGTGGATTCTGCAGCACATCGTCGAGGACAAGATGAGCGTGGCCGCCGTCGCCAGAAACTTGGGCGTGGCCTGGAAGATCGTCAACCGCGCCGCCGCCGAGGCGGCCCGAACGCTGGTGTATGCCAGCCCCTCCCACCTGGGTGGAGTCCGGCACCTGGGCGTCGACGAACACAAGTGGAAGCATGTGCGCGGGCACGGGGAGTCAAGCTGGGTAACCGTCCTGATCGACTTGACCCCGGTCATCGACGGCACCGGGCCGGCCCGGCTGATCGACATGATTCCGGGCCGTTCCAAATCGGTCCTCAAAACGTGGATGAACGACCGTGACCAGGCCTTTCGAGATCGCGTCAAGGTGGTGGCGATGGATGGGTTCACCGGCTACAAGACTGCCACCGCCGAAGAACTCCCGACCGCCCGGATCGTGATGGACCCGTTCCACGTCGTGCAACTGGCCGGGGAAAAGCTCGATCGGTGCCGAACCCGGATTCAGCAGGCCACCTGCGGGCACCGTGGCCGCAAAGGCGATCCTCTGTACAAGATCCGGCGGATCCTGCACACCCGCACCGATCTGCTCACCGACAAGCAGAAGGCCCTACTGTTCACCTCGTTGACCAGCCACGATGGTCACGTCGCCGTCGAGATCGTCCACCAGGTCTACCTGCAGATCATCGCCGCCTACGAGCATCGGCAACGCCGCGAGGGCAAGAAGCTGATGTGGAGGGTCATCAAACGCATCCAGAAGGGCCTACCGCCTGGGCTTGAGGAGCTCGCGCAACTGGGCCGCACCCTATGGAACCGGCGCAAGGAGATCCTGGCGTACTTCGACGTCGGCGTCTCCAACGGTCCGGTCGAAGCGATCAACGGGCGGCTCGAGCATCTCCGTGGGATCGCCCAAGGCTTCCGCAACCTCGACCACTACATCTTGCGGTCGCTACTGCACTCCGGTCAGCTCGCCGACCGGATCAACGCACTCTGAGATACGAAGAGCC
>NZ_JAAYXO010000274.1 GCF_012515855.1 Gordonia sp. (in: high G+C Gram-positive bacteria)
CGAGTTCGGCGACACCGACGCCCGCGAGGTGATGGTCCCGCGGCCGGAGATGATCTGGATCGAGAACGACAAGTCCGCGGCGCAGGCGATGAGCCTCGCGGTCCGCTCCGGCCACTCCCGCATTCCGGTGATCGGCGAGAACCCCGACGACGTCCTCGGCGTCGTCTATCTGAAAGACGTCGTCGAACGCCTGCTGCCGCAGCTCTCCAACGTCGCGAGCGGCATCGGCGTCGACGAGGTGATGCGCGAGGCGGAGTTCGTGCCCGACTCCAAACCGCTCGACGCCGTCCTCTCCGACATGCAGGCCAACCGTAACCACATGGCCCTGCTGGTGGACGAGTACGGCGGCATCGCCGGCCTGGTGACCATCGAGGACGTGCTGGAGGAGATCGTCGGCGAGATCTCCGACGAGTACGACGTCGACGAGATCGCGCCCATCGAAGAACTCGAGGAGGGCGTCTACCGGGTGTCGTCGCGGCTGCCCGTCGAGGACCTCGAAGAACTCTTCGATGTGGAGATCGATCTCGATCTCGACGACGTCGACACCGTCGGCGGACTGCTCGCGCTTCGACTCGGACGAGTTCCGCTGCCGGGTGCCAAGGTGAAGTTCGAAGGCCTGCGCATGGTCGCCGAGGGCGGCCCCAACCGACTCGGACGCCAGCGGATCACGACCGTCGTCGTGCGTCGAACCAAGAACAACAAGGCCGTAGCGGAGGATCGTCCGGCCGGCCACCCCAAGGAGAACTGAACTGTGATCGATCAACCTGCGCCCGGAACGTTCCGATCCGGCTTCGTCTGTTTCGTCGGACGGCCCAACACCGGCAAATCGACGTTGACCAATGCGCTGGTGGGCGACAAGGTCGCCATCACCTCCAACCGTCCGCAGACCACGCGGCACACCATTCGCGGCATCGTCACGCGACCGGACGCGCAGCTGATCCTGGTCGACACGCCGGGACTCCACAAGCCGCGGACGCTCCTCGGCAAGCGACTCAACGACCTCGTCCGCGAGACCTATTCCGAGGTCGACGTGATCGGCGTCTGCATTCCCGCAGACGAGGCGATCGGTCCCGGCGACCGTCGGATCATCGAAGAGATCATGGCCACCACGCCGCGCACCCGCAAGGTCGGCATCGTCACCAAGATCGATCGGGTGACCCCCGACAAGGTGGCCACCCAGCTGCTCGCGCTGTCGAAGCTGATGGGACCCGACTCCGAGGTGGTCCCGTGCTCGGCGAAATCGGGCAAGCAGCTCGACGTCCTGGCCGACCTCCTGGTTTCGCAGTGCGACGAGGGACCCGCGTTCTATCCGGACGGCGAACTCACCGACGAGCCGGAGCAGGTCCTCATGGCCGAGTTCATTCGGGAGGCCGCGCTCGAGGGGGTGCGCGACGAGCTCCCGCACTCGCTGGCGGTGGTGATCGAGGAGATGATCCCGCGCGAGGACTCCGACATCATCGACGTCCACGCGATCCTCTACGTGGAGCGTGATTCCCAGAAGGGCATCATCATCGGCAAGAAGGGCTCGCGGCTCAAGGCCGTCGGCACCGCGGCCCGAGGTCAGATCGAACGACTCCTCGGTACCCAGATCTACCTCGATCTCCACGTCAAGGTCGCCAAAGACTGGCAGCGCGACCCGAAGCAGCTGGGCCGCCTGGGGTTCTAGAGTCGCGTGCCCATCGCGCCCAGCCCGGTGGTCGCGCGCCGATCGCTGGCCCACCCGCTGATCGAGTAAGGGAGGAGCGTAGCGACGACCGCATCGAGATCGCCGCTTCCCTCACGCTGATCGCATCGAGATTGCCGCTTCTCACGCTGATCGCATTGAGATTGCCGCTTCCCTCACGCTGATCGCATTTAGATTGCCGCTTCCCACGCTGATCGAGTAAGGGAGGAGCGTAGCGACGACCGCATCGAGATCGCCGCGGGCAGGGTCTTAACCCGGCCGACGAGTTCCCGGACGCCACGCTGGTGAGGCCACCGACTCCGGGACGCTGATCCCCGAGGACCAGCCGGAGCGATTCGCGCAGGAAACTTCGTTCGTTCGTCGGCACCGCCTAGTGTCGCGCTGGGACTTGTCCGGACCCGATGACACAATGGATCGGTGAGGTTCTACCAGGATGAGGCAGTGGTGCTGCGTCAGCACAAGCTCGGCGAAGCCGACCGCATCATCACGTTCCTCACCGCCGAGCACGGTCTGGTGCGCGCGGTGGCCAAGGGCGTTCGACGGACCCGGTCGAAGTTCGGGGCTCGTCTCGAACCCTTCGCGCACGTCGACGTGCACTTCTATCCCGGTCGCAACCTCGACATCATCACCCAGGTCGACAGCCTCAACGCCTTCAGCGATGCGATCGTCGCCGACTACGGCCGCTACACCACCGCCTGCGCGGTGCTCGAGACCGCCGAACGATTGGCGGGCGAGGAACGCGCACCGGCCAAGCATCTGCACCGCCTGACTGTGGGTGCGCTGCAAGCCCTCGCCGACAATCGTCGCGAACGGCAGTTGATCCTCGACGCCTTCCTGCTGCGCGCGATGTCGTCGGCCGGCTGGATGCCCGCGCTGTCGGTGTGCGCTCGGTGCGCCCAACCGGGGCCGCACCGTGCCTTCCACGTCGCGGCCGGCGGGGCGGTGTGTCTGCACTGCCGTCCGGCCGGAGCGGCGACGCCGTCGGTCGGCGTCCTCGATCTGATGGAGGCGATGGCGCGAGGAGAGTGGGATCACGTGGCCCTCGCGACCGACTCCCAGCGTCGTCAGGCCACCGGGCTCACCGCCGCGCATCTGCAGTGGCACCTGGAACGACAGTTGCGGACCTTGCCGCTGATCGAGCGACAGGCGCCGCATAGGCTGATCGAGCGACCAGACCCCGAACCCGACCTCCCCGTATCCGCGACCTCCGACATCGCGTGAAAGGCCTGATCTGATGGCTCGTCTCACCCGCCGATCGCAGCCGGCGTCCGCGCCGACCACGGTGCGTCCGCCGGACCCGCACCCGTCCGGCGCCACGCCGCCGGCCATTCCGGCTGAGCTGATTCCGCAGCACATCGCGCTGGTGATGGACGGCAACGGCCGGTGGGCGCAAGAACGCGGACTGCCGCGAACCGAGGGGCACAAGCGCGGCGAAGCGGTCCTGATGGACAGCGTCTGCGGGTGCATCGAGATGGGCGTGAAGAACCTGTCGGCGTACGCCTTCTCCACCGAGAACTGGTCGCGGAGTCCGGAAGAGGTCAAGTTTCTGATGGGCTTCAACCGCGACGTCATCCGCCGTCGCCGCGACGAGATGAACGAGATGGGTGTTCGCGTCCGGTGGGCCGGTCGTCGTCCCAAGCTGTGGCGCAGCGTCATCAAAGAACTCGAGGTCGCCGAAGAGCTGACCAAGCACAACACGGTCATGACGCTCACCATGTGCGTCAACTACGGCGGTCGTGCCGAGATCGCCGACGCCGCCCGCGAGATCGCCCGCCGCGCTGCACGCGGAGAGATCGACCCCGAGCGGATCACCGAGGCGTCGTTCGCGAAGTACCTCGACGAGCCGGACATGCCCGACGTCGACCTCTTCCTGCGCCCCTCCGGCGAGAAGCGGTTGTCGAACTTCCTGCTGTGGCAGAGCGCGTACGCCGAGATGGTCTACCAGGACAAGCTGTTCCCGGACTTCGACCGCCGCGACCTCTGGGACGCCTGCCTGGAGTACGCGAAGCGCGACCGTCGCTTCGGCAGCGCTTAGCGTTCTCAGTCCTCCTTCACCGTCTGGAACGACGAGAGGATGTCGACGAGGTGCGCCTCGAAGGCCTCGCGCGTGACGCCCGCGTCGTGGAGCGGGCCGGTGTCGCCCTCCACCTCGAGCAGCGCGAGCGCGATGTGCTCGGTGCCGATGTAGTTGTGCCCCAAGCGAAGCGCGTGTCGGAAGGTGAGCTCCAGGGCCTTGCGCGACTGGGCGTCGTAAGGGATCAGTTCCGGGGACTCGGTGGCCGCGGGGAGGGCTTCGGTGACAGCCGCGGCCAACCGGTCGATGTCGGCGCCCGACTTCGTCAGCAGTGCGACGGCCAGTGAATCGCGATCGTCGAGCAGGCCGAGCAACAGGTGCGCGGGCAGCACCTCGGCGTTGCCCGCGGCCTTCGCGCAGTTGTGGGCCGCGGCCGCCACGTTCCGGGCGCGCGGCGTGAACTGGTTGAACCCCTGCGACGGGTCGAGGTCGTCGCCGGTACCGGGGTCCTTGGGTGAGAAGCGCTTCGCGACGGCCTGCTTGCTGACGCCCATGCTGGTGCCGATCTGGGTCCACGACGCGCCGTTGCGTCGGGCCTCGTCGACGAAGTGCCCGATGAGATGGTCGGAGACCTCGCCGAGATGGTCGGCGGCGAGGACGGCGTCGGAGAGTTGCTTCAGCGGGTCGTCGTGCACCTTCTTGATGGCGGCGATGAGGTCGTCGAGGCGGATGGTCGGAGTGAGGGGTGTCTTCTCAGTCATGCGTCAACCATAAGTTGACGAGGCGTCATCGTCAACCGTTGGTTGACGATGGAACCGAATTGACCTCGCCTGCGTCTAATGGTCATGGGGGATTACGGGGTGCACACACGATGGGAACTGGCGGAGCTCGGCTACGACCGCGCGCTGCTGCGGCGGGCGATCACGGCGGGCGACCTGACGCCGCTGCGGCGGGATTGGTACGCCGATCGCATGTGCGACGAGGATGTCGCGACCGCGGTGCACAGCGGTGGGGTCCTCGGGTGCGTTTCGGCGCTCAGGCTGCTCGGGCTGTGGATCCCGCCCGGATACACCGACCTGCACATCCGACGAAGCAAGGCGCTGCGGAACTCGGGGGCACCCGGCTGTCGTCCGTTGCGTGGTCGGCCGTTGCCGACCTCCAGTGCGGTCGATCCCGCCGTGTACGCGCTCGCGTGTGCTGCGCGATGCATGAAGGCGGAGGACTGGATCGCGACGTGCGACTCGTACCTGAAGCTGCGGCGGATCGACGTCGAGGAGCTGCGGTCGGACATCGCGCCGTTCGGCGGCGCCGGAGTCGATGCGCTGTTGGACAAGACCGACGGCCGGTCGCAGTCGGGGACCGAGAGCATCGCCCGGGTCCGTTTCCGCGCACTGGGATTCAAAGTGGTGGTTCAGCCCGCGGTCGACTACCGGATCTACCAAGGCCACGCGGACCTGAGGATCGGCAAGCTCCTTCTCGAGTGCGACAGCGCGCGATTCCACAACCAGGCCAAGGATCGCGGCAACGACTACACGCGCGACCGAAAGGCGCTGGTCGGCGGCTGGCAGTCGATGCGTTTCGCCTTTCATCATGTGCTTCACGAATGGGATGAGATCGTCGAGGACGTTCGGGCGTACGCCAGGGACGACCGCCATCGGATTCGGTCCCGCCGGGCCAAGGAGGCGCTTGCGCGCTCGCGCCAGATCGACGCTATCGGGGACTACTGACCGGGGCGTCCCCAGGGCGGGTCGCCGAGGGCGATTTGCCCTCGACGCGGTGTCAGGGGGACGCGGAGGTCAGTAGGGTTCGGTAGCCGAGCTCCGGGAGGCCGAGCATTGCGCGCAGACGCCGAAGATCTCCACCGTGTGGCTGATGTCGGAGAAGCCGTTCTCGCTGGCAACGGAGTCGGCCCAGCGTTCCACTTTGTCGGCGGTGATCTCGACTGTCGTGCCGCAGGCGCGGCAGACCAGATGATGGTGATGGCCGGTGGAGCAGTGTCGATACCGCTTCTCGCCGGAGCCGTCCCAGATCGCGTCGATCTGTTCGGCCTCGGTGAGGGCCTGCAGGTTGCGGTAGACCGTGGTCAGGCCGATGGATTCGCCGCGCTCGCGGAGTCGGTCGTGCAATTGCTGCGCGGACAGGAAGTCCTCGGTGTCGGCCAGGAGATCGGCGATCGCGGCGCGCTGCTTGGTGGAGCGCACCCCCGTCACGGGCTTCTTGGTCGGCTCGGTCACGGGACCGTCTCCGTCTGGTGCTCGGTGGCGCCTTGATGTTCGGTGGCATGGACGACCGCGTCGACCACGATGTGCGCCACGTGATCGTCGGTCAACGAGTACTCCACCTCGCGCCCGCGACGACTGCCGACCACCACTCCCGACTCCTTCAGGACTCGCAGGTGCTGGCTCACCTGGGGCTGGTTCAGCTGCAGATCGGCGACGAGCTCGTGGACGCACCGCGGGTGGTCGCGCAGCGCCATCACGATGGAGACCCGTGCCGGTGAGGCGAGCGCACGCAGTAGTTCGCTGGCGGCGCCGTGCGCGTTCCGGTCGGCGATCAGCGACGGTGACATCACCGAGGGGGTCATCACGGCTCCTTACGACAAAGATTCCTCATCCATCCTATGGGAAGTGGTTTTCATTTGCCTCTACCGGAATCGCGTCGGTGAGTACCGTGGAGGAATGACAGGTATCGGTGCCAAGGCTCTGCAGACCCGGTGGTTCGTCCGCTCACCGATTCCGCTGTTCCGCGCCGGCCTCGGCTTCCTCTTCGGCGGCCGGCTCCTGCTCCTGGAGCACACCGGTCGCAAGTCGGGGGAGTTGCGGTACGTGGCGTTGGAGAAGGTCGACCGCCCCGCGAAAGACCGGATCATCATCGCGTCGGGATTCGGCGAGAAGGCCCAGTGGTACCGGAACCTGCAGGCAGATCCCCGGTGTCGGGTCTGGATCGGTTTCACCCGCGGCCGTCCGGCCACCG
>NZ_JAAYXO010000047.1 GCF_012515855.1 Gordonia sp. (in: high G+C Gram-positive bacteria)
AAACGCACTCCGACCTGCGATTCCAGTCGTTTGATCTGCTGCGAGATGGCCGACGGGGTGAATCCGAGCTCGTCCGCGGCGCGGGCCATGGTGCCGAGATCGGCGATCGCGCGCAGGGCACGTAGCGCACCGACATCAATCATGAAGGACTCCTAACGATTACCCACGATAACTCCTCGCTTGTGGTGATCGTTTCTGCTCGCCACCATGGACGCATGACCTCAGCCATGCCTTCCGCGCGCGCGGCCTTCGGACGCAACCTCGTCGCGATGCCCACCCCCATGAACCCGGACGGCTCGTTCGACGAGCCCGGCATCATCGCCGTGGCCAAGCATCTGGTGGCCACCGGCTGCGACGGGATCGTCGTCGCCGGCACCACCGGGGAGTCGCCGACACTCGACGACGCCGAACTCCTGCGTCTGCTGTCGCTGGTCCGAGTGGGCGCGGGCGACGAGACCAAGCTCGTGGTCGGTGTCGGCAGCAACTACACCGCCAAGAGCATCCAGACCGCGAAGGCGGTCGCGGCCGCCGGTGCCGACGCCCTGCTGATCGTGACGCCGTACTACTCCAAGCCGTCGCAGGCCGGGGTGGTCGCGCACACCGTCGCCATCGCCGACGCGACCGAGCTCCCGGTGATGCTCTACGACATTCCCGGCCGCACCGGTCTGCCGCTGCTGCGCGAGACCATCGTCGAGCTGTCGCAGCATCCCCGCATCCTCGCGGTCAAGGACGCGAAGGGCGACCTGTTCGAGATGATGTCGGTGATCGCCGAGACCGGGCTCGCGTATTACTGCGGGCTCGACGAGCTGAATCTGCCGTACCTGGCCGCCGGCGCCACCGGCCTGGTGAGTGTGGTCGGCGTCGTCGCCGCTGATCGCCACTCGACGCTGATCACTGCCGTCGACGCGGGCGATCTCGCGACCGCGCGTGCAGTGAACGACGAGGTCCGTGCCCTGACCGTCGCGCTGATGCGGACCGCCCCCGGCGTCGTGACGGCCAAGGCCGCCCTTCGCGAGGTCGGCGTGATCGGCCACGCTTCGGTGCGCGCTCCGCTCCTCGAGGCCACCGAGGACGAAGTCGCGGTGATCCGCGCGGCCCTCAGCAACGACGGTCAGCCGGTGCGGGAACTCGCGCCGACGGTGTAGTCGGCGGGACGGTTCCTCGCCTCGGCGAGGGCACCGACCTGCGACCGCGCTACGGCCGGTCGCGGTTCCCCGCGGCATACGCGCCCGGCGACATCCCGAGCGTCGCGGTGAAGTCCCGCGTCAGATGGGCTTGGTCGGCGTATCCGAGGTCGACGGCCAGCGCCGCCCAGTCCGTCGACTGACCGTCGCGCACGCGCTCGGCGGCCTCGATCAGCCGGAACCGGCGGATCACCCAGGTCGGCGAGACGCCGGCGCAGGAGACGAACATCCGTTGGAGCGTCCGCGGCGTGATGCCGCCCAGGCGGGCGAGCTGGTCGACGGTGCGAATGGTTCGGTCGTGCTCGGCGGCCGACGCCACGGCGGCGACCTCGCGGGCTCGCGCGACGCGTGCCGGCGGTCGGGTGTCCAGGAGCCGCACCAGTTCCTCGGCGATCGGTACCGCGCGTCCCGCGCCGAAGCCGATGTTCGCCACCCGCAGCGCGAGGTCGCGCTGGTCGATGGCCAGCACCTCCGACATCGGTAGTTGCCGGTCGTTGAGTGCCTGGACGTCGTCGACCCAGGCGCCGAAGCCGCCCGTCGTGGTTTTGGCTGCGACGTTCCATCCGCTGCCCGACAGGTGTCGGACGGTGACGTCGGTGGTGACCCCGTTGAGGTATGAATCGAGGGAGTACGGGCCCGGCGGAGGGTCGTCGCCCGGCGGCGGGGTGACCCCGACGCTGACGTTGACGGCCGGGGTGGCAAGGACCGGCTGCCGGTGCCGCGCGCCCGCGGGCAGGTCCCAGCGCACCGACCAGAACCAGTCGATGAGCCCGTCCAACTCGGGAGGTACCGGGTAGCGGTCGAAGTCGACCACGGTGAACATCCGCCCCGGCGCGAGGATGCCGCGCGTGTGCTCGGTGACGTCGAGCTCCGGCCGCGACGTGGGTTCTTCGGTCACTGCTGTGATGTTAGTGCGCCGCAGCAGCGCTCGACGTTCCTCGCCCGGATAGAACCCCCAGGATGGTCGAGTGCTGCGAGCGGGTCACGCCGGGCCACAACGCCACAGGATGGTCGAGTGCTGCGAGTGAGCGCAGCGAGCCCGCAGTCGTATCGAGACCGTCATCGAGTCACACTGGGCCACAACGCATCCCGCGCCGAGCACCCTCACCCCGGTCTCGATACTCGCCGATGCTCGCTCCGCTCGCAGCGTCGAACTCGACCAACGTGGAACGCCCTAAGCCCCAAGTTGGTCGAGTGCTGCGAGCGAGTCGCGCCGGGCCACACCCCAAGTTGGTCGAGTGCTGCGAGTGAGCGCAGCGAGCCCGCAGTCGTATCGAGACCGCCGCGCACCACCCACGATCGTGTCGCAAATCTTCAATCGGACAGCCATCCCCGGCTCGTACCGTCGAA
>NZ_JAAYXO010000048.1 GCF_012515855.1 Gordonia sp. (in: high G+C Gram-positive bacteria)
CTCAGCAACCACGGACCTCACCTCCGCCGAGATCGCGCTACGGGTCGGCTACGCGAACGCCGAGACTCTGCGCTCCCTCCTGCGCAGGGAGCGACGCCGTTCCTGACCTATCGCCATGCCTGTAGCCAGTGTCCTAGCGCTCGGTTGGAACCACCTCTCAGTACGTCGCGTCGACGCTCCTGCGTCGCCCCTGGACGACCCACTCGACACGCCCGCAGCACAGGCCGTGTGACGTGCCCCAGCTTCCCGGACGGTCGGGGTTGGGTGGCTGTGATGTCGCTGCGTTCTCGTCGAGGGGGTCAGCAGACCCGATCAGGGTCGATTGGGATGAGCCGCGAAGGCGGTGAGGTCAGGGCGGCCGAAGCCGGCCGGCGGGGTTGTGTCGGTCACGTCGAGGTCTTTCGGATGGATGGCGTAGGAACCTCCATCGTCGGGAGACCTCGACGTCTATCTGCGGACCGACGCGCCCGACCGACCTACACCCTCATCTGGGAAGAGCCCGCAAACTTCTCACTGCCCAGCGATTCGCCGATCATCGTGACAATCGAAGTCGACTCCGGCGGTGCGCTTACCACCGATGCCAGCGTGCTCCTGCTCGAAGAATCGGGCCGCGTCCGCTCGAATTCGGACTTCGTGTTCTACAACCAGCCGAAGTCAGTCGACGGTTCCGTTCAACTATTGGAACGCGAGCCCGAGATCGCGGGCGTCTGTCGCGACACCGTCGCTATCCGACTGGATCGTTTGCCAGCCGAGATCGATCGGGTGGTGATCGGGGCCAGCGTCGACGACGAGTCTGAACCGTTCGGCACGGCTGAACAGTCTCGCATGACTGTCGCGCACGGCGTCGATGCCGAGCCGCTAGTGGTCTTCCCGATCGACGGCCTGACGGACGAACGGGCCCTGGTGTTCGCTGAGGTGTACCGCCGCGGACCCGTGTGGAAGGTCCGAGCAGTCGGGCAGGGCTACGAGGGCGGATTGGCGGCACTGGTCACCGAATTCGGAGTCGAGGTGAACGATCCCGAGCCCGTGTCGATGTCGGAGGAGTCGACCGAATCTGCGGATTCTCCTGCCGAACCCCAGGTGGTGCCCGCCGAAAACGTTCGGATCAAACGACGTCGGCGGACACCGAAGCTACCCGCTGACTGGAGAGAACGTGTCAGCCCCTATTTGCCGACCGATCCGTCGCCGAGCGAGTTCCATCGGGCCCGCGCCTTCCCGACGGCGGGCACTCGCGCCACTGATCAAGAGGAGCGAGGGACGTCTATCCTGCTCGCGATGCTCGAGATCGTTCGCGAGTTCGGACGTGCCGTGACCGGCGAACTCGGTGCGCCGGGCGGCCGGATCGAGACCTTCGTCGAGCCGACGTTCACCCACGATGGCGCGCAGGTTCGACCCGACGGGATGATCTGCGTGACGCGCGGAAGCATTTCGTGGACGGCGCTCGTGGAAGTCAAGACCGGCACTCGTCGGCTCGATGTGCAACAGGTCGAAACCTATCTCGCAGTTGCGAAAGCACGAGGCTTCGATGCGGTCGTGACGATCAGTCCGGAGCTGCAGGCCGATCCGACGTCGAGTCCGCTCGAACCGTCGACGAAGCTCCTCAAGACTGTGCGGCTGCACCACCTCGCGTGGGAGGAGATCGTCACGACCGCGGCGTTGACCCTCCACCACACCGGGATCGACGACCGCACCCGCGAGCGACTCCTGCACGAATTTCTGACGTACGCGACCAGCCCTGCGAGCGGCATGGCCGTGTTCGACGACATGGGCCGCAATTGGGTGTCGGTCCGTGAAGCGGTCCGCTCCCGAACTGTCGGGGCCCGCGACGCCACTGCAGCCGACGTGTGCGAGAACTTCGATCGACTCATCCGCCACGCCGGTCTGCAGCTATCCGCCATGCTCGGCCAGAAGGTGCAGGCGGTGGCACCCGCAGAGCCGAAGGACGCCGTTAGCCGCGTGCGCCAACTCGCCGATTCCGGAAAGCTTTTCGGCACGTTGCGCATGACCGGCCTGGTCGGACCGATGATCGTCGAGGCCGACCTCGCGCGTGAGCGCACCAGTTGCGCAATCACCGTCGCCGCCCCGAAGTCCGGCCGCGCGTCGACGCATGTCACATGGTTGCTGAAACAACTCGAGGACGCCGACCCGAAGACTCGTCTCACCTCGCATCACTCCGGAACCCGCGAGGCGACGTCGGTGCTCATGGAGGCGGCCCGGACAGACCCGTCGAGTCTCGTTCCTGTCGACGGCCGCGACATTCGAGAGTTCACCATCACCGTCGAGCATCGAATGGGGTCTAAGCGCGCGGGCTCCTCGGGTGGTTTCGTGAAGGCGACGGCCCTGCTGGTCAACAGCTTCTACGACGAGATCGCCTGTCGACTCAAAGCACCAACAGCCTGACGCTGCAGCATTACTCGCCTCACTGACAACTTCGTCTGGACCCTGATCTCGAAGCTGTGCGGAACAGGGTTCCGGACGGCGACCACCAGACGCCGCCTAGAATGACCGTATGACCACGGCGTTCATCGTCGGCAGCGGGCCCAACGGGCTCGCTGCCGCCGTCACGCTGGCTTCGGCCGGCGTCGACGTCACCGTGTTGGAATCCGCGGACACCCCCGGCGGCGGCACCCGGTCGGTCGAGGCGACGATCCCCGGCCTGCTGCACGACGAGTGCTCGGGTTTCCATCCGCTGGCCCTCGAAAATGCCTTCTCCCAGCACTTCGACCTCGCGGCCCACGGCCTGACCTGGGGTTGGGCGCCCGCCGAGTACGCGCACCCGTTGGACGCCGGCCGCGGCGCCGTGGCCTACCGCTCGGTCGCGGACACCGCCGCGCAGTTCGGCGATGCGGGCAAGCGGTACTCGACGGTCTTCGCTCCGCTCACCGCACGCTTCGATCGGATCAGCAGCGAGTTCCTGCAACCGATGGCTCACTTCCCGAGCCACCCGATCGCGCTGGCCCACTTCGGGGCGCGAGCCGCGCTGCCCGCCACCTGGTTGGGCGCCGCCCTCGGGTCCCCGGAAGCGGCCGCCCTGTGGGCGGGCGTGGCGGCGCATGCCTTCCACCCGTTGTCGACGCCGCTCTCGTCCTCGATCGGCGTGGCGCTGGGCACCGCCGCGCACCGCTACGGCTGGCCGGTGGCAGTCGGCGGATCCGCCTCGATCACCGGCGCGATGATCAGTCTCCTCACCTCGCTCGCAGGTCGGGTGGAGACCGGTCGAACCGTTACCTCCCTCGCCGAACTGCCCGACGCCGATCTCGTCCTTCTCGACACCTCACCGCAGAGCGCCGCCCGCATTCTCGACGGCCGGCAACCGCCCCGAATCGCGCGTGCCTACAACCGCTTTCGGCATGGTCCGGCGGCCTATCAGGTGGCGTTCGCCGTCGAGGGCGGCATCCCGTGGCGCTACCGACCGGCGCGAGAATCCGGCACCGTGCACGTCGGCGGCGGACTTGGTCAGGTCGTCGAATCCGAACGCGCAGTGTGGCGGGGCCAGATGCCGAGCCGGCCCTTCATCCTGGTCGGCCAGCAGTACCTCGCCGATCCCGCCCGTTCGGCGGGCGACGTCCATCCGATCGACGCCTACGCGCACGTCCCCGCGGGGTACACCGGAGACGCCCGCGATCTGATCATCAATCGGATCGAGCATTACGCTCCAGGGTTCCGTGATCGGATCCGTGCCGTCACGGTCCGCGACACCGCTGCCATCGCCTCCCACAACGCCAACTACGTCGGCGGCGACATCACGACCGGGGCCAACACGGCTCGACAACTGCTGTTGCGCCCGCGGGCGGCTGTCGACCCGTACGCGACGGGGGTACCGGGCGTCTACCTGTGCTCAGCGGCCACCCCGCCCGGAGCCGGCGCTCACGGACTCTGCGGGTGGCACGCCGCTCGCAGCGCCCTGCGGTCGGCGAACATCCCGTTTCCGGACTCCGAGACCCGGCACGACACCCGCCTGTTCCGACGATAACGCCGTCCCGAATCATCGCGGTTCGGTCGGCGGCGCATCCGTCCGTGTGTCGACCCCGATCAACCCGAACATCGGGGTCGTCACCTTCTCCAGCGCCGCGACGGTCTCGGCCTGACGCTGCGCGAACTCCGCGACCACCACCGACAACTCGGCCTGTGCCTGCGCGAACTTCGCAATGGTCTCGGCCAGCTTGCGCTGCTGGACGATGAAGTCGTGCAGCGGCTCGGCCACCACGCCCGCCAACCCGGTCGCACTGCCCGCCAGCCCGGTGACGGCCGTGCTGAGGTCGGCGACCTGCCGCAGCAGTTCGTCGGGGGCATTGCCGCCCGCCGTCGCCACGGCGCGGACGCGCTGGAGAGTCTCGTTCGCTACGCGGAGCGCCTGTTCCTGCGACTTGGCGAACAAGCCGACCGGGTCGATGCCCCACTGGGTTGAACTCTGCTGTTCCGGTCCCTGCTCCCCCGGCCCCTGCGCCTCAGCCATGGCAGCAGCGTAGCGCGAGGGACTACGCGGTGTACGCGAGAGCCTCGAGCGGATCGGCGTAGATCGCGTCGAGCGCCACGGCACCGGCGGCCTTCTGCTGCACGGTGATCGCCGATCGGGCGACGCGGACGTCACGCTGAGTGATCACGGTGGTCGCGCGCAGCGCCTTGCTGACCGCGGGCAGCGCCTCCGGGTAATCGGTGAACGCCTGGCCACCGAGGATCACGTGGTCGGGATTGAAGATGTCCGAGATCAGCGCCACCGTGCGACCCAGCACCTCGCCGCGCTCGACGAGAATGTCGTTCGCGACGGTATTGCCGGTGCGCGCAGCCGCACGGAGTTCGTCGAGCGTCTTCACCTCGACACCCGCCTTCTGCGCGGCGTAGAGCACGCCCGAGTCGCTGACCGCCTGCTCCAGGCGACCGGTGTTGTCCGGGTCGAGGAGGACCGTCGGACCGGTCGGGAAGTGACCGATGGTGGGCGGTCCGGCGGCCGGGGTGTGCACGGTGCCGTCGACGCTGAACGCGATGCCGACCATCTCGCGGGCATAGAAGTAGAGGAAGTTCTGGCTCTGATCAGCGGCGTTGACCACCTGCTCGGCGGCGGCCATCGCCTCGACGTGCGAGGCCACCGAGACCGGGAGGTCGAGGGCCTCGGCAACCAGACGTCCGACGGGCACGCCCTGCCAACCCAGCCGCGGGTGGTCGACGACGCCGCCTTCGGTGACGCGGCCGCCGATGGCGACGCCGGCCCACAGCAGACGCTTGCCGACCCAGCGGTCGGCGAACCGACGGGCGCTGGCACCGACCTGGGCGACGACGTCTTCGGGCGTCTCACCGGGCGGGGTCGGGATCGAGATGGCACCGGCGACGCGATGCTGAAGATCGTGGGTGGTGATCGAGGTGACCTGGTAGCCGATGTGGATGCCGACGGTGAGGAAGCCGTCGGTGTTCACCTCGAACGGAACGCGCGGACGACCGACGACGCCGGGCGGCGTGAGGTCGGCGCGCTCACGGATGAGTCCGGCCTTGAGGAGGGCGCTGACCTGACGGTTGACCGTCGAGATCGAGAGGCCGGTGATGGCCGCGGCGTCGTCGCGGAACACCGGGCCTGAGACGCGGGCCGCCCGCAGCACGAGGGCGGCAGCCTTCGTCGAGAACTGCAGGCTGGCGGTGGTGACGTGCAGCGGACGCGGGCCGGTCGACGCGTGCGACGAGGCAGGGCGCACAGCGCCGATCGGCGCGGCGTTCGCAAGAATGGGGTGATCGAGCGTGGAAGTCATTTCGTTCGGGTCCTGTTGCCTGGGCGGGACCTCGCAGGAGGGGTCGCCGCTCATGTGGGGCTCACGCAGAGAAACGTGAGTCGGAGCTGGGTCAGCGCATTCGATGGCAACAGAGGACCCGAGCCAGAGGCAGACGACATCCCAAAGCGGTGGTCACATACGTGACCTCCGGGATGGCGAAGGGCTGACTGGTCATGACCGCCAACCTAGCAAGCGGACACGGCTCTCGGCAATACCGGAGTGAGCTATGTCAAGCCCTTCGCACCGACCACGCAGCACCGTCAACGGAAGGTCGCCATCCCGACGTCGGTCGCCGACAGGTGGGCGTGCTCGTTCACCGAGACCACCGTGATGCCGCGGCGGCCGACGAGCAGCTTGGTGTACGACGCGTTGACCATGGCGCGGGCCAGCGCGGGCCAGGACTGCGCGGGCACGCCCCAGAGCCGAGCGATCAGCGCGGTGATGGTGCCGGCCGACGAGACGGCGAGCACGGTCTGCCCCGAACCGGCCAACGCGACCGCCCGACCAGCGGCGGCACTGGTGCGCGCGACGTACTCGGCGTAGGTCTCGTCGGAGTCGGCCGCGCCCTCGGTCCAGCGGAGCAGCGCATCGTCGAGCACCTGCTGATAGCCCGCAGGCGACGCGTAGAGATCCGGCGTCGGGCCGCCCGGCAACGCCGGGATCACGTACTCGTCCCAACCGGCGTCCACGGTCGTCGCGGGCACCCCGCCGCCGTGGACGTCACCGAAGGCCGCGAGCACCGCGTCGCGGGTGGCGACCTGCCGGGCCAGGCCGCCGCTCACCGCTGCAGTGAAGGCCGGAACCTGCCGAGCCAGTTCCCGCCCGGTGGCAGCCGCCTGCTCGAAGCCCAGGTCGGTGAGCCCGGGCGCATCCGCGGGAACGGGGTCGGTCGAGTATGCGTGCATCGGCGCCTGGCCGTGCCGCACCAGATAGATGACTCCCATGACTCAGGCCCTATGCAGGTTGATGCCGGGACGCGACAGCACGGCCTGCGGCAGCACCGCGTAGCGACCGAGCTGCGTGACCGCGTGTGCGATGGTCGCGACGTCGGCGCCGGTGATCATCTCCTCGGCCGGGATCGCACCCTCGCCCTTGGTCCATTCGGACATGTCGGTGTCGACATAGCCCGGGCAGATCGCCGTGGCCGAGACGCCGCGCGTCGACTCCTCCAGGTTGAAGGTCTCGCACATGGAGATCAGTGCGGCCTTGGTTGACCCGTAGGCGGTCAGGTTGGGCTCGGGGTAGACGCCGGTGATCGACGAGATGGCGATCACCTTGGCCGCGCCGTCGGCGCCTGCGGTGTCCCGCAGCGTCGGCAGCATGCCCTGCATCAGCAGGAACGGCGCACGCAGATTCACCTGATAGAGGCGGTCGAGACGCCGGACCGGGAAGTCCTCCACCGCACCCATCGCACCCATGCCCGCGTTGACGACCAGCGCATCGCAGCGGCCGAAGGCCGCGGTGTGCGCCGCGGTCAGGTCGGCGAGGGCGGCGTCGTCGGTCATGTCGGCGACGGCGACCTCGACCCGTCCGCCGTGCGCACGCAGCGCCTGCGCCCGCTCGTTGAGGGCGTCGAGGCCGCGGGCCGAGATCGTCAGGTCCCAGCCGTCGGCCGCGAGGCGTTCGGCGATGGCCGCGCCGATACCGCGCGAGCCGCCGGTGATCAGGGCTGCTTTGCGAGTGGTCATTGCAGTGCTTTCAGTCCGTTGTCGATGAAGTGCGCAGTGGCCTCGGCGGCCCGCTCGGCACTGGCGTCGCCCGACGATCCGCCGGCGAGGGCCCGGTGGGTGATGCCTTCGGCGATCACGCCGAGCTTCAAGTTCGCCAAGCCGAGGTAGAAGTCCCAGTCGCCGAGGTCGGTGCCGGTGGCCTCGACATACCGCTGGGCGAGACCATCGGTGTCGGGGTAGCGGTCGCTGGTCCATGCCGCCTCGAACCCGAGGACCGACGAGAACACCGGCTCACGGTAGACGCACATCAGCGCGACGTCGGTGATCGGGTCACCCAGTGCGGCCATCTCCCAGTCGACGACGGCGGCCACCGTGCCCGCGTCGTTCGGCGCCAGGATCGTGTTGTCGATGCGGAAGTCGCCGTGGACGATCGAACTCCGCGCCTGCGCGGGCACCCGTTCGGTGAGCGCCGCGGCGAGCCGTTCGACGTCGTCCATCTCGCGGGTCTTGACGATGCCCCACTGGCGCGCCCACAGCTTCACCTGGCGGGCGGCGAACCCCTCGGGTCGTCCGAACTCGCCGAGACCGACCGCCCGGTAGTCGACGGCGTGCAGGTCGGCGAGGGTGCGGACGAGCGCGTCGGCGCTGGCGGTCACCTCGGCGTCGGAGAGCTGCGCGAGTTCTTCGACGGACCGGATCACCCGACCGTCGACGAACTCAACCACCGTGCAGGGCGCGCCGATGAACTCACCTTCGCGGTCGATGGCGATGGTCGCAGGCACCGGAACGGCGGTCGAGACCAGCGCCGACGTCACGTCCCACTCGCGGTTCATGTCGTGCGCGGAGGGGGTCAGTCCACCCATCGGCGGACGGCGCGCCACCCAGTGGTGCACGTCGTCGCGGACCTCGAAGGTCAGGTTCGACCGGCCGCCGCTGATCAGTTCGATCCGGAGGTCGCCGACCACGTCGACGCCCGCGGAGACGAGCAGTCGTCGCAGGTCGTCGGACTTAAGGCCGGGATGGTCCTGCGCGGTCACTGGGCCTCACGCGCCTTGCGCACGCGGCCGACGGCCCGCTTGGCGATGGCCCAGCGATGCACTTCGCTGGGGCCGTCGTAGATACGGAACGGACGCAGTTCGGCCGCGAGGCGAGCCAGCGGCAGGTCTTCGGAGACGCCGAGTCCGCCGCACATCTGCATGGCACGATCGGCGACGCGGACGAAGGCCTCCGCGCCGAAGGTCTTGGCGATCGACGTCGAGTCGGAGGCGTGCTCGCCGAGGTCGAGCTCGTAGCAGGCGCGGACCAGCAGGGCGCGGGCCGCGGCGAGGTCGATCTCGTTGTCGGCGATCATCTGCTGCATCATGCCGAGATCGGCGAGCCGACCGCCGAAGCCTTCGCGCTGCTCCACGTAATCCACCGCGATCTTGTGGGCCCGCACGGCGCTGCCCATCCAGCGCATCACGTGGGTCATGCGGGCCGGACCGAGGCGGACCTGCGCGTAGCGGTAGCCCTCGTGCGGCGCACCGAGCACGTCCTCGTCGGGGACGAAGACGTCGGTGAAGCTGACCTCGCAGTGGCCGCCGATCATCGACTTGTCGGTGGTGTGGATGTGGCGGTCGACGCTGATGCCTTCGGTCTCGGCCGGGGCCAGGAACATGGTGGCGCCGCCGCGGTCGCCGCGCTGGCCGATGGTGCGGGCCATGATGATGAAGAAGGCCGCGCCTTCCGCACCGGTGATGAATCGCTTGAGACCGTTGATCTTCCAGCCGCCGCTGACCTTCTCGGCCATGGTCGAGAGAGCGTTCGGGTCGGCACCCGCACCCGGGGCCGGCTCCGTCATGGCAAAGGCGCTGCGGACGTCGCCCTGCGCCAGCGGAGCGAGGTACTTGACCTTCTGCTCGTCGGTCGCGATGTGCGCGAGCATGTGGATGTTGCCCTCGTCGGGGGCGCCGATGTGCAGGGCGACCGGACCGAAGGTCGACGCGCCTGCGGCCTCGAAGACCGGTGCGCGGTCGGACATGTTCAGTCCGAGGCCGCCGAATTCGACCGGCGCGTGGGGTGCGAACACCCCGGCGGCCTTCGCCTTCGCGTTCAGCTCCAGGCGGATCGCGTCGCCGCCGGCCGCGGTGATGTCACCGGCGAACTGTTGCTCGATGGGCAGCACCTCGTCGACCACGAAGGCCGCCGTCCGCGCCACCAGGTCCTGCACCTGTGCGCTGTAGCCAAGATCGACAGCCATGAAACCCTCCAAGTATCCGACCGAACGAGCGCTCGGTCAGCTTCAGATTGTCATGGTTGCCCGTACACGTCAAGGACGGCAGAGGAGACGGGGAATCCCGGCGACGAGACTCCACAGAACCCGAACACCACCGCGCGTCGGAGTCACTACGGATGAATCCGCGCGAGCCGATCAGCGAGAGCGGAAGCCGACGATCGCGCGCGCGAACTCCAGGTTCTGCTTGATCAGCTCGTCGGCGCTCATCGGACCGTCGACGCGATACCACGTGGAGACTCCGACGCACATGGTCGCGACCGCGCGCGCCGCCCCCTTCGGCGACCCCGTGGTGAACGACCCTTCGCCGACTCCGGCGACGACCACGTCGTCCACCAGTCGCTGCATGCGGATGCGGTGCCCGATGTAGATCGGGTGGTAGCCGGGATCGAGGCTCCGAATCTCCGTCGACCCGACAAACGCCTGCTCACGGCGGTACATGTGGAAGCGCAGCAGCGATTCGACCACCGCGTCGAAGCGATCGACGGGATCGTCGCCGGCCTCGGTGAGCGCCTCTTCCGAGCGGCGCAGGAGGTCGGTCATCGTCAGTTCCAACAACCCCTGAAGCAGGGACTGCTTAGACGGATAGTGGTGATAAAGACCGGGAACCGACAGCCCCGCCCGCGCCGCGATGTCGCGCACCGAAGTGCCGTGATAGCCGTGCTCGACGAAGGCGTCCAGGGCCGCAGCGAGCGGCGCCGGAAGGTCGGCTGCGCCGTAGTCACGCCAGTTCGTCATACAGCTAACTTAGCTTTGCCTCGCTGGGACCAACGGCCCGACTCTCGGGAAGCAGCATCTGAACACAAATCGAGACCAACGCCGAACGATCCAGATCGATGAGCCCCTCGGTCCACGAGGCGAGCACCCGCCCGAGGCCGCCGACCTGAAAGTGGGCCGCCGCCAAGGTCTCCTGACCACCGCTCACCTTCGCCACCGCGGGAGCACTCTGGAAGGTCAGATTGGTGAAGAGCGTGATCATCTCGGCGCGCTTGGTCGCGATCACCGGACTGCGAAGCGTGTCGGAGAACATCACCCGACCCTTGCGGGGATCGCTTTCGATGACGTCGACGATCGCCTCGACGGCGCCGACCACCTTGCCGCGCGGACTCGAGCCGGCATCGAAGCCCGCAAGGGCCCGTTCGGCGATCTCCCCGATGATCAGGTCGTAGGTCGCCTCCACCAGCGCGTCGGCGCCGGCGAAGCTCTCGTAGAAGTAGCGCGGAGTCAGGGAGGCTCGCGCGCAGATCCCCCGGACCGTCACCGCGCCGGGCTCGGGCTCGGCGAGCATGTCGAGCGTCGCGTCGATCAATGCCGTGCGACGACGCGCCACTCGGGCATCGCCCGACTCGCCCCCGTACGCACGCAGCCCCTGCGCAGTTTCGTCGACATTGCTCACGCCCAACATCTTGACACCCCGACCCGCCCAGAGTTCAATCAAAGGGGAAACAGTCGTTATCACTTAACTTGAACTGGAGTATCCGCGATGACCGCAGAGGCAATCGAACCGTCAGTGGGACAACGGTCTTCGCGCCGACACGAGCTCGACGCGCAGGTGGTCGACGATCTCCAGATGGTCGGCCTGGCACTTCTCGGCGGACCCGCGAACGTGATCATGCAACTGGCCGTACCCGCGGTCGGCTACGGCGTCTTCGAGAGCAAGGTGACCACGGGCAACCTGTTCAAGGTCCCGGTGAAGCGGACCCGCACCACCCTCAGCTACCTGGCCGTCGCCGCAATGGGCAACGAGGAGGACCGTCGCCAGTACCGGCAGGCGGTGAACCGCGCGCACGTGCAGGTCCGGTCGAGCAGCGACAGTCCCGTCGAGTACAACGCCTTCGACCCGAAGCTTCAGCTCTGGGTGGCCGCGTGCCTGTACCGCGGATGGGAGGACTCGCAGCGCTTCTTCGGCGACCCGTCGACCATCACCGAACAGGCTTACCGCCAGGGTGCGGTCATGGGCACCACCCTGCAGATGCCGCCGGAGATGTGGCCCGCGACCCGCGCCGACTTCGAGCAGTACTGGAACGAGACCGTCGACAACCTCGAGATCGACGACACCATCCGCGAGTACCTGATGCGGATCGTCCGGATGGAGTTCTTCCCGAAGCCCGTTCAGCTCGCAATGGGCTGGTTCTCCGAGATCATGACCATCGGCTTCCTGCCCGTCGAGTTCCGCCAGAAGATGGGCATCACCGCCACCCCGATGCAGGAGCGCGTGTTCGCGGCGCACAACGCCGTCGCCCGACGGCTGCTGCGCCTGGTGCCGCGCCCGCTCCGCCTCTTCCCGTTCAACCTCCTGCTGGCCGACGTCCGCTGGCGGATGCGGACCGGCCGCCCGCTGGTCTGACTCGGCCGATTCGGGGTCTGCCACGCATGAGGCGTTGGCTCCCGCGCAGTGTCGGACACTGTGCGGGAACCAACGCTTCATGCGTTAGACCTGCAAACACTTCTGGTCAGACGATGCGTGCGTGCGGCGCCCAGCGACCGATCTCGTGCCGCAGCGCATCCGGTCGCGGCACCGCGCCCGCCGGATACGACAACCGCACCTCGTCACCACTCCGGGCGCGGAAGGTCCACTCGTGGCCCGCGGAGAACCCACGCGCTTCGTAGTCGCGGCAGGTCGCTTCGACGAGGTCGGGCCACGCGACGAACCACCGACCACCCTGCCGACTCGGCGGCAGCACCATGCCGGCGGTGGTCAGTCGGAGATTCTCGCGGCCGAGCGCGGTGAGCGTCCAGATCGGGAACCCGCTGACCATCAATCCCATCCAGACGAGCGTGGCCGCCATCGCGAGTGCGGCGAACTGCGCGGACGACGCGTCGTCCCCGGAACGTTCGGCGAGAAGCGCAACGTAACCCCGCACGCCGAGCCAGCACAGGTACGCCGCAGCGATACCGAAGAGGGCCGCTCGCACGGTGGGCCTCGACCGGACGCTCACGACCGTCTGGACACCCGGCGGCGACGGCGGGCACGCCCCCGCGGCCTGCACTCTCCGATAGGTCCGCCAGGCGAGAAAAGTCACCAGACCCGCAATGCCCGCGAACAACGGTGACAAGAAGAGCTCGCCGGCGGTCAGCGCAGGCTTCACCAGCCCCGCGATCAGCGACAGCACTCCCCCGGCCAGAAAAACGACCACGAACACCGAGCCGACAACCACCGATGTCAGGAGAAGGCCGCGCTGCAGTCCAGTCACCAGGACCGGCGGCCGATCCCCCACGCCCGTCACCCCAACCGCTTCAGGGCGCTCCGATCGAGATCGGCGACGTTCCGGTGGCCCGACAGCCCCAGCGTCAGATCGAGTTCGCCGATGATGTTCGCGACCGTATCCCGGGCGCCGTCGGTCCCATCGAGTGCGAGCCCGTACATGTGCGGCCGGCCGATGCAGACCGCGTCGGCGCCGAGCGCGAGGCCCTTGAAAACGTCCGAGCCGGTATAGAAACCGGAGTCGACGAGGATCTTCATCTGCCCGCCCACCGCGTCGACGACGTCGACCAGCGCGTCGGCGGACGAGATGGAGCCGTCCACCTGGCGGCCGCCGTGATTGGAGACGATGATGCCGTCGATCCCGGCGTCGGCCGCCTGGCGTGCGTCGTCGGGATGCAGAATCCCCTTGAGCACGATCGGCAGCGACGTCCGGTCACGCAGGGTGGCGATGTCGTCCCAGTTCAGCGACGGTCGCGAGTAGATGTCGAGGAAGGTCTGCACCGCGGCGCGCGGCTCGGGCTTGGTGAGGTTGTCCTTGAGGTCGCCCGGGACATTGCGGGCGATCGACAACAGAGTCTTGATCGCGCCCAGGGAGATCTCCGGCTTCTCGCCCGTCGCCGCCTTGAGGCGCTCAGCGACGATCTCCCAGAACGTGGGGTCGGAGGTGTACTGGTTGATGCCCTCGGCTCGCGCGAAGGGCAGCGAGCCGAGGTTCAAGTCCTGCGGACGCCAGCCGAGCATGGTGGTGTCGAGGGTGACCACCAGGGCCGCCGCGCCCATCTTCTCGGCGCGGTTGATCAGGCTGGTGACCAGGCGGTCGTCGGTGGACCAGTAGAGCTGGAACCAGCGCGGTGCCCCGGGCGTGACGGCCTCCATCGCCGCAGCGACGTCCTCCATCGGCGCGCAACCCTGGTTGGAGAAGATGTACGGCACGCCCAGTTGGGCGGCGGCCTCGCCGATGTGAACGTCGGCGTTCGGGTGCGCGAGCGCCCCGGCGCCGACCGGCGAGAACAGCACCGGCGCTTCGAGCTTCTGGCCGAAGAGTTCGGTCTCCAGGCTGCGCTCAGAGGTGTCGCGCAGCATGCGCGGCACAATCGCCCAGCGGTCGAGGGCCTCCCGGTTGGCGTCCATGGTGCGACCCTCCCCGGCGCCACCGGCGATGTAGGCCCACCCGCGTCGGCTCATCACCGCTTGCGCACGACGCTCGAGCTCCGCAAAGTCCGTGGGCACCTTGGGCTTTCGCCCGTGGATTCCCGCCGTGTAGATGTCGTTCTGCCGTGCTCTGCCGAAGGCGATCGAAACCATGCGGCTCATTCTGCCCTGTGACGCCGGGTAACGGTAAGACTCGGATCGATTAGCCGACCGACCCGGCCGCCGTCAGTCGCGCACCAGGAAGAAGTAGAAGTGCTTGTCGCGCACCAGTGAGGTCTTGCCGTTCATGATTCCCATGAGGGTCTTCTCGTCGACCCGCTTGAAGTGGTCGATCACCGGCTGACCGTCGTAGACCATCGACGCGGTCACCTCACCGCGGAAGCCGACCTCCCACAGGCTGGCCTCGCCTTTGCCGATCTCCTTGTTGGAGTAGAGGTTGCCGTCGTCGTCACGGCAGACCATCGGGGCGACGTCATTCCAGGTGCGGAACCACTTGCCGTGCCACCGAACCTTCTCCAGCTGACCGTCCATCGGGTGCCCGGACGGCAGTTCCCCGCCACGCCAGTCGCCGAGGATCTCGTCGACGGTGACGGTCGGCAGGGCCGCCCAGATCGCGTCGAGCTCCGTCGGCTCGCTGATCTCCTGGGATTCGACGCGAGCAAAGAAGTCGGCGACGGCGTCATCGCGGGTCAGTTGAGACATACGGACACAATACGTCTCAAATGGCTGCGCCGAAAGGGTGCCGGGCGGCTGCCACCCAACGATCCGCGGGCCTCAGCGGTATCCGCGTGCGCAGGAAGCACGCGGATCTCGGCGAACGACGCGGCTACCCCGGCCCGACGCGCTAGGAGAAACTCATCTCCTCTTCGACGTCGTACTTGCGCGCGTCGATGGCGTCGAGGATCAGGTTGTGGCGCACCAGCCAGGGCGCGCGGTCGCCGGCCTTGGGGAGTTTGCCGCCCGACCGCTTGACGTAGCCCGAGTCGAGTTCCAGCAACGGATGCGTCTTCGGCTTCGCGCCGTGCAACGACGGCACCGCGCGGGTGTAGCCGTTCTTCTTCATGTGTTGGAGGAGTTCGGCGACGGCCTTCGCCGTGAGATCGATGCGGAGCGTCCACGAGGCGTTGGTGTAGCCGACCGCCCACGCCATGTTGGGCACGTCGTTGAGCATGTACCCGCGGTAGGCGTACTTGTCGCCCGGCTCGAAGGTCACGCCGTCCACCGAGAGGGTGGCGCCGCCGAAGGTCACCAGGTCCAGGCCGGTCGCGGTGACGATGATGTCTGCTTCCAGGTGCCGTCCCGAGTCGAGGTCGACGCCGGTCGCGGTGATCTGCTTGATCCCGTCGGTGACGACGTCGGCGGTGCCCGCCTTGATGGCGCGATAGAAGTCGCCGTCGGGGATCACGCACAGGCGTTGGTCCCACGGTTCGTATCGCGGCTTGAAATGGGTGTCGACGTCGAATCCCTTGGGCAGCATGGTAATTGCGATGCGGCGCAGGGTTCGGCGCGCGAGCTTGGGGAAGGTGCGGCAGTACAGGAAGAGCAGCATGGTGGAGATGGCATTGCGGAAGCGCGTGATGTTGTGCGACACCTGCGCGGGCAGCACCCGCTGCAGCAGCTTGGTGGGTCCGTCCTCCCACGGGAGCGGGAACATGTAGGTCGGCGACCGCTGCAGCATGGTGACGCTGCCCGCCTCGTCGGCCATCGACGGGATCAGTGTGACGGCGGTGGCGCCGGAGCCGATGACGACGACGTTCTTGCCCGCGTAGTCGAGATCCTCCGGCCAGAACTGCGGATGCACAAAGGTGCCCTCGAAGTCGTTCTCGCCGGGAAACTCGGGCCGATAGCCCTTCTCGTACCGGTAGTAGCCGGTGCACATGTAGAGGAAGCGGGTGACGATCACCGTCGGCTCGCCGTCCACCAAGACGTCGACGGTCCAGAGGTCGGTCTCGCTGTTGAAGTCGGCACCGGAGACGTCGACGCCGAAGGTGATGTGGTTGTAGATCCCGAAGTCGCGGGCCGTCTGCTCCAGGTAGTCGCGGATCTCGTCGCCCTGGGCCACGGTGCGCTTTCCGCGCCACGGGTTCCACGGAAAACTGAGGGTGAAGATGTCGGAGTCCGACCGCACGCCCGGATACCGGAACAGATCCCAGGTGCCGCCGATCCTGTTGCGGCGCTCCACGATTCGGTAATTCAGCCCGGGGTTGCGCTCTCGCAGCCGGTACGCGGTGTCGATCCCCGACAGCCCGGCTCCGACGATCAGCACGTCGAGCGGATCCTGCGTGGTTCCCCGCTGCTGCTGCACATCACTCATCTCCGCTGAGCCTCCCTGGCGTCACCGAACTCCTATGGTCTGCATCACTGTACAGATCGGGAGGGTGGCCCACCCCTAGACGAAATCCGAAGCCGCAAACGCGGGTTCGCCGAATCTACCGCCGGTCAGCCCGCGGCCCGCCGGGGCGCGTCCTTCTTCGCGGCAGCCTTCTTCGCCGGGGCCTTCTTGGCCGCCGTCTTCTTCGCCGCTGTCTTCTTCGCGGCCCTCTTCGGCGCAGACTCTTCGTCGTCTGTCTCGGAAGCGTCCGAATCGACCTCCGGCACGTCCCGGCCTCGCCCCTTGACGGACGCGCGGAGCGCGGCCAACAGATCGGCGACCTCGGAGTCGTCGTCCTCCGGCGCCTCGTCGGTCTCGGGGAAGGCCTCATCGCCGCCGGCGCGCGCCTCGATCAGCTTGTTGAGCTCGATCTGATAGGTGTCTTCGAATTGGCTCGGGTCGAAGTCCGAGGCCATCGTCTCGATCAGCGACGCCGCCATGTCGAGCTCCTGGTCGCGGATCTCGACGTCGGCGCTGAGGAAGTCGAAGTCGGGGACGCGGACCTCGTCGGGCCACAGCAGGGTCTGCAGGGTCATCACCCCGTCGATCACGCGCAGCGCCGCCAACCGTGTCTTGTTGCGGAGCGTGAAGTTCGCGATCGCGAGCCGTTCGGTGGTCTCGAGCGCCTTCGCCAGCAGCACGTAGGCCTTCGGCGACTTCGACGAGGGTTCCAGGTAGTACGGCTTGTCGAAGTAGATGGGATCCACCTGGTCGATCGGCACGAACTCCAGGATCGCGATCTCCGGACTCTTGCTGACCGGAAGCATCGCGAGGTCGTCCTTGGTGAGGATCACGCGCTCGCCGCTCTCGGACTCGTACGCATTAGCGATCTTCGAGAACTCGACCTCGGTGTCGGTGCCCTCACGAACGCGGCGATAACGGATCCGCGCGCCGTCGGCCGAGTCGACCTGATGCGAGGTCCGGTCGTGACTCTCCGTGGCGGAATAAACCTTGACCGGTACGTTGACCAGACCAAAGCTCAGATCGCCTCTCCAGATCGAGCGCATGTGGGCCATTGTGCCAGCACCGAGGGGACAATTCATTCCATGACGCGGTCACAGTTGGAGGTCGACGGGCGCACCATCGCGCTCACCAACCTGGAGAAGGTGCTGTACCCGGCCACCGGCACCCGCAAGTTCGACGTCGTCGACTACTACATCCGGATGGCCGATGCGATGCTGCCGCATCTGGCATCGCGTCCGGTGACGCGCAAGCGGTGGCCCGCCGGAACCGAGTCGGCGCCCTTCTTCGAGAAGACCCTGCCTGCGGGAACGCCGGACTGGATCGCGCACTTCACGATTGAGCATGCCGAGCGGAAGACCGTGTATCCGGTGGTGCGGTCGGCCGCCGATCTGGTGTGGCTGGCGCAGGTGGCCGCACTGGAACTGCACGTGCCGCAGTGGCGGATCGACCTCTCCGACGACGTCGACCGTCGCACCGAACGCCTGGTGCTCGACCTCGATCCGGGACCGGGCGTCACGCTCGACCAGTGCGCGCGCGTCGCCCTCGACATCCGCGACATGTTGGCCGACGCGGGGTTGTCGTCGTTCCCGGTCACCAGCGGCAGCAAGGGCATCCACGTGTATGCGCGGTTGGCGTCGCCGGTGAAGTCGGAGTCGGCGCGAGCCGTCGCCAAGCAGATCGCGACGGCGATGGCCGCCGCCGAACCCCAGACCGTGACGGCGACGATGGCGAAGGCCCAACGCGAGGGCAAGGTGTTCATCGACTGGAGTCAGAACACCGCGGCCAAGACCACGCTGGCGCCGTACTCGCTGCGCGGGCTCGCGAAACCGTTCGCCGCGGCGCCGCGCACCTGGGACGAGCTGACCGAACCGGGCCTTGAGCAGCTGCTGTGGTCGGAGGTGATGGAGCGCTACGAGGTCGACGGCGACCTGCTGGCGGAGCTCTCGGACGAGGCGACGCCGGCGCCGGTCAGCGACAAGGTGATCGATCTCGGCGAGTATCGGAAGAAGCAGTCCTCGCGCACGCGGCTCGAGTCGGCGCCGTCGCGCTCCCCTCGGCCGGTGCAGCCGATTCGCGAGGAGGCGGAGCCGCCGCGCCCGGACCTGATGGGGCTGCGGCCGATGCTCGCCACCGACGACCCGATCGACGGCCTCGACGACGACTGGGCGTACGAGGGCAAGTGGGACGGCTTCCGCGCGCTGATCCGCGTCCTCGGCGGTCGTGCGCGCCTGGTGTCGCGGTCGGGCAACGACCTCACCGGCGACTTCCCCGAACTCGGTGCGTTCGCCGACTGCCTGACGCGCGGTGGAGAGCCGGTCGACGCCGTGCTCGACGGCGAGATCGTCGCCGTCAACGCAGCAGGCCTCACCGACTTCTCGCTGCTGAGTTCACGCAAGCGGACATCCGAGCCCCACGAGTTGCGGGTCCACCTGTTCGACGTGCTGCACCTCGACGGCGTCGACCTGTGGGAACAGCCGTGGGAGGTCCGACGCGAGATCCTCGATTCGCTCGACTACTTCGACGACGAACCGCTGATCGACATCCCACCCCTGCTGCCGGGCCCCGCGGACACCGCGGTCGCCGTCGCACGCGAACGCGGGTGGGAGGGCGTCGTCGCGAAACGTCGCGCCGCGCGGTACGCGAGCGGTCGTCGGAGTTCGGACTGGCGCAAGCAGAAGAACTGGAACAGCGTCGAGGTGGTGATCGGCGGCTATCGCCCCGGCCGCGGGTCGGACTCGAAGATCGGGTCGCTGCTGGTCGGACTGCCAGCCGACCGCGGCCTGCGGTACCTCGGTCGCGTCGGCACCGGCTTCACCGATGCCGAACTCGACGCCCTCCTGGAGGAGTTGCAGCCGCTGCGGATCAGCCGCTGCCCGTTCGTCGACGACATCGACAAGCCGGTCGCGGGGAGCGCGACCTGGGTGCTGCCGAAGATCGTCGCCGACGTCGCGTTCATGGACTGGACGTCCACCGGGCACCTGCGGCACCCCACCTGGCGCGGCATCCGACGCGACAAGCTCCCGGGCGACCTTTAGCGCTGGTCGGCCCCGCAGTCACTCCAGCACGAACACCGGGATCAAGCGGTCGGTCTTGGTCTGGTACTCGGCGTAGGGCGGGAAGGCCGCGACGGCCAACGTCCACCAATGCTCGCGTTCGTCGCCTTCGGGGAGCTCGCGGGCGGTCATCGTCGTCCAGACGTCGCCGTCCAGCACTTGAACCTCCGGGTGTGCCTTGACATTGAAGTACCACGACGGATGCTGCGGAGCACCGCCCTTCGACGCCACCATTGCGTACTTGCCTTCTTCTTCGACGCGCATCAGCGGGACGTACCGCTTCTTACCGGACTTGGCGCCGGTGGTGGTGAAGAGGACGATCTTCATCCCCGACAGCTGGACGGCCTCGGTGGTGCCCGCTGCGAGGATCTTCTCGGTCTGGTCGCGGACCCAGTCGGTGGGACTCAATTCTGGAGTTTCGCTCATGTCGTCGATCGTAGGACCGACGCGCCGCTGCCGTCGCGGGAAACGACTCGCTACCCTGGCCTGCATGTCAGGAAAACGCCGCAAGCTCGGCATCACCTTCGCCGTGGTGGTGCTCTTGTTGGGCGGCGCGACGGTCGTCGCCGTCAACGCGGGCGCCGTCGGCTTCGTGACGACCTGGTGGAACAACCGCGATCGCAGCTTCCCCGACCTCGACACCGCGACCATGACCCCGACGCAGCAGCGGATCGTCGAGATCACCCGCACCGAGTTCGACGCGCAGCCCGACGGCACCAAGTTCTCCGAAGGCGTCGACGAGGCGTGGTGCGCCAACTTCGTCACGTGGGTGATGAATCAGGCGGGTGCTCCTCTGGAGAATCCCAACTCCGGGAGCTGGCGCATCCCCGGCGTCTACACGCTGACCGAGTACTACCAGGACCACGGCCGGTTTCGCGCCGCCGACTCCGGCTACGAGCCCAAGCCCGGCGACGTGATGCTCTACTCGGACAAGAGTTTCTTCCGCCAGCACACCAACATCGTGCTCGCCTACGACGACGGACGCGTCACGACCGTCGGCGGCAACGAGTGGGGTGGCCATGTGCGCGTCAACGAGTTCGAGATCGCCGGGTACGTCGGCCTGGTGGGGTACGGGGTGCTGTAGGTCGGTCGACCCCGCAAACGCATGAAGCGTCGGCTCGCGCATCAGCTTGAAGGCTGTGCGGAAACCGACGCTTCATGCGTTCTCACCGGGAGAGCGCCGGCGCAGCCGCGATCAACTCAGGTGGTGCACCTCCTGCAGACCGTAGACCGGGGTGTCGAGGCCCTCGATGCGCGCCTTGAGCTGCAGTGCCAGGTACAGCGAGTAGTGCCGCGACTGGTGCAGGTTGCCGCCGTGAAACCACAGACCGGGCTGCTGGGTGGGCTTCCACATGTTGCGCTGCTCCCCCTCCCACGGGCCGGGGTCCTTGGTGGTCTCGGAGCCCAGGCCCCACACCTTGCCGACGCGGTCGGCGATCTCCTGGCCCATCAAGTCGGCCGCCCAGCCGTTCATCGAGCCGTAGCCGGTGGCGTAGACGACGACGTCGGCGTCCAGCTCGGTGCCGTCGTCGAGGACCACCGAGTTCTCGGTCAGGTGGCTGACGCCGCCCTTGGCCAACTTGATGGTGCCGTCGGCGACCAGCTCGCAGGCGCCGACATCGATGTAGTAGCCCGAGCCGCGACGCAGGTACTTCATGAACAGGCCCGAGTCGTCGTCGCCGAAGTCGAGATCGAACCCGGCGTCCTCAAGCCGCTGGTAGAAGTCCTTGTCACGCTCACGGATCTGGTCGTACAGCGGGATCTGAAACTGGTGCATGATCTTGTACGGCAGCGACGCAAAGGTCATGTCGGCCTTCTTGGTGCTCATGCCGTCGGCCACCGCCTGCTCCGAGTACAGCGCACCGAGGCCGATCTCCATCAGCGAGTCGGACTTGACGATGTGCGTGGACGACCGTTGCACCATCGTGGTGTCGATGCCCGCTTCCACCAGCGCCTTGCAGATGTCGTGGGCGGAGTTGTTGGCGCCGATGACGACCACCTTCTTGCCCGCGTACGCGTCTGGCCCGGGGTGCTTGCTGGAGTGATGCTGATCGCCGGCGAACACGTCCTGCCCGGTGAAGGTCGGGACGTTGGCCTTGCCCGACATGCCGGTGGCGAGGACCAGTTGCGTCGGGTGCAGCGTCATCGGCTCGCCGTCGCGGACGATCTCGACGGTCCACTTGCCCGTCGCGTCGTCGTAGGAGGCCGACGTGCACTCGGTCTTGCTCCAGTACGGCACCTCCATCACCTTGGTGTAGAACTCGAGCCAGTCGCCGATCTTGTCCTTGGGCGCGAACACCGGCCAGTTGGACGGGAACGGCAGGTACGGGAGGTGGTCGTACCAGACGGGATCGTGCAGGCACAGCGTCTTGTACCGGCCGCGCCACTGATCGCCGGGGCGGTCGTGCTTATCGACGACGATCGACGGCACCCCCAGCTGACGCAGGCGGGCGCCGAGCGCTATACCGCCCTGACCGCCGCCGATGACCAGCACGTACGGCTGGACGGCACGGCCCAGCTCCGCCTCCTCGTCCTCCTTCTTCTCCGCCCACGACCGCGGATCCGGATCGCTGCCGTGCACCGCGCCCATCGGACGGGAGAAGCCGGTCCGCTCCTCATGTCCCTTCAATTCCTGCAGCGTGGTGAGCAGCGTCCACGCGCGGTCGACGCCGTCGTCGTCTTCCCGGACGCGGACCAGTCCGTCGCCGCGACCGACGGCCGTCTCGAAGTCGATGAACGCTGCGGCGACGCCCGCATCCTCGGAGGCGTCCTCGGTGCGGGCGAAGCCGCCCGCACCGGTCTCCCGCTGACGGGCGCTGAGCATCGCTATGATCTCCTCGCGCCCTTCGACGGTCTTGAGGTTCCAGGTGAACGCGACGAGGTCGCGCCAGTACGAGTCGGCGACGAAGAGGTCGGCGACGGCCGCGGGATCACCCGACGCCAGCGCCGCGTTGAACCTCTCGAGCCAGGCGTCGACCCTGCCGTTGGGGGTCTGCTCGCCCACCGAGGCCGGACGATCGATGGTCTGCGTCATGGGAGTGTCCTTTCACTGCGCTGCGTAACCACCTCTGCGGTCACGTTTCTTGCGTTCACTTCTGTGATGCACAGCACACACGGCTGCAGTTGTGACGACAAGGGTTGCAAGGGGTTGCAACACTCTTGACGAACCGGGACCGACGGCCCACGCTGAGGCAGTCACTATGACCCAGGACACACCCGTTGGACCGAACTCACGGGACACAGAGGAGGCCTTGCATGCGCCCCGCGGCAGAACCCGCGATCACGGCGGCCGACGACCCTCGAGAGTTCGCCGCCACACTTCACGCGATGTACGACGCCGCGATGTCCGGCGGCAAGATGCCCGCGCATCCGCGCAGCGTGATCAGTGAGTCCTGGGCGCGGGCGACGGTCGCCGGGGTCGACCCCGAGCACGGAGCCGGCGACGACCCGCTGGGGTTCGCCGACGTGGAACGTCGTCGCACGGAGTCGGGCCTCGCAGGCTGTTTGGACTCGATCGTCGCCAGCTTGCGGCCGGTGGTCACCGACAGCGACAACTTGATCATCGTCGCCGACGCCTCCGGCCACGTCCTGTGGCGGGCCGGCGGATCCCGCGCCCTCCGTCGCGCCGATCAACTCAAGTTCACCGAGGGCGCGTCGTGGTCCGAGCGCCAGGTCGGCACCAACGCGATCGGGACCGCCCTGGCCTCGCGGCACCCGGTGCAGGTGTTCTCCGCCGAGCACTTCGTCCGCTCCCATCACGCGTGGACGTGCACCGCCTCCCCGATCCGCGATCCTCGCACCGGCGAACTGCTCGGAGTGGTCGACGTGAGCGGTCCCGCACCGTCGATCCATCCGACCACCCTGGCGCTCGTCGACTCGGTCGCGAAACTCACCGAGTCCCGACTGCGCGACGAGCATCGGTCGCAGCTCGACCTGTTGCGCAGCATCGCGGCACCGATCGTCGGGCGCGTCACCCAGCCTGCGGTCGCCATCGATCACCAGGGGTGGGTCGCGGCCGTCCACCAGATGCCGACAGTCGCCCGCATCGCGGTACCGAACCTGCTGTCGGCGGGACGGATGCATGTTGGCGCCCTCGGGCTGTGCGACGTGGAGCCGCTGCCCGGCGGATGGCTTGTCCGCGCGACCGATCCGAGCAGCTCTCCAGTCGAAACCACCCTGACCGTGACGACCGAGCCCGACGGCACACCGTCGATCCGCGTGGATTCCGGCGGCGGCGCATGGACGTTCCGTCCGTCGCCCAGGCATCTGGAGATCATCGGACTGCTCGCCGAGCACCCGGCCGGACTCACCGCAGCGCAGTTGTCGGACAAGCTGTTCGGGAGCCCCGACCGCACCGTGACGGTCCGCGCGGAGATGTCGCGCCTGCGTCGCCATCTCCGCGGCGTCCTCGCGAGTTCGCCGTACCGATTCGGCGAATCGGTCCGGGTGCAACCGACCTAAGTCGAGTTACGTGTGCGCGACCACAGGA
Source organism: Gordonia sp. (in: high G+C Gram-positive bacteria) (assembly GCF_012515855.1). Lineage (GTDB taxonomy): Bacteria > Actinomycetota > Actinomycetes > Mycobacteriales > Mycobacteriaceae > Gordonia. The sequence continues at coordinate 23,936 of NZ_JAAYXO010000048.1, forward strand.
TCGCGCACCCGGCGATCTGACCGCAGAACACGAGGTCGCCTGGTGTCGACTCAGCTCAACGGCGCTAGCCTGGAGCAGGAAGCCCCGAATCAGGAAACCATCGTTACCTCTAAGGAGTCGCATGTTTGTCGTCGCGCAGATCAGCGACCTCCACGTCAATGGGACGGCTGAGCATCGCAAACGGGTCGACGCGGTGATGGATTACCTCAACGGCCGCTGCGGCGGTCCGCGGAACATCGACGCGCTGCTGGTGACCGGCGACATCGCCGACGAAGGACTTCCCGAGGAGTACCGCGAGGCCGTCGACGCCTTGGCCACCGACATCCCCGTGCTCTGGACGCTCGGCAATCACGACGACCGCACCGCGTACAACTCGGTGATCCGCGAGGCGTCGTGCAGCGAGCCGGTGAACTCGGCCCTGCGCCTCGACGGTCTCCTGGTGCTGACGCTCGACTCGTCGATTCCGGGTCGTTCCGACGGCTATCTCTCGCGGGGCACCCTCGACTGGGCGAGCGCGCAGATCGCCGAGGCCGGCTCCGACACCCCGGTCCTGGTGGCCTTCCACCACCCCGCGGTGACCATCGGCATCCCGTTCATCGACGACCGCTGCCAACTCGATCCGGCCTTGCTCGCCGAGTTCGTCGAGGCGCACCCGAACATCGTCGGCTGCGTCTCCGGGCATGCGCACACACCCGCCGTCACGACCTTCGCCGGACGACCGCACGTGGTGGCCCCGGGCGTCTCGTCGACCCTGAACCTGCCGTTCGAGGGAGACGACGTGGTCAACACCGTGCAGCGCCCGGGCGTCGCTTTTCACCTCATCGACGACGACCGCAGGCTCACCACGCACTTCCGCGGCATCCCCTCGTAGGGCGCAAAGCACCCGGATCAGCCGTTCCGCTGCTCCCAGGCGGCTCGGATCGACTTCGGAATCCGTCCGCGGTCGGGCACGTCGAGTCCCTGCGCCGCCGCCCACGCCCGGATCTGCTTCGGCGACGCCTCCGGCCCCTCGGCGATGGTCGCGACCACCGCGTCGGTCCCGGCGCGCTGGCGGTACTCGTGTAGCGCCGCGCCGAACCACCGATACGACCATTCCTGCGCCAGGCCGCGGTTGTCGCAGAAGACGATCGGGACGTTCGGGAACCGGACCTGCGCTTCGGCAACGGCTTCCGCGACCGACGCCCCACTGGCGTGCTCCTGCTTGAACGCCTGGCTGTAGGGCGCCTCCACCACGACCGCCGCGCGGAACAGCTCGGACATCTCGGCGAGTCCGTAGTTCAATTTCCCGGACAGCAGGCTGGACGCGAGGTCGGCCATGCTCTTGCGTTCGATGCTGGCGATCAGTGCGTCGCCGTCGAACACGCCGTAGTCGCCGACCCGGAGTTTGCGCTTCTCGACGTTCGCCTGCTGGTGACCGAAGTTCCAGGCGTAGCGCTCACCGGTGTCGACGACGATGTCGAGGACCGAGCCGTGCGCCCGCGCCGTCGGCAGCGCCACGTTGGGACGCGCCTGCTTCGCGGTCTGGCGTGACTGCCAGAAGATCATCTCCCGCCCGCGCGCCTGCGTGATGACGAACTGCGAGCGGGACTTGCGTGCACGGTCGACGACGAGGTCGATCGCCGCGCCCCGCTTGCTGACCGACTTCACCGGCAGCGCCTCGACGATCTCCGGATCCGCCGGCCACTCGTCGGTCCGGTGGCAGTACACCTTGGTCGCTCCGGGCCAGGTGTCGCGCACTTTGAGCACGATCCCCCGCGGCCCCAGCGGAATGCGGACCAGATACGGCAGCGTGGAGCCTTCTTCGGGGTTCCGTGCGATCAGGAATTCGTCGGGCATCGACGTGAGCGTACCGCGCTTCACCGACGCCCTCCCGATTCCTTCTACCGCGCCTGAGCGCGACCGCCGCGCTCAGCTGTCGAAGTCCCCTTCGCGAAGGAACTCGTCGAGCTCGTGCAAGCCCGGGTGCTCCGGATCCAGCAGCAGGCCGTCATCGACGAATCGGCGTGCCCGCTCGCCCCCTTCCCGGTCCTCACTCTGCATCGCCACCAGCGCCGACAGGTGCAAGCCGCTCACCGCGACGTCGATCCAGTTCGCGACCCGACCGCGTTCGACGACGTCCCGCAGCACCTCCGCCGCCCGCGCCGGATGGTCGTTGCGAATCACGTCGGCCCGTGACAGGTCCAGTCGAGCGCGCTTGTACTCGATCGCACCGTCGTCACTGCCGAGCGACGCATAGAGCTGATCGGCCCGCTCCAGGTACGCCCGCGCGGCGGGTTGGTCGCCGCCGTAGTGCGCGGCCACCGCAGCGGTGCGCCACACATCGCCGATCTCGTAGTCCGCGCCCACTTCCGCGTACAGCTCCGCCGCCGCCTCGAGGTCGGCGACGGCCTCGGCGAAGCGATCCAGATCCATCAACTCGCCCGCGCGACCCTGCCGCACCTGGGCGATGTAGCCGGGATGCTCGTCGCCGGTCAAGCCGTCGAGCACGTGCGTGAACGAGACCACCGCGTCCTCGGGCAGCCCAGCCGTGATCTGCGCACGCCCGAGCATCTGCCAGCCGGTCGAGACGCCGTGCGTGTCGCCGCGCTCCGCCATCCGCGCGATCACCGGCCGAACGGCCTCGATGATGCCGCGCGGTTCGTCGTCGCGGAGGAGCTGGGCGTGCGCGAGATCGAGCACTGCGCCGTCTGCGGCATGGTCGAGTCCCTCCACCGTCCACACCGCGATGGCCTGTTCATGGTCTTCGACCGCGGTGTCGAGATCGCCCATGGCGGTCGCGACCTCCGCTCGCTGCTGCAGCATCACGCCGCGCGCCGCATAGCGCGCGTTCGCAACGCACTCGTCCATCAGGCGACGCGCCGCCCCGAGGTCGGAGACCGCCTGCAGGCGTGCCGCGAAGCTCAGGGCGCCGGACAGTTCGGTCTGCGCTTCCAGGAGTTCGTCCGGTGTCGACGCGAGCCCCTTCATCCGTCGCGC
>NZ_JAAYXO010000275.1 GCF_012515855.1 Gordonia sp. (in: high G+C Gram-positive bacteria)
CGAGGCGTTCACCGCCATGCGTGCCCGCGGTGCGAAGGCCACCGACATCGCGATCCTCGTGGTCGCCGCCGATGACGGCGTCATGCCGCAGACGGTGGAAGCGCTGAACCACGCTCAGGCAGCAGACGTGCCGATCGTGGTCGCCGTGAACAAGATCGACAAGGAAGGCGCGGATCCGTCCAAGATCCGTGGCCAGCTGACCGAGTACGGACTGGTTCCGGAGGAGTACGGCGGCGACGCGATGTTCGTCGACATCTCCGCCAAGCAGGGTCTGAACATCGACCAGCTGCTCGAAGCAGTCCTGCTGACGGCCGACGCATCGCTCGATCTGCGCGCCAACCCGGACATGGACGCACAGGGTGTGGCCATCGAAGCTCACCTGGACCGCGGTCGCGGCCCGGTGGCGACGGTGCTCATCCAGCGCGGCACCCTGCGTGTCGGCGACTCGATCGTCGCCGGCGACGCCTACGGTCGCGTGCGCCGCATGGTCGACGAGCACGGCGACGACGTCGACGAGGCCTACCCGTCGCGTCCGGTCGAGGTCATCGGCTTCACGTCGGTGCCGGGAGCAGGCGACACCCTGCTCGTGGTCGAGGAAGACCGCATCGCGCGGCAGATCGCCGACCGCCGCAATGCGCGCAAGCGCAATGCGCTGGCCGCACGCAGCCGCAAGCGGATCAGCCTCGAGGACCTGGATTCGGTGCTCAAGGAGACCAGTCAGCTCAACCTGATCCTCAAGGGCGACAACTCGGGCACCGTCGAGGCGCTCGAAGAGTCGCTGCTCCAGATCGAGGTCGACGACGAGGTCTCGCTGCGGGTCATCGACCGCGGTGTCGGTGGCATTACCGAGACCAACGTCAACCTGGCTGCGGCATCGGATGCGATCATCATCGGCTTCAACGTTCGCGCCGAGGGCAAGGCCACGGAGCTCGCCAACCGCGAAGGCGTCGAGGTCCGGTACTACTCGGTCATCTACAAGGCGATCGAGGAGATCGAGGCCGCGCTCAAGGGCATGCTCAAGCCGATCTACGAGGAGTCCGAACTGGGCCGCGCCGAGATCCGTGCGATCTTCAAGTCGTCCAAGGTCGGCAACATCGCAGGTTGCATGGTGCAGTCGGGCATCGTCCGCCGCAACGCGAAGGCACGACTGCTTCGCGACAACGCGGTGGTCGCCGAGAACGTCACGATCAGCTCGCTCAAGCGCGAGAAGGACGACGCGACCGAGGTCCGCGAGGGCTTCGAGTGTGGTCTGACGCTGACCTACAGCGATATCAAGGTCGGCGACGTGATCGAGGCGTACGAGATGGTCGAGAAGGCACGGGACTAGATCATGGCTGATCCTGCACGGGCCGCACGGCTTGCCAAGCGGATCACCACCATCGTCGCCTCGGCGATCGGTGGGGAGATCAAGGATCCGCGGCTCGCTCATGTGACGATCACGGATTGTCGGGTCACCGGCGATCTGCACGATGCGACCATCTTCTACACGGTGATGGGCGCCTCGGTGGAGGACGAACCAGATGTGGCGGAAGCGGCGGCCGGACTGGCCGCCGCGACCGGCGCCCTGCGGTCCAAGGTCGGCGCCGGAACGGGCGTGCGGTTCACCCCGACGCTGCGCTTCGAACTCGACACGGTTCCGGACGCGACCAGAGCGATGGACGAGCTGTTGGCTCGGGCCCGAGCCCAGGACGAGTCCGTGGCCCGGGTGGCTCGCGATGCGCAGCCCGCGGGCGAGAGCGACCCGTACCGGCACGACGACGCCGACGAGTCTGAGGACTCTGCCGGGTGAATCGTGCTTCGGTGGAATCGGTGGCCGCCGCCTTGCGCGCCGCCGATTCCGTATCGATCATCAGCCACGTGCGCCCCGATCCCGACACGATCGGTAGCGCACTCGGCTTGGGGTTGGCGCTCTCCGGGCTCGGAAAGCGAGTGCACTGCTCGTATTCCGGTCCGGAGGCGCTGCCCGGTCCGCTCCAGCAGCTTCCCGGCGTCGACCTGCTCGTCGACACCGCGGAACTGCCGGACGCCGATGTGATCGTGGCCGTCGACGCGGCGACCGCCGGTCGACTCGGCGAGCTCGAGCCGTTGTTCGCGGAAGCACAGACATCGGTCTGCATCGATCACCATGTGTCGAATCCGGGTTTTGCCGATCTCGACCTGATCGACTCGGAAGCCGATTGCACGGCGTCGATCGTGTTGATGGTGCTCGACGCGCTCGACGCAGAGCTGACCGCGGACATCGCCACCTGCCTGTACGCCGGGTTGGTGACCGACACCGGTTCGTTCAAGTGGGCGCGGCCCGCGTCGTTCGGGGTGGCCGCTCGGTTGCTCGAAGCCGGCGTCGACGGCAATGCGTGGAGCAGACGCCTGCTCGATTCGCATCCGTACTCGTGGCTGCAGATGGTCTCGAAGGTCCTCGCCGACTCCGTGCTCGACACCGAAGCGGTGCAGGGCAGGGGACTGGTCTACGCGACGGTCGACGGCGAGATGATGGCGGGCATGAACTGGGACGAGTCGGAGAGTGTCATCGACATCGTCCGTACGGCTCGGGAAGCCGAAGTCGCGGCGGTCTTCAAAGAGGTCGCCGCCGATCGGTGGGCCGTCTCCCTGCGCAGTAAGACCGACGTCGATGTGACGCCGGTGGCGCAGGCCCTCGGTGGTGGCGGGCACATGCGTGCGGCTGGCTACAGCGACTCCGGAACGTCGGCGGAAGTCGTTGGACGACTGCTCGCCGTGCTGCGAGAGATGGGATAGCAGGCATCACCGCGATGCTGCGGCTTGCCGCATCCGCGCTGGTGGTCCTGGTGGCCCCGCCGCTCTACCTGATTCTGGACCTCGCCGTCGTGGGACGGCTGGGTCTGAGCGAGCTGGCAGCGTTGAGCGTCGCCACGCTGGTGCTGGCGACGATCAGCACTCAGCTCACCTTCCTCTCCTACGGCACCACCGCGCGCTCGGGTCGAGCGTTCGGCGCCGGTGACCGCGATCGAGCTGTCGCCGAAGGCGTCCAAGCCAGTTGGATCGCGGTGGGCGTGGGTACCGCGATCGTCGCCGCCGGGTGGCTCCTCGCCCCGTGGATCACCCGGGCGCTGGTACCCGACGACGTGGTCGCGGCCGAAGCCGCCGGCTGGCTGCGGATCGCGGTGTTCGGCGTGCCGCTGATCCTTCTGTCGATGGCCGGCAACGGCTGGATGCGTGGCGTGCAGGACATCCGACGTCCGGTGTACTTCGTGGTCGCGGGCCTCGCGGTCGGCGCGGTGCTGTGCGTCGGCCTGGTGCACGGTATCGGCGGCCTGCCGCGGCTCGGCCTGCAGGGCAGCGCGTGGGCCAACCTCGTCGGTCAGTCGCTGACCGGCATCGCGTTCGTCTGGCGGCTGGCGGTCGAGAGCGGCGGTCGCTTCCGCCCGGACTGGCCAGTCATCCGCGCCCAGCTGACCATGGCGCGCGACCTGATTCTGCGCAGCTTGTCGTTCCAGATCTGCTTCATCTCTGCCGCTGCCGTCGCAGCTCGCTTCGGGGTCGCGGAAGTAGCCGCGCACCAGGTGGTCCTGCAGCTGTGGGACTTCACGGCGCTGCTGCTCGATTCGCTGGCGATCGCGGCGCAGCAGTTGGTCGGCGCCGCTCTCGGCGCCAAGGCCTTCGACGTCGCACGCAAGCTGTCGGGGAAGGTCACCGCGGTGTCAGTGGGCGTGTCGGTGGTCCTGGTGGCGATCCTCGTGATCGGCATCGCGGCGATCCCGCGAATTTTCACCGACGACCCCCAGATCCTCGACGCGATGCGGACCCCGTGGTGGTTCTTCATCGTGATGCTCCCGATCGCGGCGGTGGTCTTCGCGCTGGACGGTGTCCTGCTCGGCAGCGGTGACGCCGCCTTCCTCCGCACCGCGACCCTTGCCGGCGCGCTCGGCGCCTTCCTGCCGATGATCTGGCTGTCGTTGATCTTCGACTGGGGCCTGGCCGGGATCTGGACCGGCCTGCTGGCCTTCATGTGCGTACGGTTGGCCGCGGTCGTGTGGCGGGTGCGCAGCGGCGCCTGGGTGAAGTAGGTTCTCGGCTGATCAGACGGCGACCGGGACCCGGATCCGGACGTTCTGCTGAGCGCCGACGTAGTAGCCGAACCGGACGTCGAAGTCCCACTTCTCTGACGTCGCCTTCGCCGGAAGTCGGAAGACGCCGGTGTCGGCAAATGTCAGGTCGACGCTCTTCAGCGCCCACAGGAGGTCGGGGAGCGCGAGGCTCGGCCCCTCCGGGATGAACATCGTGAAGCCGCGGTCGGTGAGGGGCGCGCGGAAGATCAGCGGAGCCAGGGTGGCGCCGTCGGGACCCGGCCGGCCCAATTGGTTGTACTCGAAGATGATGATCTCGCCGTCGCCGAGAAGGAACTCCTCGTAGGGACCGCCGAGAACCTCCGAACCCGGCCCCAGAAAGTCGACCTTCGCGGTGGCGGTGCCGAGACGACTCTCGGCGCACAGCGCCGTACCCCGCAGGTACAGGTCGACGTCCGAGGCTCGGCACACCGGAACTGCCGTGCGGTCGATGCGTGTGCCCTCGGGGAAGGCGACGCCGACCGAGTTCACCGAGTACGGACGCCCGGTTCGCGAAGCCGGAAAAGTGATTCGGGCATGGACACCGAACGAGCTGCCCGGCGACGTCGACGTGGTGGTGAACGCGACCTTCGGAGTCGGGACCGGGCCCGACGGATGCAAGTCCGCCGAAGCCGGGGCGGCTCCGACGGCGAGGCCGAGGCAGGCGACGAGGACAATACTGAGACGGATGGCGGTCTTCATCTCACGACCGTAGATGACCGGAGCGTCGGTCCAGGGGGTTTCGCGCGAGTCAGGCCGGGGCGACGAGCGATCGGTATTGGGGGAACCGTTCCAGGAACTTCTGCACGTAGGTGCAGACCGGGACGATCTTGTCACCATCTGCGGCCAACTCGTCGAGTACTGACGCCACCAGAAGGCGAGCGAAGCCGGCGCGTCCGTACTTCTCGGTCACGACGGTGTGCAGCAGGACCAGGGTGCCGTCGTCTCGGCGCTCGTAGCCTTCGACGCCGATGAGTTCGTCGCCGGACCAGAGTTCGTACCGATCGCGGTCGGGGAAGTGGCGTAGTTCCGGGGTGGACGGAAGTGCGACCGTTGGCGGCGGAACGGGGACTGACGTGGTCATGCCTTCGAAGCTACCCCCGGAGCCGCGGAACAGGCGGGAGGCGACACTTGATTGCTGACCAACGGCCCGGGCCCTTGTGACGCCGATTGCCGTGGGTTACGGTAATGAACATGTTCAGTGAACATGTTCATTCAGGCCGACGGATGCAGCGCGAGCTCACGGCCCAGCGGGTGATCGCCTCTGCGCAGATGCTGTTTCGACGGGACGGTTTCCGTTCGACCACCATCCGTGCGATCGCCGCGGATGCCGAGGTGAGTGTCGGGACGGTGATGGCTGTCGGAGACAAGGATGCGCTGTTGCTGGCCTGTTACGACCGATGGATCGGCGCCGTGCACGCCGACCGGGACGCCGGTCGACTAGCTGAGCCGCCGGGTCTCACGCCGCAGCAGCGGATCGGGGAGTTGATCGCCCCTTTCCTGGACCTGTTCAGTGAGGACCTGCCGTTGGCGCGGGAGTACGGTTCGGTCCTCGCTCGGGGTAGTCACCACACGGAAGTGTTTGCCGACCTTGCGATCTCGCTGGTCGACGCGTTCACCGAGGTCTTTCGCGACGCGGGCCTCGGCAGTCGTGCGACTGCGGCCGGCCGAGCCGTATACCTCGCCTATCTGGGCCTGCTGATGGCGACAGCGGCAGCGGCGGTCGACACGACGGGCATTCGCTCGCAACTGGAAGACGTCGCTGACGTCCTGCTCGGCGGAGCGGGCTGACCGCCACTGCATTGACACTGAAGGAGACCCGACATGTTTCACGTTCCGTCGTCGGCCTGGCCGACGATCCTCCTCGCCGCGATCCTGTTCGGCGACGCCCTCATCTCCGTGGTGCCGGTCAAGCTGGTGCGGGACTGCTACCGGGGCGTCGGTTTTCCGGCCGACTGGGGTTGGGCGCTGGTGTACATCAAGTTGCTGGCCGTTGCCGGACTCCTCGTGGGACTGTGGCAACCCGGCGTCGGCGTCGCTGCCACAGCAGGCGTCGTCGCCTACTTCGTGGCTGCGTCCACCGCGCACGTGAAAGCGGGCTTTCTGAGCTCGACTTTCTGGGTGAACTGCCTGGGGATGCTCGTGTTATCCGTCGCCGTGTTGGTCTACTCGTACGTGGTCTGAAGCGACTCGCGGAAGCGACCCTCTACGGACCTCTGATCGGTCATTCCGCAGCGGTGAAGTAGGTGCGCGGATTGTCGACGAGCATCGTCGTGATCTGCTCGTCGGAGACGCCGCGCTCGCGCAAGGCCGGCAGCACGTCGTCGTGGATGTGGGTGTAGTGCCAGTTCGGCAGCGCGGCCGCCCTGGCCGCCGCGGGGTAGAAGTCCGAGTAGCATGACGCGTCGTGCGACAGTACGAGTTGCGAGACGAACCCCGCGTCGACCATCGCCGCGACCATCTGCACCCGCTGTTCGAACGGTGAGAACGCGTCGATCCCGAACCGGTCCATGCCGAGGATCGCGCCGGTATCGGCGAGCCGCTTGAGGTAGTCGAGGTCGCCGGTGTCGCCGCTGTGGCCGAGAACCACCTTGCTCATGTCGCATCCCTCCGCTGCGAAGACTCCGGCTGCCGCCAGTCCCGACTCGTTCCCGACATGAGTGTGGACGGTGATCGGCGTGCCCGTCTCGAGGTGTGCCTGGGCGACGGCACGCATCACCCGTTCCACGCCGGGGGTGAGCCCGGCTTCGTCGATCGCGCATTTGAGCAGCCCCGCCCGGACGCCGGTGTCGGCGATACCGTCACGGATGTCGCCGATGAACAGTTCGGTCATCGGATCGACGCCGAAGTCGAAGACCTTGCCCGGTCCGGTGAAATGAAACTGAACGGGCTCATCGTGATAGGTGTAGATGCCCGTTGCGACGACGATGTTGATGTCGGCCTGCTGATTGATCCGTTGGATCCGCGGGATGTACCGTCCGAGTCCGATCACCGTGGGGTCCACGATGGTCCGGACGCCGCGCGAGGCGACCTCAGTCAGCTTCGCCACGGCATCGGCGACGCGTTCCTCCTCGTCCCACGGGTCGGGGTAGTTCGGGAAGTTGTCACGGATCTCGGTGCCGATGGTGAAGACGTGCTCGTGCATCAGCACCGGCCCGAGATCGGCGACGCCGACCTCGCCCTTGACGGTTTGGACCACGGTGGTTCGTCCTCCAGTTCGCGATGGGTCGACACCGTCGAAGCGCGGCATCGTGACTCGATGATGCCTTCCTCATCACAGTGCGAGGTGGGATTCGACAACCTCGCACGGGTGCGACGGCTCGATCGGCCGGTCGCCGCGTCGTGGCACCATGGTCTGCATGGCAACGCTCTGGGCGATCAGTGATCTCCACGTCTCACATCGCGGCAACGAGCCGATCCTGGAACAGATCAAACCGACGGATCCGGGGGACTGGCTGATCGTGGCGGGCGACGTCGCCGAACGCACAGACGACATCATCGACACCCTCCGCAGACTGAAGAATCGGTTCCACACGGTGATCTGGGTGCCCGGCAATCACGAGCTGTACACGACGGCCAAGGACCCGCTGCAGATCTACGGCGTCGCGCGCTACGACTACCTGGTGCAGGCATGCCGCGATCTCGGCGTGGTGACGCCGGAGGACCGCTACCCGCTGTTCGACGCGGGCGACGGCAGCGACCCGGTCCGCGTGGTGCCGATGTTCCTGCTGTACGACTACACCTTCCGTCCCGAAGGCACCACCACGGCTCTGCAGGCCCTCGCGGTGGCGCGTGAGGCGAATGTGGTGGCGACCGATGAGTTCCTGCTGTCGCCGGAGCCGTTCGGGACGCGCGATGCGTGGAGCCGGGCCCGTATCGCAGCGACGCGCACGCGTCTCGAAGCGCTCGACCCGGCGGAGAAGACCGTCCTGATCAATCACTGGCCGCTGCGACGCGAACCGACCGATGCACTCTTCTACCCTGAGTTCGCGCTCTGGTGCGGCTCGGAGCTGACGGCCGACTGGCACACCCGATTCAACGCGCTCTGCTGCGTCTACGGCCACCTGCACATTCCGCGGACCACCTGGTACGACGACGTCCGTTTCGAGGAGGTCTCGGTAGGCTATCCGCGGGAGTGGACCCGTCGCGGGCTGCCGAAGCCCCTGCTGCGGAAGATCGCGCCCGACGAGGGGCTCGGCCCCGGCGACCTGCACGAGTTCGGCGCGCGATTCGACCTCCCGCCGGACTACGAGGAGAAGGCCGCGGAGTTCCGCGCGAAGGTCGAGCGACTGCGCGCCCGCCGTGCCGAATCGAACCGAAAGGACCCCATTCAGTGATCGAGGACCTGATGCCCGCCGGCGTGGCGAGCGCGGACTCATTCGGGGACCCCGATGGGTTGACGGTGATGGCCGCCGAGGAGTCGCTCATCGCGAAAGCGGTGGAGAAGCGCAGGCGCGAGTTCACGACTGCCCGCCACTGCGCGCGGGAAGCCCTGGGGCAGTTGGGAATCGAGCCGGTCCCCATCCTGCGCGGCGAGCGCGGGATGCCGCTGTGGCCGAGGCAGGTGGTCGGCAGCATGACGCACTGCGACGGCTACCGCGCCGCGGTGACGGCGTACTCGATGCAGGTCCGATCGCTCGGCATCGACGCCGAACCGCACGCGCCGCTGCCGGACGGGGTTCTCGATCACACCAGCATCGAGGCCGAGCGCGCGGTGCTGGCGACCCGCGACGGCGAACTGCACTGGGACCGCCTGCTGTTCTGCGCCAAGGAGGCGACGTACAAGGCCTGGTTCCCGATCACTGAGCGCTGGCTGGGATTCGAGGACGCGCACATCACGTTCGAGCGCGACGACACGATTGGCACCGCGGGTGAGCCTGCCGGTACCTTCACATCGACCATCTTGATCGACGGTGCGGTGATCGACGGCGGACCGCCGCTGTTGACGCTGCCCGGCCGCTGGCAGATCTCCCGCGGCCTGATCCTCACCACGATTGCGCTCACCTGAACATGGCAGACGCCTCCATCGAGAACGCCGGACTCCTCGTCGTCGACAAAGACGCCGGCCTCACCAGCCACGACGTCGTCGCCAAGTGCCGCAAGGCCTTCAACACCCGCCGCGTGGGCCACGCAGGCACCCTCGACCCGATGGCGACAGGCGTGCTGGTGATCGGCATCGAACGCGCCACCAAACTCCTCGGCCTGCTGTCGTTGACGACGAAGTCGTACACCGCCACGATCCGGCTCGGCCAGTCGACCACCACCGACGACGCCGAGGGAGAGGTCATGGCGACGGTCGACGCCTCGGGCGTCGCCGACGAGGAGATCGCGGCCGTCATCGCCACGCTCACCGGCGACATCGAGCAGGTCCCCGCCAAGGTCAGCGCCATCAAGGTCGACGGTCGGCGCGCGCACACGCTGGTCCGCACCGGTGCCGAGTTCGAACTCAAGGCGCGCCCGGTCACGGTCCACCGCTTCGACGTCCTCGAGACGCGTCGGACAGGCGAGTTCGTGGACCTCGAAGTGGAAGTCGACTGCTCGTCCGGCACGTACATCCGGTCCCTGGCGAGAGATCTGGGCGCCGCGCTCGGTGTGGGCGGTCACCTGACGACGCTGCGGCGCACCGCGGTTGGTCCGTTCACCCTCGAGCACTCGCGGAAGATCGGGGACGTCATCGAGAGCCCCGGTCTGAGTCTCGGGATCGACGACGCCGCCAAGCTCTGCTTCCCGCACCGCGAGATCTCCGACGACGAAGCCGAGTCGATCAGCCAGGGACGCTGGCTGGAACCGATCGGAATGAAGGGCGTCTACACCGTGGTCGACCCGTCCGGCCAGGCCATCGCGCTGCTTCAGGAGAAAGGCCGCCGAGCGAGCTCGGTGATGGTGGTGCGCCCGGCGACCCTGCGCTGAGCGGGCGCTGCCTTCCTAGTAGTCGGGCTTCTCTAGCCGTCGAGGAAGATGGCGCGCGCGGCGATGTCGCCGAGGTGGATCGGATCCGAATCGTCGACGCAGACGGTGATGGTCCCGGCGAACGCGCGCTTCTCGGTCACGCGCACTCGGCAGTCGAGGTTGATCCCGATCTCCTCGAAGTACCGCAGCATCTCCGGGTCGGAATCGGAGATGCGGGTGATGACGCCCGACTGCTCGACGTCCAGGTCGGCCAACTGCAGACTGCCGGCACCGGGGACTGTGCCGTCGGCCGAGGGGATCGGATCGCCGTGCGGGTCGCGTTTGGGATGGCCCAGCTTGGCGTCGATGTGAGTGAGCAACTGCTCGGACACCGCGTGCTCGAGAATCTCCGCTTCGTCGTGGACCTCGTCCCAGCCGTAGCCGAGTTCACGAACCAGGAAGGTCTCCAGCAGCCGGTGCCTGCGGACCATGCCGACCGCGGCGACCCGCCCGGAATCGGTCAGCGTCACAGCTCCGTACGGGGCGTGGTCCACCAGGCCCTGATCTGCCAGTTTCCGAATGCCTTCCGAAGCGGTCGACGGTGAGACGCCCAGCTTCTCGGCCAGCAGTTTCGTCGTGACCTTGGTGTCCGACCACTCCTGCGAGGTCCAGATAACCTTCAAATAGTCTTGGGTAACCGAGGTGAGTTCGCTCACCGGACGACTGTCGAGCATATGGACGAGCTTACCTACCGAATGCGCGCGCGCCGCCCCGAGTCGTAGTCTTAGCGTGTGTTGCGATGGCGAGGTTTGGACGAGGTCCCTGCTGGCTGGGGTCGATGCGTGGTCACGATCGGCGTCTTCGACGGAGTGCACCGCGGGCACGCGCAATTGATCGCTGCGGCGACCAAAGCCGCTGCCGAGCGCGGGGTCCCGTCGGTGCTGATGACCTTCGACCCACATCCGTCGGAGGTGGTGCGGCCCGGCACCCATCCGCCGCAGTTGTCGACCCTGCGTCGGCGGTCGGATCTGGCAGAGGAACTGGGCATCGACGTCTTCTGCGTGATTCCCTTCAACCTGACGCTGTCCGCGCAGTCGCCCGAGGACTTCGTCCACTCGGTGCTCGTCGAGGAATTGCACGCCGCCGAGGTGGTGGTCGGCGACAATTTCACCTTCGGTCACAAAGCGGCCGGCGATGTCCCGAAGCTGCGCGAGCTGGGGGAGCGATTCGGTTTCGAGGTCACCGGCGTCTCGCTCTTCGGTGAGCACGCCGTCACCTACTCGTCGACGTACATCCGCTCGTGCATCGCGGCCGGTGATGTGGAGTTGGCGTCCGAGGCGCTCGGTCGTCCGCACCGTGTTGAAGGCGTCGTGGTCCACGGTGAACGTCGTGGACGGGACCTCGGCTTCCCGACCGCGAATGTGGCGCCTCCGCCGCACGCGGCGATTCCGGGTGACGGGGTTTACGCGGCCTGGTTCACCGTGCTCGACAGTGCCACCGAACCCGACGGCATCGCGGTCGGACAACGCTACCCGGCCGCGGTCTCGGTCGGCACCAACCCGACGTTCTCCGGCCGCAACCGGACCGTCGAGGCCTATGTGATCGACGTGAACGCCGACTTCTACGGGCAACACGTGGCCGTCGACTTCGTCGCTCGATTGCGCGGCATGGAGCCCTTCGACAGCGTCGAGGCCCTGATCGCTGAGATGGGCAACGACGTCGACCGGACTCGCACGATCCTGGCTGTGGAGGACGGTGGTGTTGACAGTGGCACTGCATGACACTCTGATCCGTGTCGGCGGCTGACCTTGCACGATTCTTTCGTTCGGCGGTTTGGCTGGTAGAGTCGTCCGCTGGTGTCAGCTGCGGTCCGTGGTGGCGCACCCCCTGCTGGTGCAGGGCCTGGAGCACGGAACTGAAACAAGGAGAACTCTCATGGCTCTTACCGCCGACGAGAAGAAGGTCGTGCTGGCCGAGTACGGACTGCACGAGACCGACACCGGTTCGCCCGAGGCGCAGATCGCTCTGCTGACCAAGCGCATCACCGACCTGACCGAGCACCTCAAGTTCCACAAGCACGATCACCACAGCCGTCGTGGTCTGCTGCTGCTGGTCGGCCGTCGTCGTCGCCTGCTCAAGTACATCGCGGCTGAGGACATCAACCGCTACCGTTCGCTGATCGAGCGCCTGGGGCTGCGTCGCTAAGACGTACCAGTCTTCTTGAGAACGGCCGTGTCACCCCAAGGTGGCACGGCCGTTCTGCATTTCTGGAACCATCGATGGATGGTCGATCATGTCTTCGCCCCCGCTGTCTTCACGCCTGCTGTCACCTACCGCGACCCCAAGGCGGCGACCGAATGGCTCGGCGAGGCGTTCGGCTTCACCCTCACCATGGCGATCGAGGGGCCGGCAGGGCAGGCGGCGGCGTCGCACTTCGAGATGGCGGCGCCGAGCGGCGGTCGGATCATGATCGGGGGTCAGTGGGCGGAGTGGACCCGCAGCCCGGACGAGATCGGCGGTGTGACCACGCAGTCCGTGCACGTTCACCTGGCCGACGGTGTGGACGAGCACTGCGAACATGCGCGGCGCAGCGGGGCGCGGATCGTCGCCGAACCCGCAGATCAGTTCTTCGGTGATCGGACCTACCGCGCGGTGGATCTGGAAGGGCACGTCTGGACGTTTGCGACGACGGTGCGCGCCGTCAGTCGTGCCGACGCCGAGGCGATCATCGGGATTCCGATCTTCGCCACCGATTGGGACTGAGGGGCGCGTGGCGCGTCGACCCGCGTTCAGCAGGGAGAATGTTAAGCTGGCGAGTGGACGATCGGCTGCTTGCAGTGCATCGGACGTGATTGTCGGATCGGTCCTCGGTAGTGGCCGCCGGAATCTCGGTGAAATCGAATCACAGAGACCTCCGGCCGCTTCGATCGAAGGCCGTCTGCTCACAGCGCAGGTGCGCTGTTCACATCCGGCGCGAGTCTCGCGCCTGTCGCCCGCCGGTTCGGCGCGTCTTGCGCGACCGGCTGCTGCACAGAGGTCGTGGCCCCATATGGCGCTGCCGCGGCCGCAACGAAAGGTAAACACTCTTGACTGATGTCAACGCCGACTTCGATGATTCGGTCACCGAAGTCTCCGCCGTCATCGACAACGGATCGTTCGGTACCCGCACCATCACCTTCGAGACCGGTCGCCTGGCACTCCAGGCCGCGGGCTCGGTGGTCGCGTACCTCGACGAGGGCACCATGATCCTCTCGACGACCACCGCGTCGAAGTCGCCGAAGGAGCACTTCGACTTCTTCCCGCTGACCGTGGACGTGGAAGAGCGCATGTACGCCGCCGGCCGCATCCCCGGATCATTCTTCCGTCGCGAGGGTCGCCCGTCCACCGACGCGATCCTGACCTGCCGCCTGATCGACCGCCCGCTGCGCCCGTCGTTCGTCGACGGCCTGCGCAACGAGATCCAGATCGTCGAGACCATCCTCTCGCTCGATCCCAAGGACCTCTACGACGTCGTCGCGATCAACGCCGCCTCGGCATCGACCCAGATCTCCGGTCTGCCGTTCTCCGGCCCCATCGGCGGCGTCCGCGTCGCGCTGATCCCGACCGATGAGAACAAGGCCGGCCAGTGGGTCGCGTTCCCGACCGTCGATCAGCTCGAGGACGCGGTCTTCGACATGGTCGTCGCCGGTCGCGTCACCGACGACGGCGAGGTCGCGATCATGATGGTCGAGGCCGAGGCCACCGAGAGCGTGCTCGCGAAGATCGCCGACGGTGCACAGGCGCCGAACGAGGCCGTCGTCGCCGAGGGCCTCGAGGCTGCCAAGCCGTTCATCGCGACCCTGTGCGAGGCGCAGAAGCAGCTTGCTGCGGCCGCCGCCAAGGAGACCCGCGAGTTCCCGCTGTTCCTGCCGTACCAGGACGACGCCTACGAGGCCGTCGCCGAGTTCGCCACCGCACGTCTGGGCGAGGCCCTCTCGATCGCGGGCAAGCAGGAGCGCGATGAGGCCACCGACGCCCTCAAGGCCGACGTCCTCGAAGCCCTCGGCGAGCGCTTCGAAGGCCGCGAAGGCGAGCTGGGCGCGGCTTACCGCTCGGTCACCAAGCAGGTTGTGCGCCAGCGCATCCTGACCGACCACTTCCGCATCGACGGTCGCGGCATCACCGACATCCGTGCGCTGTCGGCCGAGGTCGGTCTGATCCCGCGCGCCCACGGCAGCGCCCTGTTCGAGCGTGGCGAGACCCAGATCATGGGCGTCACCACCCTCGACATGGTCAAGATGGCCCAGCAGATCGACTCGCTCGGACCCGAGACCAGCAAGCGCTACATGCACCACTACAACTTCCCGCCGTACTCGACCGGTGAGACCGGTCGCGTCGGCTCGCCGAAGCGTCGCGAGATCGGCCACGGCGCCCTCGCCGAGCGCGCCATCGTGCCGGTGCTGCCGAGCGTCGAGGAGTTCCCCTACGCGATCCGCCAGGTGTCCGAGGCACTCGGCTCCAACGGCTCCACCTCGATGGGCTCGGTCTGTGCCGCGACCATCTCGCTGCTGAACGCCGGTGTTCCGCTGAAGGCGCCGGTCGCAGGTATCGCCATGGGTCTGGTCTCCGACGAGGTCACCATCGATGGCAAGACCGAGACCCGTTACGTGGCCCTCACCGACATCCTCGGTGCCGAGGACGCCTTCGGCGACATGGACTTCAAGGTCGCAGGAACCAAGGACTTCGTGACCGCACTCCAGCTGGACACCAAGCTCGCGGGTATTCCGTCCAAGGTTCTCGCCGGCGCGCTGAGCCAGGCCAAGCAGGCCCGCCAGGCCATCCTGGACGTCCTGGCCGAGGCCATCGACGAGCCCGACGAGATGAGCCCCTACGCTCCCCGCATCACCACCATCAAGATCCCGATGGACAAGATCGGCGAGCTGATCGGCCCCAAGGGCAAGACGATCAACGGCATCACCGAGGAGACCGGCGCCAACATCTCGATCGAGGACGACGGCACCGTGTTCATCGGCGCTGCCGACGGCGCATCGGCCCAGGCCGCGATCGACAAGGTCAACTCCATCGCTAACCCGCAGCTGCCCAAGGTGGGCGAGCGTTTCCTGGGCACCGTCGTCAAGACGGCCGCCTTCGGCGCCTTCGTCTCGCTGCTCCCGGGTCGCGACGGCCTCGTCCACATCAGCAAGCTGGGCGGCGGCAAGCGCATCGGCAAGGTGGAGGATGTCGTCAAGGTGGGCGACAAGCTCCAGGTCGAGATCGCCGACATCGACGAGCGCGGCAAGATCAGCCTCGTCCCCGTCCGCGACGACGCCGACGCACCCAAGGAAGAGGCCAAGGCCGACGCCTGATCTGAGGTGAACAGATCTCAGCTGATCTGAACTGAACAACGGTTCCGGCCCGCGACTGGCATGCCAGTCGCGGGCCGGACTGTTTCTCGGACGTGCGCGGGAGGCCTGTGCCACGCTGATGGGGACCTTTCGGTGTCTCATCGAGGCGAGGAGCTCCCATGACGTTGGACGAATACATGACCTTCGACGCCACCGGGCTCGCCGCGTTGGTCGCGGCGGGGGAGGTCACGCCGGCGGAGCTACTGGACTTGGCGCGACAACGCATGCGCGAGGTGAATCCGACCTTGAACGCCGTCGTCATCGAGACCCGAGCGGAGGCAGACGACCAGGTTCGACGGAACCTGTCCGGTCCCTTCGCCGGGGTGCCCTTCCTGCTCAAAGACCTGGAGCAGCAGTACCGCGGATATCCCACGACGAGCGGGTGTCGAGCACTGCGTGATGTCGTCGAGAACCAGAATGCACTGGTCACCGACCGCTTCCTCGACGCCGGGCTGGTGATCCTCGGTAAGACGAACACTCCGGAGCTCGGAGCGAAGGGAATCACCGAGCCGGACCTCTGGGGGCCGTGCCGGAATCCGTGGGACACGAGGCGCACTCCGGGCGGCTCGTCCGGCGGGTCGGCCTCGGCGGTGGCCGCGGGCATCGTCCCCGCGGCCGGAGCCAACGACGGCGGCGGCTCCATCCGCATCCCCGCCGCGACGACGGGATTGGTGGGTCTCAAGACCAGCCGAGGTCGCACACCGTACGGGCCGCACTCGGGCGAGTTGATGTTCGGAATGGTGACGCAGGGCGTGGTGTCGCGGACAGTCCGCGACAGCGCAGGCCTTCTGGATGCGATCGGCGGTCCCAACCAGTTCGCCGACTATCCGATGACGAGCTCGGCGCGGTCGTTCGTCGACGCCATCGGGGATCGTCCGGGCCGGCTGCGCATCGGGTACTCGGGGCGGTCGGCGATCCGTGGCGAGCCGACGGCCGAAGCGGCGGCAGCACTCGAAGACACCGCGCAATTGTTGACCGACCTCGGCCATCACGTCGAGGAGGTCGTTCCGCCGTACGACGACAAGGCGCTGGCCGAGACCTTCTTGACCATCTGGTTCGCTCAGGTCGCCGGACAGGTCGATGAGATCAAACTGCGTACCGGAGCCGGGGACGCCGACTTCGAAGCGGACACCCTGGCGATGGTGGAGGTCGGACGAGCGGGCGGCGTCGTGAAGCTGATGCGGGCGCTCGGCGCGATTCCCGCGTACACCCGAGCGATGGAGACGTTCTTCGAATCGTACGACTTCTTCATGACGCCGACGCTCGCCGAAGCGCCGATCAAGATAGGGGCCCTGGACACGCCGAAACCGCTGCAGATCGGAGCGCGCGTGGCGCACCGCCTCCACGGCGGCGCAGCCATGGTCCGGACCGGTCTGATCGACCAGATGATCGAGTCAAACCTCGGATGGGTGCCGTACACCCAGATGGCCAATCTGACCGGCCGCCCTGCCATCAGCGTTCCGGTGTACTGGACGCCCGAAGGCCTGCCCCTGGGCGTCGCGTTCAACGGACGGCTCGGGTCGGACGGCGCGCTGCTGGCGCTGGCGGCGCAACTCGAGGAGGCTGCGCCCTGGATCCAGCGCTTCCCGGCCCCCGTCGGTCGACCGTGATCGTTCGGCGACCGCAGCGACGCCCGTCCGCGTCCGGACTTCGCGCGCCACTAGACTGAGGAGCGATTCTCGGACGAAAGGTTCCCTCATGGGCAACAGCATCCGCGTGGGTGTGCTGGGTAGTAACGGCAAGGTCGGCAAAGCGATCGTCGAAGGCGTGGAGGGCTCGGCTGACACCGAGTTCACCGTCGGCGTCGACAAGGGCGACGCCCTCACCGACTTCGTCGAGTCGAAGACCCAGGTGGTCGTCGACTTCACCCATCCCGACGTCGTGATGGACAACCTCGAGTTCCTGATCGGCAACGGGATCCACGCCGTGGTCGGGACCACCGGCTTCACCCAGGAGCGCCTCGACACCGTTCGCGGCTGGGTGGACGCCAACCCCGGCGTCGGCGTGCTGATCGCCCCGAACTTCGCGATCGGCGCGGTCCTGTCGATGCATTTCGCGCAGCAGGCGGCGCGCTTCTTCGACTCGGTCGAGGTGGTCGAACTCCACCACCCGCATAAGGCCGACGCGCCGTCGGGCACCGCCGGTCGGACCGCAGAGCTCATCGCCGCTGCGCGTGCGGAGGCCGGCCTCGGCCTCAGCCCCGATGCCACCTCGACCGGTCTGGAAGGCGCCCGCGGCGCCGACGTGGATGGCGTGCGCGTGCATTCGGTCCGTCTGGCCGGTCTGGTTGCTCACCAGGAGGTGCTGTTCGGCACCCAGGGCGAGACGCTGACCATCCGCCACGATTCCATCGACCGCAACTCGTTCGTCCCCGGCGTGCTGCTCGGTGTGCGCGAGATCGTCGGACGTCCCGGTCTCACGATCGGCCTCGAGACCTTCATGGACCTGTAGCGGCGTGGCTGCGAACAAGAAGAAGAAAGCCGACGCCCGGCCGATCATCGCGGTCATCGCCTTCCTGGTGGTCGCGCTCTGCGTGTACTTCGTGCTGCTCGGACAGCGGGCCGTGCAGCTGATCGCTAAGGGCGAGGTCGTGTCCATCGGCCTGGGCATCGGTGTGATCCTGCTTCCGTTGATCGGCCTCTGGATGGTCGTGGCGACGTTGAAGTCGGGGATCGAGCACCAGCGGATGGTCGCCGCGGCACAGGATCTCGGGCGCGACCTCGACGTCGACGCACTGCCGCGGCGACCATCGGGACGCATCGAGAAGGACGCGGCGCTCGAGTTGTTCGAAGAAGTGAAGACCGAGTGGGAGGCCAACCCGACCGACTGGGTCAGCACCTACCGGATCGCGCGGGCGTACGACTACGCCGGTGACCGATCGCGTGCACGCGAGATGATGAAGCGGGCGAGCGAGCAGTATCGCGCAGCGAAAGGCGAGTAGCGAGGCATGATGGCGGTATGGCCCGACTGCTGATCGTCCACCACACGCCGTCACCCCACTGCCAGGAGATGTTCGAGGCAGTCCTCGCCGGTGCCACCGACCCGGAGATCGAGGGCGTCGAAGTGGTTCGACGCGCAGCGCTGTCGGTGTCGGCGAGCGAGATGCTCGACGCCGACGGGTACCTCCTCGGGACGCCGGCGAACCTCGGCTACATGAGCGGTGCGCTGAAGCACGCCTTCGACACCTGCTACTACCCGATCCTGGATTCGACCACCGGCCGACCGTACGGCCTCTTCATGCACGGCAACGTCGGCACCGAGGGCGCGGAGAAGAGCGTGCACTCCATTGCCGGCGGCCTCGGCTGGGTCAAGGCCGCAGCCGACGTGGTGATCTCGGGGAAGCCGACCAAGCAGCAATTGGAGGCCTGCTGGGAACTGGGCGCGACCGTCGCGGCCGGTCTGATGACTTAGGCAACACCGCCGTGCGCAGGTAGAATGTCTCACACTGCTCGACGTCGGGTCGACGGCGGATGAGCGCGGGAGACGAACAGGTGGTGTCAGATGGGTGAGCGCTCACTCACCGTGCCCGTCACCGAGTCGCTGCGGCGGATCCGTCAGACGAGCGGCGTGCCGCTGGCCTTCGCAGGCATGGTCGAGGGTAACGCCCGGGTGACCCTAGACCACTTCGTCGGCAATGCCACCGGATCGCTCGACGGACTGGCGGTGGAAGTCGGTCATGGACTCGGCGGCAAGGTGCTTCACCACAACCGGCCGATGGCGGTCAACGACTACCTCGAGACCCCGCAGATCACGCACCGGTACAACGACGCCATCGCTACCGAGGGCATCCGCGGGATCGCAGCGGCACCGGTCATCGTCGACAGCCGAATGGTCGCGGTGCTGTATGGCGCCCTCCGCTGCGACACAAAGATTGACGGCCGCCTCCTCGATGTGCTCACCGCGCAGGCGCGGAACCTGGAGCAGGAGATCGCCGTCTCGCGAGCACTCGTCGAGGCCGATGCGCGACTGGCGCCCGAGGCCGACGCGCTGCGCGACCGGATGACGATCGCCTACACCAAGCTGCGCGCCCTGGCCCGCGAGCTCGGCGACGATGCGATGGCAGGCGAGATCGCCCGCATCACCGACGTGCTGCTCGACGGCCAGGCCCAACAGGCCGAGAACCTCATGGTGCAGCTGACGGGCCGTGAGCAAGACGTCCTTGCGCTGGCCGCGCTCGGCTACAGCAATCCGCGGATCGCGGCGGAACTGGGCGTCGCCGTCGACACGGTCAAGGGCTACATGAAGGCGGCGATGGGGAAACTCGACGCCCGGACCCGGCTCGAAGCCGTGGTGCTGGCGCGGCGACTCGGCGCGCTGCCGACCTGATCCTGGACCTTGTCGCCTCCCGATCCCGGCACCCCCTTTAGGGGGTGCCGACCCCTCCGCTCTCCGTCGTAGTGTGATCGAGCTTACGAAGGACTGGCTGAGTGAGATGCGCGACAAGCGTGGCTCTGCGGCTCATCCCTCGTGGCCGACACATTCACCGAGCCGAGACGAGGACCCGACCGTGACAACGGCCCCACCGCGTATCCCGCCAGTAGAACCGCCCGCGAACGGCGACCCCGGTAAGACCACCAGCATGAAGCGGGTGGCTGCAGCGAGTTCGATCGGCACCACTATCGAGTTCTACGACTTCTTCATCTACGGCACGGCGGCGGCGCTGGCCTTCCCCACGGTCTTCTTCCCCGAGGCCGATGCGACGACCGCGACCATCGCGTCGTTCGCGACGTTCGCCGTCGCCTTCTTCGCCCGACCTGTCGGCGCGATCATCTTCGGTCACTTCGGCGACCGCATCGGGCGCAAGCGCACTCTGGTGTGGACGCTTCTGATCATGGGCATCTCGACCGTGATGATCGGCCTGCTGCCCGGCTACGAGGTCGGTGCGTTCGGCATGTTCGAGAACGGCATAGGCATCGCGGCTCCGATCATCCTGGTGGTGCTGCGCTTCCTCCAGGGCTTCGCCGTCGGTGGTGAATGGGCCGGTGCGACGCTGCTGACCGCGGAGTACGCACCCGAAGGCAAACGCGGCCTGTACGCGATGTTCCCGCAGCTGGGCCCGGCTTTCGCGTTCTTCCTCTCGAGCCTGACCTTCCTGGTCGCCAGCATCACGGTCGGCACCGCCAGCGACGCCTTCCTGAACTACGGCTGGCGCGTGCCGTTCATCCTGTCGATGGCCCTGGTGCTGGTGGGCCTCTGGGTGCGCTTGGCGGTCGCCGAGACCCCGGTGTTCCAGGAAGCACAGGCCAAGCGCGTGGCGGAACCCGTCGTCGCCGAGAACAAGCTGCCCTTCCTGGATGCGATGCGTTACCAGTGGAAGGAGATCCTGATCGCCGGCGGTGCGCTGGCCAGCCTGTTCTCGCTCTTCTACATGGGCACCTCCTTCCTCACCAGCTACGCCACCAAGAACCTCGAGCACTCGCGCACGTTCGTCCTGGCGATGGGTATGGTCGCGGCGGTCGTCTTCGGTCTCGCCA
>NZ_JAAYXO010000049.1 GCF_012515855.1 Gordonia sp. (in: high G+C Gram-positive bacteria)
ACGACCCGGTGCGCAAGAAGATCGCCTGCGGCGACCACGACCTGTCGAACTCGTCGGTCGCCGAACCACCCGCTGTTGAAGCCGCAGCTGCTGACGAAGCGGTACCAACCCCGTCGTGTGCGACGCCGGTTTCGACCCCTCCGCCATCCGATGTTGCGGGCGCCTCAGCCAAAGCCGAGTACGAGAGGCGGTCCGCCCGCGAACGCCGCCGCCAGGAGCAGGCCGTGGCCGATGATGCAGCCTGGCGCGAGAAGGTGAAGACGGAGCATCGGCTGGCCGGCCCGGTGGTCGCGGCCTTCACCCCGAAGCCGGTGGTGGCGGAGACCCAGTCGACGACGGCATGGAGGACCGGCGCCGAGGGCGAGGAACGCGTCGCCGAGGTCCTTGCCGACGTCGCCGGCATCGAGGTGCTGCACGACCGCCATTGGCCAGGGACTCGGTCCGCAAACATCGATCACATCGTGGTCGGACCGTCCGGAGTGTTCGTGATCGACGCCAAGAAGTACCAAGGCAAGCTCGAACTCGTCGACAAGGGCTCGTGGCTCAAGTCCGACTGGCGCCTCTACGTCAACGGTCGGAACGAGACCAAGCGAGTCGACAGCATGCTCGCCCAGGTCGAGGCGGTGAGAGGCGTGCTCGGCACCTTCGCCGATGTTCCCGTGTCCGGCGTGCTCTGCTTCATCGGAGCGGACTGGGGCCTGTTCGGACCACGGAAGGTCAAGACACTGAAGGAGGTGACGATGCTGTGGCCCCTCAAGCTGCCCGATGTCGTCACTACGGCCGGCACAGTCGATGTGGCGACGGTCGCCGCTCATCTCCGGTCGGCTCTCAAGTCGGCGCGGTAGCCCGTCGATCTTCGATCGCCGTCCTCGGGTTCTGATGCCTGTGGCGTTCCGCTGTTACAGGAGTTCGGAGCTGGAGCGGATCTCGTCGAGGACGTCGGCGACGCCGGGCAACTCGCCCCAGACGAGTTCGCCCAACTGCACGAAGCCGGTCTCGAACGCCTCAATGATCGCCACCGTTGGACTGAAGGCGGGGCTCGCAGCAAAGCCAGCCTCCGGGCGCGGCGTGAACGGCCAACCGGCAGCTTGGCTGCGAGCGTCGACGTCCTCCATCAGCGCCGCGATCTCTCCGCGAGCCAGACCTTGGCGCACGCGCTCTGACCGAAGCAGCATCGTGACGTCGTACAGGTGGCGTGCACCTCGCCGCAGCGCGTCTACATCTCCAGTCGTCGAGTGATGGTGGAGAAACGCCATCTTCTCCGCGAGGGTTCGCTCTGGAGCAAGGACGGTGACGTCGAACGCGGTGAGATCGGCGTAGTCGGCGAGTGCAGACGGGTCGAGCTGTTCCGCAGCTTCGGACATGAGCGAGCGAACGGTTCTCGTCTCGTTGGGTGCCGGGCCGCCGCGCGATCCCATCTCGAGAAGCACTCCGCTGGTGAGAAACGCGGCGTCGGTCGCTGCCGGATACGCGAAGCGGGCGTTGAGGAAGCCTCGACCCTCAGTCTCGCGTTCGTATCCGACATCGAGATCGGCAGTCACCCGGTCAGCGATCGACCGGAGGAGGCGCTTGAGCGCGTTGCCGCCGAGGCCGGTGACCACGAGCAGGTCGACATCTTCGGAGAATCGCTCGATGATCCGGTAGGCCTTGGACAAACTCGTGCCGCCCTTGAAGACGACGCTGTCGACGCCGAGGTCGTGCGCGCAGGCCGAGCGGAGCACCTCGGTAGCCCAGTAGTCCTTCTCAATCGCGCCGGGCGCGACCTCGAGGCGCTCCGCGGCGCCGTCGCGGAGCGCCTCGAACTCGGCGGTCGAATGACGCAGAAGCTCGGTCACGCGCTGGCCAGATCTGCGATGCGGTCGGTGAGCCCGGCTCGTCGCTCGTGAGCGGCGACGTCGGCGATCTTTGCCAGGTCGATCTGGCCCTTCGAGGCCAGTCGCAGCAGCCGGGCGCGCGCTTGCGGCCACGCGACTTCGGAGTACTGATCGAAATCGCGCACGCCTTCCAGAACGGCGACTTCGGTCGGCGTGAGCAAGACACGAAGTGAGTTGGAACGCGCCGTCAGCTTCACCCCATCGAGACCCTTGGGGGCGCGGCCGACGACGGCGATGTGGGGATGTCGGGGTACTTGCGTTGACAGGCCGAGGCTGTTCGCCGCGGAGGCTCCGGCCGGGCCAGACCCGGGGCCGGCCGCCACGATCGCCACTCGGGCGGGATCGGGTCGCGAGGAGCCGAATCTGGTTGGAGCCGGCTTGCGCCAGTACACGCCCTGGCGGACGCGCTTGATCGGACCGTCAGGTCGAGCGAGGCGCGACAGAAGGGAGTCAACCGCTGCTGATGTCCCGGGCACCTCCGATGTAGTGAAGTACGCGCCAGCTGGTTGGGCCATCACCCAGTCTCGTGCGGTGCTTCGGCGTGTCATGAGGCTCCTCCTAACGCTAGGAAAGTGTATCACTTAACTTGCATTCGAGACAAGGGAAATGTGGTCCGACGGCTCCATCCCACAGCGAATCTGAGTCTGCCTCGGACCAAGGGGATGCATTCCTTTGCACGGCTGCGCTATCGCAGATGAAATCGCGCAATGGGCGCGCAAAGCCCCGGCGCTCACGCGTCGGTGCTGTCACACCGCGGTGTCA
>NZ_JAAYXO010000276.1 GCF_012515855.1 Gordonia sp. (in: high G+C Gram-positive bacteria)
TCGCCTGTCATCGCCACGGCGAGGACCCCGTCGACCGCAGACGGCAACGACGGGTTGAGCGACGACGCCGGAAGCGGCCACACGGTACCGTCGGACTTTCGACCGGTGAGCATCCGAGAGAGCAGCCGCGCGACTGCCCGATGGTCCTCCTCCGCGGAGGCGTCACGCCCAGAGATTCCGAAGTCGGCGACGACCACCCGGCCGGTGGTCCGCTCCAGCAACACGTCGCCCGGTGTCAGCTCACCGTGGACCAGGCCGCGCGAATGCGCGTAGTCCAGTCCCGCAGCGACACTCCGCGCGATACCGATCGCCTCGGCCGGCGCGAGCAGACCGCCGCGCTCGGCCAGCAGTCCCGCCAGGTCGGTGCCGTCGACGTACTGCATCGCGAACCAAGTCCGGCCGTCATCGCATTCGCCTGCGTCGATGATCTCGACGACGTTCGGGTGCCGCAGGTCGGCGGCGAACGCCGTCCCGCGGTCGCCGCCGCCTCGCCGCTGGGTCTCCGTAGTGTTCTGCCCGGCGCTCTCCTTGATCACCACCCGCCGGTCGAGGCGGCGATGCCTGGCCAGGTAGGCCGTCCCCTTCTCCCCGGAGCCGAGGACCTCCTCGATGACGTAACCGCCGATCCCGTCGCCCGGCTGCCTCATCGGATCCTCCGTCCTCGGCTCTGTCGGCTCGACCGCGGTACCCGGCCGCGCAACGACGGCGACGGTGACGGCCGAGACCGCGCGTCAACTCAGATGGTGCACCTCCTGCAGCCCGTACACCGGGGTGTCGATCCCTTCGTAGCGGGCCTTCAACTGCAGCGCCAGGTACAGCGAATAGTGGCGCGACTGGTGCAGGTTGCCCCCGTGGAACCACAGTCCCGGCTGCTGCGTGGGCTTCCACATGTTGCGCTGCTCGCCCTCCCACGGCCCGGGATCCTTGGTGGTGTCCGACCCGAGACCCCACACCTTGCCCACGCGATCGGCCACCTCCTGACCCATCAGATCGGCTGCCCAGCCGTTCATCGACCCGTAGCCGGTCGCGTAGACCACGACGTCGGCCGGCAGTTCGGTGCCGTCGGTCAGCACCACCGAGTCCTCGGTCAGGTGGTCCACGCCGCCCTTGGCCAGCTTGATGGTGCCGTCGGCCACCAGCTCGCAGGCGCCGACGTCGATGTAGTACCCCGATCCGCGGCGCAGGTACTTCATGAACAGGCCGGAGTCGTCGTCGCCGAAGTCCAGGTCGAAGCCGGCGGCTTCCAGTCGGTCGTAGAAGTCCTTGTCACGCTCGCGGATCTGGTCGTAGATCGGGATCTGAAACTGATGCATGATCCGGTAGGGCAGCGAGGCGAAGGTGAAGTCGGCCTTCTTGGTGGTCATGCCGTCGCGAACTGCCTGTTCGCTGTAGAGCGCGCCGAGACCTATCTCCATGAGCGAGTCCGACTTCACGATGTGGGTCGACGATCGCTGCACCATGGTCGTGTCCACCCCGCTCTCCACCAGGGCCTTGCAGATGTCGTGGGCGGAGTTGTTGGCACCGATCACGACGACCTTCTTGCCGACGTAACCGTCCGGGCCGGGATGGGCGCTGGAGTGATGCTGTTCGCCGCGGAACACGTCCTGTCCGGGGAACTCCGGCACATTGGCCTTACCGGACATCCCGGTGGCCAGCACCAGCTGCGTCGGATGCAGGGTCAGCTCCTCGCCGTCCCGCACCACGTGCACGGTCCAGCGGCCGGCTTCCTCGTCGTACGACGCCGAGGTGCACTCGGTCTTGGACCAGTACGGCACCTCCATCACCTTGGTGTAGAACTCCAGCCAGTCGCCGATCTTGTCCTTGGGCGCGAA
>NZ_JAAYXO010000050.1 GCF_012515855.1 Gordonia sp. (in: high G+C Gram-positive bacteria)
GCAGCCGGCCTCGAGGTCGGCACCATCTCCGACGTGACCCCGCAGCCGCACAACGGCTGCCGTCCGCCCAAGCGGCGCCGGGTCTAGCGGGAAAGGGAAGAAGAAACTATGGCTCGTTATACCGGCCCCGCAACCAAGAAGTCGCGTCGTCTTCGCGTCGACCTGATCGGTGGAGATCAGGCTTTCGAGAAGCGCCCCTACCCGCCCGGCCAGCACGGCCGCGCGCGGATCAAGGAGAGCGAATACCTGCTCCAGCTGCAGGAGAAGCAGAAGGCCCGCTTCACCTACGGCGTCATGGAGAAGCAGTTCCGTCGCTACTACGAGGAAGCAAACCGTCGCTCCGGCAAGACCGGTGACGTGCTGCTGCAGATCCTCGAGTCGCGTCTGGACAACGTCGTCTACCGTGCCGGCCTGGCACGGACCCGTCGTCAGGCTCGCCAGATGGTCAGCCACGGCCACTTCACCGTGAACGGTGTTCGCGTGGACGTGCCCAGCTACCGCGTCAGCCAGTACGACATCATCGACGTTCGTCAGAAGTCTCTGCAGACCACTCCGTTCCAGATCGCCCAGGAGATCGTTGGCGATCGCCCGGCACCGGCTTGGCTCCAGGTGGTTCCGTCGACTCTTCGCATCCTCGTGCACTCGCTGCCCGAGCGCGCGCAGATCGTCGTCCCGCTCACCGAGCAGCTCATCGTCGAGTACTACTCGAAGTAAGCGAAGCCCCACTGAGCAGCATCAGCTGTTCGGTCCACCTCGAGACCGTCAAATAGCGGACGGTCAAAGGAGAATTCTCACCTCATGCTCATCTCACAGCGACCCACTCTGTCCGAAGAGGTCATCGCCGAGAACCGCTCGAAGTTCACCATCGAGCCGCTCGAGCCGGGCTTCGGCTACACCCTGGGCAACTCGCTGCGGCGCACGCTGCTGTCGTCCATCCCGGGCGCAGCAGTCACCAGCATCCGCATCGACGGTGTCCTGCACGAGTTCACCACGGTCCCCGGAGTCAAGGAAGACGTCACCGACATCATCCTGAACCTCAAGGGCCTCGTGGTCAGCTCGGAAGAGGACGAGCCGGTCACCATGTACGTCCGCAAGCAGGGTCCGGGCGCCGTCACCGGTGCTGACATCGTGCCGCCGGCAGGCGTCACGGTTCACAACCCGGACCTGCACATCGCGACCCTGAACGACAAGGGCAAGCTCGAGATCGAGCTCGTCGTCGAGCGGGGCCGCGGCTACGTGCCGGCCGTGCAGAACAAGGCCACCGGCGCCGAGATCGGCCGCATTCCGGTCGACTCGATCTACTCGCCGGTCCTCAAGGTGACCTACAAGGTCGAGGCCACCCGCGTCGAGCAGCGCACCGACTTCGATCGTCTGGTGCTCGACGTGGAGACCAAGAACTCCATGACCGCGCGTGACGCCCTGGCGTCGGCCGGCAAGACCCTGGTCGAACTCTTCGGCCTGGCTCGGGAGCTCAACGTCGAGGCCGAGGGCATCGAGATCGGTCCGTCGCCGCAGGAGGCCGACCACATCGCTGCGTTCAGCCTTCCGATCGAGGATCTGGAGCTGACCGTCCGTTCGTACAACTGCCTCAAGCGCGAGGGTGTTCACACCGTCGGCGAGCTGGTTGCACGCACCGAGTCGGATCTGCTCGACATCCGCAACTTCGGTCAGAAGTCGATCGACGAGGTCAAGGTCAAGCTGCACAGCCTGGGTCTGGCCCTCAAGGACAGCCCGGCAAGCTTCGACCCGTCGCAGGTTGCCGGTTACGACCCGGCGACCGGCACGTGGGCCGATGAGTCGGCATTCGACGCAGACGGTGGCGAGGATTACGCCGAGACCGAGCAGCTGTAGGGCTCGCTAAGAACCACCTGGTTATCGAACCAACGGACTTCCGGTCGCGAGATCGTGAGTCCCTCCTAGGAGAAAGACATGCCAAAGCCCACTAAGGGTGCCCGCCTCGGCGGGTCGGCCAGCCACCAGAAGGCGATGTTGGCGAACCTCGCCACCGCGCTGTTCGAGCACGGCCGAATCACCACCACCGAAGCCAAGGCGAAGCGGCTCCGTCCGTACGCCGAGAAGCTGATCACGCACGCGAAGGCCGGCTCGCTGGCCAACCGTCGCGAGGTCATGAAGGACATCCGCGACAAGGACATCGTTCACGTCCTGTTCGCTGAGATCGGCCCTCACTTCGCTGAGCGCAACGGCGGCTACACCCGCATCATCAAGACCATGCCGCGCAAGGGCGACAACGCCCCCATGGCAGTGATCGAGCTGGTGCAGGACAAGACCGCTTCGTCCGAGGCCAACCGCGCAACCCGCGCGGCTGCGTCGAAGGCCAAGGCTGCTGAAGAGGCCGCTCCGGCCGACGAGGCTGCCGAGGAGACCACCGAGGCTGCGGAGGTCGTCGCTGACGACGCTGCTGCCGACGAGGCCAAGGCCTAGTCACCTCTCCCGTCTCGGGTCGTTTCGGCCCGACGCGTGAAGGTCGCATTCATGACGGCACAGTCCGCTTTCATCCCTGATGAGAGCGGGCTGTGCCGTTTGCGTCTGCTCATCGGATACGACGGCACCGACTTCTCGGGATGGGCCACCCAGCCTGGACGCCGGACCGTCTGCGAGACCATCGAGCAGACGCTCGGCACCGTACTGCGGGCGCCGGTGCGACTCACCGTTGCCGGGCGTACCGACGCCGGCGTCCACGCTTCCGGACAGGTGGCGCACTGCGACGTCCCCGTGGCGTCGCTGCAGGCGCGGTCGATCGATGGCGATCCGTCCCGGCTGGTCCGGCGCCTGGCGAAGATGCTTCCCGACGATGTGCGGGTGAAGCGGATCGACATCGTGTCCGACGACTTCGACGCGCGGTTCTCCGCGCTCGCCAGAACTTATGAGTACCGACTCACCGACGCGGTGTGGGGAGCTGAGCCGACGCTCGCCCGCAGCACCGCCGACTGGGTCCGCACCCTCGACGTCGAGGCGATGAACCAGGCCTCCGCGGACCTCGTCGGACTCCACGACTTCGCCGCCTTCTGTCGTCGCCGCGAGGGCGCGACCACCATCCGTGAACTGCAGCAGTTCAGCTGGCGCCGCGAGGGCGAGGTGCTGATCGGCACCGTCGTGGCCGACGCCTTCTGCTGGTCGATGGTCCGTTCGCTGGTCGGGGCGGTTGCCTCGGTGGGGGACGGCCGACGTACCAGGCAGTGGTGTCGGGACCTGCTCGGCGAGCGCACCCGGTCGGCATCGGTGCCTGTGGCTCAGGCGCGCGGCCTGTCGCTGGTCGCCGTCGCGTATCCGCCCGCCGACCAATGGGCGGCGCGGAGCGAACTCACCCGCGATGTGCGCGACTCCTCGACTCTGGACTGCGAAGCCCCGCTCGCGGACTGAGGGCATGAGAACGCCCCGGCACCGACGTGTGGGAGGTGGGGCTGTCGGAGCCGGGGCGCGTTCGGGGAGGTCGGGCGCGGCGCGCGACCTCGGGGCGGCGGAGCGGAAGCTCCGGGGGGCTATTCAGTTGTGGGGCTGCAGTGGGAGGGCTGCAA
The DNA here is from genome assembly GCF_012515855.1 of Gordonia sp. (in: high G+C Gram-positive bacteria). Lineage (GTDB taxonomy): Bacteria > Actinomycetota > Actinomycetes > Mycobacteriales > Mycobacteriaceae > Gordonia. The sequence goes on from NZ_JAAYXO010000050.1 coordinate 3,537, forward strand.
ATCCGTGGTCGCCGTCAGGTCGGCAACAGGTGGGCGCGGTCGTGTGCGCGGAAGTCGACGGTGAGCTGCGCGGTCGCGGCGTCGTCGAGCAGTCGGTAGGCGTCGTCGGACAGCGCGTACACCGGATCGGGGGTGCGCCATCCGGTGCGGCGCAGCGGAGCCTTGTCGACCTTGCGGGTGGCGGTCAGCGGGAAGTTCTCGACCAGGCGGACGAAGTTCGGTGTCCACTTGGTGCCCATGTCGGGCTGCGCGCGGAGGAACTGCCGGAAGTCGTCGGCGTCGAAGCGACCGTCGTACTCCAGCGAGACCATCACGCGGTCGCCGGTCTGCGGGTCGGGCACCGCGTACGCCGCAACACCGGCGACGCCGGGGTAGCGTCCGACGATCCGCTCCAGCGGCGCGGTCGAGAAGTTCTCCGAATCGACCCGGATCCAGTCGTTGGTGCGGCCGGCGAACCAGAAGACGCCGTCGGCGTCGCGGTACGCGAGGTCGCCGGACCAGTAGTCGCCGTTCCGGATCTTGTCGGCGTCGGCCTCGGGGTTGTTGTAGTAACCCTCGAACCGAGCGGCGCCACCGCGGGCGATGATCTCGCCGATCGCCTCGGCGCCATTGCGCAGCGAGCCGTCGTCGCCGATCTGCGCGGTCGGTACTTCGCGGCCCTGCGGGTCGACGATAATCATGTCGAACCGGGGGTCGGGTTTGCCCAGCGCGCCGCGCGGCGTATTCGGCCGACAGACGATCACGCAGACGCCCTCGGACGAGCCGTACGACTCGATCACCGGAGTTCCGAAGCGGCGGGTGAACTCCTCGCGATCGCGGACCGAGGCTTCGGTGCCCCAGGCCAGACGGAGGTTGTTGTCGGCTTCGGCGGGCTGTTCCGGCTGCGCCAGGATGTACGCCAGCGAGCGGCCGACGTAATTGAAGAAGGTCGCGTGGAACTTCTGGATGTCGGGCAGGAATCCCGAGGCCGAGAACTTGTTTCGCAGGGCGAAGGCGCCGCCGACCGATGCGATCGGCGCCCAGGCGCTCATCAGTGCATTGCCGTGGAACAGCGGCATGGCGTTGTAGACGACGTCGTCGGAGGTCATCGCGTGCAGGTTGCGGGCGCCGAGGGTGGCCAGCCGTGCCGAACTGCACTTGACGGCCTTCGGTGCCCCGGTGGAGCCCGAGGTGAACAACAGCAGCAGGAGATGGTTGTCGAGGCGCCGGTCCCAGTCGTCGGCGGACGCATCCGCGGCGGACTCGAGGAGGGCGCGATAGTCGGAGCTCGTGACCCCGACCACCGGGAGGTCGTCGGCGAAGTCGGCCGTGAGAGCGACATGGGTGTCGTCGACGAGGACCACCCGGGTGTCGGTCCGTGCGATGTCCGAACGCAGTTCGGCGCCGCGACGCGTCGGATTGATACCGACGATGGTCGCGCCCGCGAGGGCGGCTCCGCCGATGAGGAAGAGGTACTCCGGGCTGTTCTCCATGAGAACGCCGACATGCCACGGGGTCTCGGAGGCGTCGCGGTGACGCAGGGCGGTCAGCGCCTGGGCCCGCACCGCGCATTCGGCCACATACTCGCGCCAGCTCCACGTGCGGTCTTCGAAGAGCAGCGCGGTCGCGTCATCGTCGCGGCGCGCCAGGAGCAGGTCCGCCGTGGTGGCCTGCGCTTCGAAGTTGGTGGGTGACATCAGCTCTCCGAGTTACGTTCTATCGTGAAACGAAATGTAATATCGAACGGTGACCCGCGTCAAGTGGTCGCGAACAAATGGTTCGGGACACCCGGCGAGAGTCGGTCGGATCAGGCATTCTCGGGGAGAAGAAGGGGAGCGGCGAGTGGAGAACACGAGTCAGGGGCGTCCGCGCGACGACCGGATCGACGCCGCTGTCCTGCAGGCGACGCTGGAAGAACTGGCCGAGGTCAGCTTCAGCGATTTCACCCTGAAGGCGGTCGCCGCGCGCGCCGGGACGTCGGTGCCCGCGATCCGGCGCCGATGGCCGAGCAAGACCCACCTGGTGCACCAGGCCGTGTTTCCCGAGGACATCGCGATTCCGCCGCGCCGTGACGACACCGGTTTGCGGGAGGAAATCGAGTTGATCGTCGGAAGCTGCGCGATGATGATGTCGGTGCCGTCGGTGGTTCGCGCGATGACCGGTTTGTTCAGCGAGCTCTCCGCGGACAACACGCTCCGGAAGGAACTCACCGAGGGGCTTCGCGGCCGGGTGTGGGAGGACCTCACCGAACGGCTCGCAGACGCCGCGGCTCGCGAAGGCGTCGCACTCGTCATCGATGTGGGTGCACTCGTCGAAGCGGTGTTCGGCGGGGCCCTGATGGCCGCGATGATTCGGCCCGAGGCCGCTCTCGACGAAGCCTGGTGCGCTGGAATGACAGACCTGATACTGAACGGGATCCGCCGCTGACCGCAACGGGGAACCCCGGAACGGGGACCCCAGAACAGGGAACCGCCGATGATGCCGCTGCAGGAGATGTCCGACCGTCTCGAGATTCAGGATCTCCTGGCTCGCTACAGCTTCGCGATCGACGACCACGACTGGGACGTCCTCGACGAGGTGTTCACCTCGGACGCGCACATCGACTACACGGCGGCGGGCGGAATCAAGGGCGCCTACCCGGAGATCAAGGCCTGGTTGGCGTCGGTGCTGCCGCTGTTCGTACTTACGCAGCATCTGACTGCGACCACCGCTCTCGACCTGGCGGGTGACACCGCGCGGGCCCGAACGATCCTGTTCAACCCCATGGTCTCGCGCGACGACGCCGGTGCCGAACACGTGATGTTCGTCGGCCTGCGATACCGCGACGAGTTGGTGCGGACGACGGCCGGATGGCGGATCGCTCGGCGAGTCGAGGAGAAGGGCTACATGACGTCGGTGTGAGCGGCCGGGTCACGCCCGGCCGCGTCACGCCCGATCCGGGGTCGGGCGCAGCGACGGTCCGCCGAAGGCGTCGGCGATGGTCGCGGCGAGTTCGACGAAAGCGCGCCGGGTGCTCTTGGCCAGCAGTTCCACATCGATCTCCGCGCCCTCGGCGAGATGGTCGTCGAAGCCGATGGCGTGGACTGCCCGACAGCGTGTCAGGAAGTGCTGCGACAACTGGTCGACGTCGATGGTCGACGAGCCCGGACGCGCTGAGCTCAGGACCACGACGCTACTCCCGATGAGGTGTCCGTATCCGTGGCCGGCGAGCCAGTCGAGCGTGGCCCCGGCGCTGCGCGCGCCGTCGAGGGCGGGCGACGAGACCAGGATCAGGGCGTCGGCGGTGTCGAGCACGCCGCGCATCGATGAGTGGGACATCCCGGTCCCGCAGTCGGTGAGCACGATGTTGTAGTGCCGCTCCAGGATCTTCAGCACTCCCCGGTACTCGCTCTCGTTGAAGGCCTCGGCCGCGGCGGGGTCGCGCTCGGAGGCGAGGACCTCCAACCTGCTCGGGGCCTGCGAGGTATGTGCGCGGACATCGGAGTAGCGGTGCACGGAGTCGTCGGCCAGTAGGTCGCGGACGGTGGACCGCGTCTGCAGCGGCACCCGCTGCGCCAGGGTGCCGAGGTCGGGATTGGCGTCGACCGCGATCACCCGGTCGCCTCGCAGCGATGCGAAGGTGGCGCCGAGGCCGACGGTCGTGGTGGTCTTGCCGACGCCGCCCTTGAGCGACAGGACGGCTACGCGGTAGTCGCCGCGGACCGGGCGGCGGACGCGCTCGAGGAGCTGCTGGTACTCGACCTCGGCGGGGGACTCTCCCGGATTGATCATGCCGACCGATGCCGAATGCACCACCCGTCGCCAGCCGCGGGCGGGTGCGCGACGGGCCTTGCGCAGCAGCGCCACCTGATCGAGAGCCGGACCGGTGACAGATTGCGGCGGTGCTGCGGGTGTGAACTGGGCAGGGGAGGACGGCTCCGACGGGAGCGGCGCGGGAGGTGGCACTGGACGAGGCGGCGTCGCCGGGAGCATCGCCGGTGCGACCGGTGCCTGCGGTTCGGCTCCGAGGCCGATGATCGCGGTCAGGTCGATGTCGGCACTGCGCGTCGCGGTCGCGCCGGTCTGCGGGGTCGCGTCGGGCTGCGGAACCGGATCCGGCTGTGGCGTCGGCTGGTCGAGCCACGGCGGGGTGTCGATCATTTGGCTGTCGGATGTCATGGTTCCTCCTCGGATCCGGGCCGCAGCAGGTGGTCGCGGCGCCACGAGCGGAAACCTTAGGGACCCGATGGCGCGACACGCCCGTGAACGCGGTGATGGAACCGAAGGCGGGGCCGGCGCGTCTAACTCCTGACGGACGTCTGTCGGGACCGGCGGGTGCCGGGTGCGACACGCCGAGCGGCATCGTGATGGAACCGAAGGCGCCGCCCGTGCGTCTAAGTCACATGTCAGCACAGAAGCAACCACCCGAACCGGTCACCGGAGCCGACGGATTGACAACGGCTTCCTCGCGATCGGGAGCCGTCTCGGTCACCTGCACGGCGGCCGGGCTGCCGATCAAGATGACCATCGGCGCGCACGCTGCACGCCGGAATCCTGCGGCGCTCAGTCGCGAGATCCTGGCGCTCTGCCGACTGGCGGGCACCGCCGCGGGCGTGCGGACCCGCGGTGAGCTGCGCGACCGCGGCGTCGATGACGAGACCATCGCGCTGCTGGGCCTGCCGTCGCGCGCCGACTTGGTGTCGGCCGAAGCCGCGGCCGACGCGTGTGCGGGACGGGGTGGCCGATGAATCCGCAGATGGACGCGGTGCAGGAACGCGCTCAGCGTCAGCTCGGAGCGCTCGAAGACGTGCACGGTCAGCTGGCACGCTTGCGCGCCACAGGACTCGGCGACGGTGGTCGCGTGCGCGTGGAGGTCGACGGGAACGGCACGCTGCTCGAACTGGAACTGCTGCCGGGTGCCGGCGGAGGCAAGGGGCCGCGGCTGGCGGAGGAGATCGTGGGCGCGGCGGTCCGCGCGGCGACGGACGTCTTCGCCCGGCGCGCCCAGATCATGCAGGAGTTCTGCGGCGAATTCGAAGCACTGACCGACGTCGCGGGGACCGAACCGGTCGACCTCGTGCGGCCGGTCCCATGACGCATCAACGGCAACTCCAGGGGGAGATGTGAATCAAGTGGTGGTGCACCCGCAGGCGGTGCAGGCATTCGGAGCGACCTCGGCGGCGCTGGGTACGGCGGCGGCGACCGCCGGAGCGATCGACGCGGCTGCGGTCGGGACGGCGGTGACCGCGGTGTTCGGCATCATCGGTCAGGAGTTCGCCGTCGCCTACGCGGTCGCGCAGGCCAATCACCTGCGGGCGGTCGGGCAGTTGGCGGCGGCACACGCCGGAACCGCCGCCGCGGCAGCGGCCGGGCTGGCGTCGTTCGCCACGGCCGACGGCACCGGCGCAGGTGGAATCGGGGCCTGATGACCAGCCAGGACGACTCGCGGGCTTCCGGCGTCCTCGACCGCCTGGGGGTCGATCCCCTGCCCGAACCGGCCGAGGTGATGCCGATCCCGGCGCTGCCTTCGTTGCCCGTGATGCCGGGCCTCGACCCACTGATGCTGGTGCAGCCGATCATCGAGTTGCTGGCGACCTTCGGTGCCGGGGCGCTGGGTGGGGACGCCGCAGCGGGGCCGGCCTCGACGCATCAGCAGATCGCCCAGGTGCTCTCCGGCGGCATCGACGCCCTCCTCGGTGCGGGTAGGTCGCTCGACGGTGGTTGGCTGGGCCAAGCGGCCACCTCGGCGATCACGGCGGCCACCCGAACGGCGGGGGAGTCGGGGCTGCTGGCCGCCCAGGGGACCGGGATGTCGCTGGACCTGCAGGTGGCCGGCGGCATCGTCGCCGCGGGAGCACTGCAACTGCAGGGCGTGGTGGTGAAGACGGCGGGCCTGCTCGCCGCCGCCCTGCCTGCCGCGGTCACCCCGCCGGGGCAGGTCGCCGCCCTCGCGATCGCGGCCGAAGGTCTCGCCGAGGGGCTGGCGGTGGTCGGCGCGACGCGCGCGCAATTGGTGGCGCCGACCGCGAGCATGACGGCCAACGGGACACCCGTACCGATCACCGGGTCGCCGGGCGGCGACGGCTTCGGTGCCGCGGCCAAGCTCTTGGAGTCGGCGTTGCCACTGGTGCAGGCCGGAGCGCAGCTGGTGACGTCGTTGCTGGCGGGCGCCGGCGTTGAGCCGGGTACCGAAGGCATCGATGACGCCGATCAGCCCGGTGCCGTCTCCGGAGCGCCGGTGGGCGCAGGCGTCTGCGCCCCGACATGCGACCGCGGGTCGCCCACCGCGGCGACGTCAGGTGCGCCGACGTCGACGTCGGCGAGCCACGCGGGAACCAAACCCACGGTGGGATCCGTGGCGACGTCCGTCGGCGTGCCCGCGCCGGAACCGACGCCGCTCGCTGAGCGGCCGACGACCACGAATGCATCGGTAGTCGGACCTCCGAACGCCGTCGCGAGTGCGGCGCAGGTGACGCCCGCGGGAACGGGCACGGCGATGCCGATGGCACCGATGGCGCCGACCATGACGCGCGCGGCCTCGGAGGCACCGCGGGAAGCGCTCCCGATACCGGTCGTCACGACCGCATCCGATCAACCGGTCGAGCCCGGATGGCTCACGACGCGCACGACCGAATCACTCGATTTCGATGTCGCCTTGGCGCTCGGCCTCGAGACCCAGGATCTCGCCGGATCAGCCTGATCCGGTGTTGGAAGAGAACACCAAGAAAGGATTGCGAAATGCAGGGACTCAAGCTCGACGTGGCCTCCGGCCAGGCGTCCGCGTCGTCGATCAAGGGCGTGGTCGATGAGATGCAGCGGATCATCGGCCAGATCCAGAAGTCCGCGGTCAGCGGCCGAACCGGCTGGGACGGACGCGCGTCGAATGCGTTCGAAGCCACGCATACGGACTGGCACTCGATCGCATTGAAGCTGCAGACGGCGCTCGACGAGATCGAGACGAAGTTGACCACGGGATTTCGCGGCTACGACGACGATGACACGACGGTCGCAGGTCAACTCACCAATCTGCAGGGCGGCCTGACGCTGTAGGCCGAGGCCCACAGCGACGATCCGCTTCGATCACGATTCACGAAACTCACAGGGGGACAACATGAGCGGTGGACTCATCCGATACGACTTCGCGAACCTCGGCACCTTGTCGGGCGACTTGCGCGGCCAGTTCCAGCGGCTGGAGGAGCTGTCGGGACAGCTCAAGCGGCAGGTGACCGCGCTGGCGACGCACTGGGACTCCGGCGGCGCCGGCTCGTACCAGCAGGCACAGGCCAACTGGGACCGCATCTTCCTCGACGCCCGGGGACGTCTCGACGCCCTCGGCGTGGGGGTGTCGAAGGCGTCGAATCACATGCGCGAAACCGACCTCCGCGTGGGGAAGACGTTCTCGACCTAGGCCGGCACGAGGGTCGCCACGCGGCGCGGGTGCGGGACGTGCAAGCCAGTCAGCCTCCGGTGTGGCCCTTCAACAGTTCGGCGAACGGCGTCACCGTGCCGAGGTCCGTGGAGCCGCCCGACCGGCGTGGGGAATCCAAGTCGGTCGGGCCGCCGAAGCCGGCCACGCCGTCGGTGCTGACGAGTCGTTGAGCCAGTTCGCCCGCAGCGCGGCGGATGCGAGCGCCGAGTTCGACGGTCGCGAAGTCCTCGGTGGCTGCGAAGACGGCGGTGGGGACCACGTCGGCGCGCAGGTAGTTCATCAGCGGGCGGACGGCATGGTCGAGCACCAGGCTGTGGCGCGGGGTGCCCGCGGTCGCGGCCACCACCATCGGCACGCCGGTCAGCGAGTCCGGGTCCAGGACGTCGAAGAACATCTTGAACAGTCCGCTGTACGACGCGGTGAACACCGGCGTGACCGCGACGACGCCGTCGGCGGCAGCCACCAGATCGCGCGCGGCGACCACGTCGGCTGGTGCGATGCCGGTGGTGACCGTCGTGGCGAGCGACGCCGCGAGGGGAGCGAGTTCGAGGACGTCGACGTCCACCGACTCACCGCGGGCGGTGACGCCCGCGGTGACGGCGTCGGCGAGTTGATCGGCGA
>NZ_JAAYXO010000277.1 GCF_012515855.1 Gordonia sp. (in: high G+C Gram-positive bacteria)
GATCCGAACGAACCCACGCGCGAGGTGGCGCTCGGCGAGACGGGCGAGCTGCTCATCAGCGGGCCCCAGGTGTTCCAGGGCTATTGGAACCGCCCCGAAGAAACCGCGGCGACCCTGCTCGAAGGCGGCTGGCTGCGCACCGGTGACCTCGTGGTGCAAGACGACGAGGGATTTGTCACGGTGGTCGACCGAAAGAAAGAGCTCATCATCACCGGCGGATTCAACGTCGCGCCGAGCGAGGTGGAAGCGGTGATTACCCGCGTGCCCGGAGTCGCCGAATGCGCGGTGGTGGGGGTGCCGCGAGGCGGTGGTGCTGAGGTAGTGACCGCAGCCGTGATCCTCGAGCCGGGAGCGACCTTCGATGAGGCGGCAACGAGAGAGTTCGCTCGGGAGCACCTTGCTGAATATAAGCGCCCCTCGACGTACCTCGTGTGGGAGGAACTTCCGAAGTCGTTGATCGGCAAAGTGTTGCGCCGGCGGGTGCGCGATGCACTCGTGGCTGACCGGCACGCCGTACGAGCGCTCCCCGTCGACGACGAGTGAGCCGACCGGCGCCACCTGAGCACCTCGAGTGCTGATGCACCTCGAGTGTTGAGGCTACTTGAGGGCTGAGCTGATGGCCTCAGCGAGGGTTGGCTCGCCGAACGTGAAACCGCTGTGCGTGAGCACCGCGGGGATTGCTGCCGCATCGCTCAGCAATAAAGAGTCTGCGGCATCAGCGCCGAGTGCAGCGCGGAGCGCCCGTGCGGGCGCGGGCACGAGGAAGGGGCGTCGGAGTTGCCGGGCAAGCTCCCGGCCCGTGTCCGTTGCGGTAACGATTTCGGGGGCCGTCAGGTTCACAGGACCCTCAAGATCGTGGTCAATGATGTGGCGGATGGCGCGCACCTCGTCGTCGAGCGAGATCCATGGCCACCGCTGGGTACCGCGCCCGAGCGGTCCGCTCAGACCGAGTTTCGTGAGCAACATCAGTGGCTTGAGCACACCATCACGGTGGAGCACCGGGGCAGTGCGCAGCAGTGCGACCCGGGCAGCGCCTCCCGCTGCCACAGCTTCGCGCTCCCATGCGACGCACAGCTGCGCAAGAAACGTCTCGCCTGAGCCATTCACCTCGGTGAGGGTGACGCCTGGCCGGTCTCCGTAGAACCCGATGCCAGACGCCGAGACGAAGTGCGGTGCACGATCGCCTAGTTCACGGATCGCTGCCGCGAGCGTGCGCGTCGGGTCAAGACGGGAGCGGCGCAGCAGGTCACGGTAGCGGCGACCCCACGGGAGCTTGCCGATGCTGGCGCCGTTGAGGTTGACGACCGCGTCGGCATCGGCGAGCACCTCGGGATCAAGCGGTTGTTGGCCGGGCCACCACGGCACCTCACCGGGTGCGTTCGGAGTGCGGCGAACCAGGTGCGTAACGATGACGCCATCGGCGCGCAGCGAATCGGTCAGCGCCCGGCCAATCAAGCCAGAAGCTCCGGTGATGACGACCCGCTGCGCGCTCATGGCCGCAGCCTACCGTCCGTCTTCGACGGTTGGTGGGAGACGGTGCGCCTTTCGGCCGCCGTCACGCTCTTTCGCAAGCTTCGACGGCCACCACACCTTCGGGCCAATATCGAAGAACAGTGCGGGCACGAGGAACGCGCGTACGAGGAAGGTATCGAGCAGCACGCCGAACGCGACGATAAACGCAATCTGCAGCAGGAACAGGATGGGGATGACCGACAGCGCTGCGAACGTGGCGGCAAGCACCAAGCCAGCAGAGGTGATCACCCCTCCGGTCACTGAGAGTCCGCGAATAATGCCTTCACGGGTGCCGTGCAGCTTCGACTCCTCACGAACGCGGGTGGCGAGGAAGATGTTGTAGTCGATGCCGAGTGCGACAAGGAACACGAAACCGTATAGCGGCACCGCGGGATCCGCGCCTGGGAACTGGAAGATGCCGTTGAACACGAGCGCCGATACGCCGAGTGCGGTGCCAAACGAGAGCACCGTCGTGAGGATGAGCAACACCGGTGCGAAGATCGAACGGAGCAGGAGCATCAGGATGAACAGGATCACGGCGAGCACGATCGGAATAATCAGGTTTCGGTCGTGGATCGATGCGTCGTTCGTGTCAATCGCCGTCGCTGTGACACCGCCGACCAGCGCTCCCGTGCCGTCACTTGCGAAGGTATCGCGAAGCTCACGCACCGTCTCCTGTGCCGCCTCCGAGTCGGCTGCATCAGTGAGGGTGCCCTGCA
>NZ_JAAYXO010000051.1 GCF_012515855.1 Gordonia sp. (in: high G+C Gram-positive bacteria)
CAAAAAATGTGGCACAAGAAAATCCATCACACACTATCGAGTTCTCAAAGAACACACACCCACCAACACCACCAACCAGGCAAAACCATAGCCGGCGAACTTCAGTGAATTGAGGTCCGTCACCCGCCTCGGGGCAACTGCTCCAGCCTATCAGAGTCAAAACTCTGAGGCAAACTCCTGCGCTGTCCTGAACTTCGAGGCAGTACCGGAATCGGCTGGCGTCTTCGCGGCGAGCCGCTCTGACTCGAACTAAGTTACGCACGTGTCGGCCGGTAATCAAATCGCCAGGTCATCGCATATCCGGCATGGAGCGCTCACGGATCGAGACGTATCCGACCTGCGGGTTCATGTCCGCCGCCCACCGGTTGCGCTTCAGGATTCCACGCGATCGGAAACAGTGACGGTGGCCACTACTGGAGCGGGTCGCTCGCCGACCGATCAGAGTGGGAGCGCGAGACCCGGTCAGTGCGCGACGTCGATGACCAGACGCGTCGGACCGGACAGGACACTAATGTCGACGGCGGGGCGGTCGGCGGTCAGGCCGATGAAGGTGTCCGACTGGCCCTCGAACCAGCCGGCGTCGCTCACCTCGGTGATCACACCGGTGCCGGGGACCGGGTTGGGGCCGGTGTACGACGGGTGCGGCGATTCGGTGGGCATCTGCAGCCCGCTGATGAACACCGCCAGCACACTATGGCCCGGCACGTCTATCGGGAATCCGCTGCCCGGCTGCGCCGGATCGTCGGTGTAGTCGGCGTGCCAGCCCGGCGTCCCGGAGCCGGCGAACTCGAAGACCACCCGATCGAAGCCGTCGTGGCTCCCCACCCGGATGTCGGTGATCGTCAGCTGCGCGCCGTCGGACGGGTTCCGGGTCACCGGCACGGTGCCGGTGATCGTCGTCGGTGCGGCGGTGGTGGTCGTCGTGGGGCTCGCGGTCCCCGCATCGGTCTCCGTCACGACGGTCGTCACGGTCGTTCCAGCAGCCGTCGTGTTTGAGCGGCCTGCGGAGTCATCACTACTGCAGCCGGCCACCGCCAGGGCCGCGCACGCGCCCGCGACCAGTAGAAACCGCTTGGTTCTCATACCTCCTGTGTACCCCTCCGAGCCGCTTCCGGGGCGGGCTCGGCGGAGTCGCCCGACAGGATGGAGATAGGTAACCCTATTAAAATGAGTGCACTTCTGCTTATTGTGGATGCCATGACGACCACCGAAACGTCGAGTCCGGCGTCCGACTCCTTTGAGCTCTACCTCGAGCTCGCGGGCGAGCCCACGGAGGCCGTCTACGAACGTTTCTTCGCCATGCATCCCGACGCCAAGGCCGAGTTCGGCGGCGACGAGTTCCTCGAGAAGCGCATGATGGCGGGCCTGCTGCAGATGCTCGTCGACCTGTCCGACCACCGGGTCGAGCCGAGCGAGTGCGACTACTGGGTGTGGGACCACATCGCCTACGAGGTGGACGAGGCGATGGCCTTCGACATGTTCGACTGCGTGGTCGCCACTCTCCGCGACGGCCTCGGCGACCGGTGGACCCCCGCGATGACCGACTCCTGGGCCGGCCTACTCGGCCGGCTGCGGCCGGTCCTCGGTCCGACCTTCACCCAGGCCGGCGCCTGAGCGCTCCGGGCGCTCAAGCACCACCGCTGGACTCAGCACCACACCTGTACTCAGCCGAGGTGCGCCTGCACCTCGGCACTCGACTTGTCGAGCCGCTCCAGCCGGCCCTCGGTCATCGACGCGATCTGATCGACGACGACCCGCACGCGCGCCGCATCGTCGTCGGCCGCCTGCCAGCGGGTGACGAAGAACGGGTCGAGTCCACCGGGCGCGGTGTTCATCAGCAGCGTGCCGACACGATGGATGCGTTCGCGCTGCCGGTCCTGATTCGCCCGATGGCGCTTGTCGGAGAAGATGAATCGCAGCGCCGTGGTCTTGAGCACGGCGACTTCGGCGGCGATATGCGGCGGCACCGCCAGGTCAGCGTCGTAGCGGCGCAGCGGCTGATCGCCGGACTCGAGCCGGGTCGCGGTGATGGCTGCCGAGGCGAACCGCCCGATCAGCTCAGAGGTCAACTGCTTCAACCGGACTCCCGCATCGAGGGAGCCGTCGAAGGTGGTGTTCAGCGAGGCGAAGATCTCCATCTCGGACAGCCGCTGGGCGGCGTCGATGAGCGCATCGGGATCCAGGCCGTCGAAGTACTTCACGCCGAGCTCGGCCAGCTCGGACTGGTCGTCACGAGAGCCCAACTGGCGCAGGTCGATTCGGCCGCCGATGACACCGTCTTCCAGGTCGTGCACGGAGTAGGCGACGTCGTCGGACCAGTCCATCGCCTGCGCTTCCAGGCAGCGGCGACCCTCCGGTGCGCCACGGCGCACCCACTCCAGGGCCGGCTCGTCCTCGACGTAAGCGCCGTACTTGGTGCCGGGCGCCTTCCGACTCCACGGGTACTTCAGCGTCGCGTCCAACGACGCACGCGTGAGGTTCAATCCTGCCGATTCCCCTTCGGCGGTAAGGATTTTCGGCTCGAGGGAGGTGAGGATCCGCAGGTTCTGCGCGTTCCCCTCGAAGCCGCCCTGATCGTGCGAGAACTCCTCGAGCGCCCGCTCCCCGTTGTGCCCGTACGGCGGATGCCCGATGTCGTGGGCCAGCCCCGCCAGCTCCACCAGATCCGGATCACAGCCGAGCCCGACGGCGATGCCCCGGCCGATCTGCCCCACCTCCAGGGAGTGGGTCAACCGGGTACGCGGGGTATCGCCCTCGCGTGGCCCGACCACCTGGGTCTTGTCCGCGAGGCGGCGCAGCGCTGCCGAATGCAGCACTCGCGCACGGTCCCGGGCGAAGTCACTGCGATGATCGGTCGCCGGCTGCGCGATGGCCGCCTTCTTGGGTGCTTCGAGCATCACCCGCTCCACATCGTGGGCGTCGTAGGCGGCCACCGGCGGGCCGGCGAACCGATCGTCGAAGGTGTTGTCAGACAATCGCTTTCCTGAGTCCTAAGAGCTCAAGCAGCGTCAGTCGTTGGTCCAGCCGCGGGACGACGCGAGGTCCATCAGCCGCGACCGGATCGAGGTGATCTGCCGCGCGGTGAGATCCGGGGCGGAGTCCAGCAGCAGCTCGGTGAACTCGTTGAACAGCGGGCCGCCGCCGCGGTGCTGACGACGCGGGCCGCGGTCGCGGTCGAAGCCACGATCGCCACGATCACCGCGATCGCGACGGTCACCACGATCGTGCCGGTCGCCGCGTTCGTGCCGGTCACGGCTGCGGAAGTCGTCACGGCGCTGGGCGCGCTCGGCGGCCGGGTCGCCGCCTTCGGGGGCTTCCTGGGTCACCTTGACGTTGGTGGCCTTGGACCCGCGATCGGTGTCCTCGACGTCGAACTCGACGACGGCACCCGGACGCAGCAGGTTCTCGTCGATGTCGATGTCGTTGATGTGCAGGAAGACGTCGTCGCCGCCCTCCTCGGGCGAGAGGAAACCAAAGCCACGATTCGGGTCGTAATGCACGACCTTGCCGCTGACACCCATCACTCAACTCACTCTCCGCGGCGCCGTCGAAAACCGGACCCCTTGCCCGTGCAGCGCATCGCTGGATACCACTATGCACTATCGAACGCCAGGTCTTGGGGTGAATCACCTGGTCCGGCGACTATCCGCCGAGCAACCGACAATGTCTGGTCGAACGTGACGGGGGTCCCAGGGGATAGAGCGTCGTCCCCACGCCGACCGCGTCGCTCCGCGATCTGATCTCGATACAAATCGCTCCTTCGTCGCGATTCACTCGATCACCGAAATGGTCGCGATCGATCGAGCACTGAAGTAGACGTGATCACGCGAGCACCGAGATAGACGCGATCGATCGAGCACCGAAATAGACGCCGCGAAGCGTCCAGCGATCACGCCCGCCGCTCGGCGCGGCCGTCGACGATCTGCTGGGCTTCGCGTTTGCCGACGACTTTCGCCAGGTCAACCCGGTCGATCTGGTCGATGGTCAGCAGCGTCTCCGGCCGGGAGAGGCGGCGGGCGTCGTCGGCGGACGGCTCCGGCACCAGGACTGCGGCGTCGCAGAAGTCCCAGCCGTCGATGCTGTCGTGCACCCACTGCCGCTCGG
>NZ_JAAYXO010000278.1 GCF_012515855.1 Gordonia sp. (in: high G+C Gram-positive bacteria)
GAAATATGGCGACTCGCGCGAACCCTCGCCGACCGAGCCGCAGGCTCCGCTTCCGACATCCTGCGACTCGCGATACCGCCGCGCATGGTCCGAGCAGAACAGCAGCATCTCGCCGCCACACGTGCAGATCAGGCTACCGTTTCTGGCGATACTTCTGATGAAGCTGCTGCCGAGCTGGCAGCGGCCCTCGTTGCAGGCGCACGCTTCGCACTGTCTCCACGCCACGCACCGCAGCGGCTCAGCACCGGCGAATGGGTTGGATCATGGGCGATGCAACTCGCCGACCTTGCACTGGCAGTGTACGAACTCGGTCACAGCGTGATCCTGGTTGCCCCTGACTATCGCGATGTCGACCAATTACACGATTCGCTCTCGGCCCTTGGCCACCACGACACGGTTCGGGTCGATGCGCGCCAGTCGGGGAGCGCGAGGTACGCGTCATTCTTGCGAGCACGTGATGAAGTGCCCCGCATCATCCTCGGCAACCGCTCGGCACTGTACGCACCCGCGCATCGCCTCGGCGCCGTCCTCATGTGGGATGACGGTGACCCACTGCTCGCAGAGCCCCTGTCACCATACGTTCATGCGCGAGATGCCGCGCTCGTGCGATCCTCGCTGGCAGAAGAGACCGGCACTCACCCGATCGGGTTGGTATTCGCCGCTCACGCTCGAAGCGCCGAAGTGCAGCGGCTCGTCGACCTCGGGTACCTCACGGCTGTTGGCGAACCTCCCCGCGTCGCGAGAATCATCGCCGGCGATGCGATCGCAGGCGCCCACGAAGACACTGGGAGGGTGCCTGAAGCGGCGGCACGAACACTCCGAGAAGGGTTACGGACAGGGCCGGTGCTCGTGCAGGTCGCAAGCCCCGGGTATGCGCCGGCTGCCCGGTGTGCGCAGTGCCGCTCTCGAGTGCGCTGTGAAGCATGTGCCGGGCCGATCGCCTTCCGCGCGCGACACCAAGCCGCTTGCCGCTGGTGTGGCACACAGGTCAGAGCATGGCGGTGCGGCGAATGCGGTGGTACTGAAGTGTTGCAACTCGGGGCAGGGTCACAGCGCACTGCAGAGCAATTTTCGCAACAGTTTGAGGGTGTACGAGTGATCCTGAGCGATGGCGAACATCCGCACGCGCGGGTCGACTCGCGAGCGGCCCTCGTCGTGGCAACCAGGGGCGCGGAACCCATCGCTGCCGGCGGCTATCAGGCGGTTGTGCTCCTCGACGCGGACCGCCTCCTCTCCATCGAATCATTGCGTGCAGCAGAAGACTGTCTGCGCTGGTGGATGAACGCTGCCGCCCTCGCTGCGCCAGACGCCCCGGTGATTCTCGCAGGGGGTGGTGGCCCGCTCGTGCAGGCCATGATGCACGGGCGCGTGGAAGCATGGCTGCAAGCCGAAAATCATGACCGCAAGCTGCTGCGATACCCACCCGCGGTGAGGGTCGCCAGCGTCACCGGTGGGCCTGCAGAGGTCGACCGGGCACTCGCCACCATCGCTGAACTACCAGGCGTTGACGTGATCGGGCCCACCCCGCTCGACGCCGCCGACCCTGCGGCCCACCTGGTTCGCGCCATCGTGCGGTTCGAATACGCGCAGGGGCACGAAGTGGCAAAACGGCTCCGCGGCGCGCTGGTCGCAGATGCCGCAGGCTCATCCTCGCGAGTCGCCGGCAGATCGCCGGCACGGGCGCGGGCACAAGCGCTCCGCCTCAGATTCGACGATCGAGGCGTGTTTGACGGCGCGCTGTGAGCTGCGCATTGCACGTCGGTTGTGCCACCCGAGAGAACCCGCGCGTGAAGCGCTGAGAGAATAGACCCATGCGAATTGTGTTTGCCGGAACGCCCGACGTCGCTGTGCCGAGCCTGCGAAGGTTGGCCGCCGATCCAGAACTTGACATCGTCGGAGTGATTACCCGGGCAGACGCGCCGACTGGTCGGAAACGCGTAATGACCGCATCGCCGGTAGC
>NZ_JAAYXO010000279.1 GCF_012515855.1 Gordonia sp. (in: high G+C Gram-positive bacteria)
CGCGTCGCCTGGCGACCCGTCACCCAGGGCAAGGGGCGCGACTGGCGCGTCAACCACATCCACCACGCGGAACTACTGCCCGACCAGGGCCCGCACGCCCCACCCGACCCGAAGGGGTCGCGGGTCGAGGCCTACCTGGCCAAACTCGTCGCCTGACCGGTGAAACACCGCCGGCCAGGGGCACCCGCATGCCCGATGCGCTGAAACCGGTAGAAATGAAGCGATCCCGAACCCAGGAGCAGAGAATGTCTATCCGGAGCCTCAACCACGCGGTCCTCTACGTGTCGGACGTTGATCGCAGCGTCGAGTTCTATACGGAGGTCCTCGGCTTCGTGAAGCTGCCGGTGGCCTTTCCCGGTGTCGCATTTCTCCGCGGTGCCAACTCTGCCAATGACCATGACCTGGGCTTGTTCCGGGCTTCTGCGGCGCGTCCGGTCACCGGGGCTGTCGGGCTGTACCACCTGGCCTGGGAGGTGGAGACCCTGGCCGACATGGTGTCCGTCGGAGAGCGGATGTCGAAGGCGAACGCCTTGACCGGGGCATCCAACCACGCCGCGACAAAGGCGCTGTACGGCCGGGACCCGGACGGCATCGAGTTCGAGGTGACGTGGCTGGTTCCCGACGCCCAGGTGGCAGACGAGTTGGTTCCGGGAGTACCGCCGACCCGCCCGCTGGACCTGGAGGCGGAGATAGCGAAGTACGGAGCGAACACGCCCGGCGGGCCGCGCACCGATCTCAGCGTCTACGCGCGGCTGATGACCGAGGGTTAGTGTGTGCACCGCAGTCGGATCTGGTGGTACGACTGGAGTGTATGAGCAGCGACGAGATGAAATGGACGTCCGCCGATCTACCGTCCTTCGACGGCAAGACCGTCGTGGTGACCGGAGCGAACAGCGGCCTCGGCCTGGTGGCCGCCCGACACTTCGCGCGAGTCGGCGCCAAGGTGGTCCTCGCCGTCCGTGAGCCGACGCGGGGCCGGGCCGCGGCGAGCACCATCGACGGCGACACCGAACTGCGCAGACTCGACCTCGCCGATCTGGCGTCGGTACGACAGTTCGCGGACGAATGGGCCGGCGACCTCGACGTGCTGGTGAACAACGCGGGCGTGATGAATCTGCCGGAGGGCCGGACGACCGACGGTTTCGAGACCCAGTTCGGCACCAACCACCTCGGACACTTCGCGCTGACGAACCTGCTGCTTCCGCACGTGACCGACCGTGTCGTCACGATGTCGTCGATCATGCACCGGTCGGGCGCGATCGAGCTGAGCGACCTCAACTGGGAACGCCGCGACTACAGCCGTGGTGCGGCATACGGTCAGTCGAAGCTGGCCAATCTGCTGTTCTCGCTGGAACTCCAGCGGCGGCTCACCACGGCCGGATCGTCGGTCCGGTCGTTGGCCGCGCACCCCGGATACGCGTCGACCAACCTGCAGACCCGCACCGGCAACGCTCTGTTCGACGCGGCCGGTCGCGTGGGCAACAAGGTCATCGCGCAGTCGGCCGAGGCCGGTGCCTGGCCGATGCTGTTCGCCGCCAGCCAGGACCTGCCGGGCGGCGCGTATGTCGGTCCCGACCAGATGCGCGAGATGCGGGGGCATCCCGCGCTCGCCGGCCGCACCGCGCGTGCTTCCGACACGGCGTTGGCCGAGAAGCTGTGGGCGGCGTCCGAGGATCTGACGGGAGTCCGCTTCGGACTCTGAGCCGATGAGCGGCTGTCCTACCGGCCGCGCAGGGCCTTCGCCCAACTCAGCTTGGCTCCGCTGTAGAGGACGCTGTGCCGGTAGACGCGCGCCGCGACGAGGATGACCCCGACCGTGGCGACCGTCATCACGGCGGTCGGCCCGATCGCGTCGACCATCGACAGGTCGCCGAGTGCGATGCGGATCGGCACCGTGGAGACCGAGAACGGCGGGATCCAGGTCAGGTACGGAGCAAGGGCCGACTCCGGTTCGAGCACCACGAAGAGTCCCGAGTAGATGCTGATGAACGCGAACATGGTGATCGGCGTGACCGTGGCGGCACTGTCTTCGACGCGGGAGACCAGCGATCCGGCGGCGGCGAACAGCGCGGCGAAGAACAGGTACCCGAGGATGAAGCCGACCACGGCGACGGCCGCGGTCGAGAGGGCGACGGTCGGCAGCGACAGCAGCCCCAGCGCCGTCGCGGTGATCACTCCGGCCACCGCGAACAGCACGAGCTGAAGCAGATTGACGATGCCGATTCCGGCGATCTTGCCCGCCATCAACTGCCCCGGCCGGACCGTGGCGAGCAGGATCTCGACGATCCGCGACGACTTCTCCTCGATCACGCCGGTCGACACCGCGGGCCCCGCCTGCATGATCGTGTAGGTCAGCAGGATGAGGCCGATCATCGCGATGGCGATGCGTTCGTACTTCTCGCGATCGGCGGAGTCGCTCGCCCGTTCCACGGTGACCTCCGAAGCGGCGGCGACGGCGGCGGGGTCGATGCGAGCGTCGGCCAGCGCCGTCTGGACCTGGGCCCCGGTGAGACCGCTGCGGATCGCGGCCTGGACCTGACTGCTGAGGTCGGACTCGCTGTACACGCTGACCGCGCCGTCGGTCACGACGATCGCGGCATCGGCCGAGCCGTGGTCCACGCGGGCCTTGGTCTCGGCCGCAGGCACCTCGACGATGTGGATCGGTGAACCGATCTGCGTGCCGACCGCGGTGATCGCGTCGCGCTGTTGCGTCGACAGCCCGGACGAGACGACGGATACGAGGGGCGGGGCGTCCTCGTCGCGGTCGACGACGAACGACAGCACGATGCTGCCGCCGATGGCGATCAGCAGCATGATCGCGGTGCTGACGACGAACGCCTTGGTCTTGACGCGCGCCTGGATCTCACGCACGGTGATGAGCTTGATCATGGTGAATCCGCCGGTCATGCCGTCGCTCCCTTCTCCGTCGCGCCGAGCCCGAGGGCGTCGCGCCAGCCGACGCGGGCGCCGACGTTCAGCACCGACCGCTGGTAGATGCGACCGGCCGCGGCCACGGCGAGGGCGGTCACGACCACCATCACCGCGATCGATCCGACGATCTCGTACACGGATGCACTGCCGTCGGCGATGCGGAGCGGTTGGATGCCCGCTGAGAACGGGGGGATCCAGGCGAGCCACTGGAACAGGGTGGAGTCGGGGGTCCCCGCGCCGAACAGGACGGCGTAGAACGTGCCGAGTGCCGCCGCGGTGAGCGGCCAGGTGGTGCTGTTGAGTTCCTCCTGCCGCGACAGCATCGCACCCGTCGCGGCATACAGCACCGCATAGAACAGGAAGCCCAACACCAGCCAGATCAGCGATGCGGCGATCACGGTGCCCGCCACGGCGAACGAGCCGACCAGCCCGGTCGCGACCGCTGCCGCGAGTCCGACGGCGGCGGTGAGCAGGGTGCTGCCAATCATCACCACACCGATGCCCAGAATCTTGCCCCAGAGCAGTCGGGCGGGCTTGATTGTGGCCAGCAAGATCTCGACGATGCGCGAGGTCTTCTCCTCGATGATGCCGGCCGCGACGGCCATGCCGCCGCCGAAGACGGTCAGGATCAGCAGCATCACGCCGACCGTCGCCGTGAGCATCCGGTCATCGCGGTCGGGGTCGACCGGTTCGGGCTGGACGGCCGTGCGAAAGTCGATCGGCGGCGGCGCGGTGACGGCGGGATCGGTCCCGGCCTCGCGCAGCGCACCGGTGATCGCGGCGTCCGCGACGCCCGCTCGGAGTGCGGCCTCCACCTCCCGGTCGAGCGTGTCTCCGGGGCTGTAGATGCGGTAGCCGTCGCCGTCGCGCACCAGCGCGGCGTCCACGTCGCCCGCGGACGCCTTCTCTCGCGCGTCGGCGGTGGCGCCGGTGAACTTCACCGTGAGCCCGAGCTGTTCTCCGGACGAGACGATCGACGCCTGGACCTCGGGCGAGACGCCGGACTGGGCGATCGTGGTGGGCTCGGGGCCGTCGTCGCTGCCGCCCGACGCGGCGGCGACCACGATGACGAGCCCGACGATGAAGAGCAGCGAGAGCACCGTTCCGATGGCGAACGACTTGGCTCGCACGCGGGTGCTGATCTCGCGCCCGGCGACCAGTGAGATGTCGGTCCAGGCCGACTTCTGCGTGGTGTTCACGAGGCGGTCACGACCTCGCGGAACAGCTCGGTCAACTCGGGCGTCGTGGTAGCGAACCGGTGAACCGGGCCGGTCGCGAGTGCGGCCTGCAGGATCTGCTGGTCGTCGTAGCCGTCGTCGACCGACAGGATGGTGGTGGTGCCGTACTCGGTGCGGGTGACGCCGGGCAGGCCGTCGGCCCAGCCGGATGCCGCGGCCGGAGCCTCCACCTCGAGGTGAACGCCGCCGCTGCGGCGCAGCTCGTCGACCGAGCCGAGCGCGCGCATCTCGCCCTTGGCGATGATCCCGACCGTGTCGCACAGGCGCTGGACCAAGTCGAGCTGGTGGCTGGAGAAGATGACCGGCACGCCCTGCTGGGCCTTCTCGGTGAGCACGTCGCTCATCACGTCGACGGCCACCGGGTCCAGACCGGAGAACGGCTCGTCGAGCACCAGCACGTCGGGGTCGAAGACCAGGGCGGCGGCGAGCTGGACGCGCTGCTGGTTGCCGAGCGAGAGGTCGGAGACGTTGTCGCCGATGCGGGAGTCGATGCCGAGGCGTTCGGTCCAGTACGCGGTGCGCTCGGCGGCGTCGGCGCTCGACAGCCCGTGCAGGCGCGCCAGATAGATCAACTGCTCGCCGACCTTCATCTTCGGGTACAGGCCGCGTTCCTCGGGCATGTACCCGATCCGACGTCGTACATCGGCGTCGACGTCGCGGCCGCCGAAACTGACGCGACCGGAGTCGGCGGCGAGCACGCCGAGAATGATCCGCATGGTGGTCGACTTGCCTGCGCCGTTGGAGCCGACGAAACCGAAGATCTCGCCGGCCGCGACCGCGAAGCTCACGTCTCGGAGGGCGACGAGATCACCGAACCGCTTGTTGAGCCCCGCGACTGCGAGACCATTCGGTTCCGATGCGTTCATGGATTCCTCCGGAGATGGCGTGGCGTGACTGCTCCACCCTCTCAACTCGCCGGGCAGGATCAAGCCGACCCGGCGGGGCCCCGGTGTCGATCTCGCATCATCTGGGTGAACGACAGATGAGGAGGGGCCGCCCCGACGACATATCGTCTGGACGGCCCCGGTCGGACAGACCTCGGTTCGGGCTAGTAGCCCTTCGACCGCATCGGCGCCGGGTTGTACAGGCCGCTCACCCGGTGTGTTCCGTGGACCATCTCCGCGGGCTCGGCCTCGACCACCATCGAGAAACGCTCCAGACCACCCCAGTCACGTCCCCAGTTGTTCCGCAGATACGTGGACACCAGGGTGTGGTTGAGGAGGCCCTCGGTGATGCCGAGCGGACCGCCGTTGACGCCCGCGGACCAGGTCTGGGTGTTGCGCTTGGTGGCCTCGGCGTCGGGCATGATGCGCCAGTCGGGCACCTCGAGAATGCCGTAACTGACCGCCATCGGCCGCTGACACGGGAACACCAGGCCCGGCATCCAGTCGATGAAGACCGGATCCGTGCGGCCGACGACCTCGTTGAGGGTGCGCAGTGCCGGGACGCGAGGCGGAGTGAAGGCCACCCACTCGTTGATGGCCGCCGCGTCGTCGAGCACATTCAGGCGGACGAGGTTGGCGCGGGGCGGAGCGTCCTTGAGGGCGAACCGCATGTTGCGCCAGTACTTCTTCTCCATCGCGTCGATGGGCATCAGACCGCGCCCGAGCTGGGTGACCTTGCCGTTCGCTTCGCGTCGACCGAACTCGGCGACGAGTCGACGGCCGGGATTGATGCCGCCGAGACCGTTGACGGCCTCGATGGAACCGGCGGCGGAGACGGTGACGAGCGGCTTGTCGGCAGGCGCCTGGCCGGCCTCGAACCCGAGGTCGTACCAGTCGGTGACGACGCTGTTGACGCCCGGAGCTCGGTAGCTGCCCAGCACCGGGGTGGTGGCCGGGTCGAGCCCGTACGGCAGTCGGACCGCGTTCGGCGCACTGGTGGGCGTCGACTCCGCCGCCGTGCCGGTCTCGTCTTCCACCGTGCCGTCATCGGTCTCGTCCTCGTCCGCGCCCGGCGCGTCGGTGCCGCCGCCCGCGGTCGGAGCGGCGTCGGCGGGATCGGTCTCCTCGTCCGGGCCGTTCTTCTCCTCGAGCGGGTCGATGTACGTGTCGGCGGGCACGCCGTCGGGCGTGAACCCGACGTTCTGGCCGGCCAGCGCGGCGCGCGGCGACGGCGCGGGGCGGCCGTCGACGGCGGCCGGTTTCAGCAGGGCTGCGTTCGGGTCGGCTTCGACGAGGACGTCGTTGGCCAGACCGCACTCGTCGCCGGTGAGCGCACGGACATTCGACTTGGTCCACGACCAGCTGTCGCGCTGGACCCAGGCGCCCTTGGCGAACGAGGCGAGCATGAAGAGCACCAGGAGGCCGGCGATCACCGGCAGCGGCGACACCTTGAAGCGAGCCAGACCGGTGCGGGCCGACTCGGTGCGGGTGGCCTCGTCGACGTAGTCGTCGCGGAAGTGGTACCAGAGGCCGAAGCCTGCGGTGACCAGTGCGAAGAACAGGACGATCCAACTGAGGTTGATGCCCGCGATCGCTACCGGACGGTCCCACCAGGGGACTCCGTAGCTGCCGACGTACCACCACATGTTGGTTCCGGCGGCCGACACCGCCGTCACCAGCAGCACCGCGGAAGCGAAGAACGCGCGGTTGCGGCGCGACCGCAGCAGGGCCGGCGACATCATCGAGGCGACAGCCGCACACAGCGCCGCACCGATCGCCGCGTAGATGCCGAAATGGTGCGTCCACTTGGTGGGCGTGAACGAGGTGAAGAACATGGTGCCGACGATGACGGCGATCAGCCGCCACATCGGCGCGCGGGCGATGCCGTTCGGCGAATGGCGCGACGCGAGCCGGAAGATCGCGACCAGCAGGGCCAGGATCATCATCAGGATGCCGAAGCGACGCGGGAACGTGCCGTCGCCGGTCTGCAGCATCAGGAAGTAGTACCGGACCGGTTCCTGCCACCACTGCTCGGTGGGGCCGACCTCGGTGGCGACCTTGTTGCCCTCGAGCAGCGGCGCCAGCGCCTGCGCGTAGAAGATCATGAAGAGCACGGCGGTGCCCGCGGCCATGATCGGTGCGATCATCGGCAGCAGACCGTCCCGGTGACGGCGTCCGACGATGCCCTTGACCACCCCTCGCAGTCCCGCCACCAGGGCCGCGGCGGCCATCAGGCCGCCGGGTGCCAGCGCCAGGGT
This sequence comes from Gordonia sp. (in: high G+C Gram-positive bacteria), assembly GCF_012515855.1. GTDB lineage: Bacteria > Actinomycetota > Actinomycetes > Mycobacteriales > Mycobacteriaceae > Gordonia. The sequence goes on from NZ_JAAYXO010000279.1 coordinate 7,312, forward strand.
GAAGGCCGCGGTGATCGCGGCGATCGCGTACGGCAGCAGTCGTCGGGTGGCGATCGCGCGTTCGACGCACGCCCAGGTCAACAGTGCGCCGACGGCTTCGGCGGGCTCGGGGCGGATGCCGTTGTTGTACGGCATCCAGATGGCCAGGAACACCATCGCGCCGGTCCAGACGGCGGCCGGGCTGTTGCGGACCGCGCGGCCCAGACGCGGCAGGATCTCGCGACTGATGATCCACCAGCCGAGCAGACCGAGGAGGAACGCGGGCAGTCGCAGCCACGGGGTCGCGACCGAGATGTTGGTCATCCACGACAGCACCTGGAAGTGCCAGCCGAAGGGGTCCTGGGGGACACCGAAGTACCGGAAGTAGTTGTCGGCGTAGCCGGCTTCCTCGGTGATTCGGGCGACGGTGATGTTGTAGCCGTCGTCGGAGGTGTTGCCGCCGATCAGCCACCACAGGGCCAGGACCGCGAAGACGACGACGTCCGGTCCGCGGATGGTGAACCATCCGGCGGGCAGGAAGCGGCGGTGACCGCGCCCGTCGCGGGCGTCGAGCACGCCGAGGGCCAGCAGCGACAGCAACGTCGCGATGATGCCGACGATGATCGCGGCCAGCTTCAGCGGGGTCGGGGAGTTCACGAAGCGGGTGTCGACGGTGGCGTTGAGCGAGAGCCCGTCGCGCGAGGCGTCCTTCGGAAGGTCGGAGAAGACGCCGATGATCTGCGGGCGCATGTCCGGATCGTCGGTGCGGTAGGAGGTGTCGTCGCCCGCGGGGACACCCTCGATCGAGGCGGTGACACCGTCGCCGTCACCGGACATCACGAAGCGGCAGTCGGGGTTGCGCTGTGCCGCCGCGCGGTCGGTCGAGAGCAGGACCACGTCGCGGACGATCATGCTGATCGTGGTGTCGGTGGCGCGAACGAACAGGCCGCGTGCGGTGGCCTGGCGACCCTGCCGCGGGACCGTCGAGAGCAGCACGCCGCCCTCGGCGGGCAGATCACGTGCCAGCGCGCACGGCACCGATGCGTCCATCTCGGTCGGCACGAAGGCGACCATCGGCGCGGTCACGTTGGTGATGGCGTCGTTCTGCGGCCAGTGCAGCTCGGACGTCTTCTGATCGATCGGGAGGATCGGCGTCAGCGCGGCGAGGACGAAGCCGAGCAGACCGGCGACGGCCGCCACCAGCTTGGCGAGGCGGTAGTCGTCGGCCTTCAGCAGGCGCAGCCGGTCGGGCCGCGTGGACTGCGGATTCTGGTTCACGGTCACCGTTTCTTCAGTCGCGTCACGGTCGGTCATTTGGTCGGCTCCACGCGAATCGATCCGGTCCGCGACCAGCCCCACATGCGGACCTGGTCGGTGCGCACGGCGGCCGGGACGGCGTCCGGGCTCAGCGGCGTCTGCTTCTCGAGCGATCCCCAGTCGCGGTGCCAGTCGTCGCGCAGATAGGTCGGGATCGTCACCTGCGAGGTGGTGGCCTCGGTGATGGCCAGCAGGCCGCCGGAGTTCGCCGCCATCCAGGTCCGCGACTGCGAGTTGGCCGTCACGTAATCGGGCAGGATGCGCCAGTCGGGCACCTCAGCCACACCGTTCCGGATCGCCAGCGGCCGCTGGCACGGGAAGTGCGCGGCGACGGGGAAGTCGATCAGCACCGGGTCCTCCGAACCCACCAGTTGCTGCAGGGTCTGCAGTTCGGGGGCGCGTGGAGGCGTGATGCCGATGAACTGCATGGGCCCCAGGTTGGTGTCGGCCAACGACAGACGCATCACCTCGGCCTGCGCGGGCACGGCCGTCATCGGGATGCGCAGGTTGCGCCACGGACGGTTGGGGATCACCGGTCCGGGATCGATCGGAATCACTTCCGGGCCCACCTGGACGAACTCGCCGTCGGCGCCCTTCTTACCGAACTGTGCCACCAGCTTCTGGCCGAATGTCGGCTGTCCGTCGACGTTGAGGGTCGAGACGGCTCCGGCCGTCGCGAAGGCGATGATCGGCGACGCGTCGCGGGCCGGGAGGTCGTACCAACCGGTGGTCAGGTACGCATTGGCGGCGAAACCGTAGCTGCCGAGCACCGGGGTGGTCTTGGGATTCAGCCCGAAGGGCAGGGCGACGGTGGAGCCGTTGACGGTCTCCGGGCCGCGACCGCCGGTGGTGCCCGCCCCGAGGCCGCCGATGATGGCGAACGGCTTCGAGGTGGAGCCGCCCACGTGCATCTGCCCGGCTCGGGCACTGCGGTTGTCCGGGCTGAGGTCGTCGGGGATGCCGTTGGGCGTGAAGCCCACCGGCTTGGTCCCGGTCAACGCGGCCGTCGCCGACAGACCGTCGGCGGGCGTCAGCATGCCGGCATTGGGATCGGCCTCGGCGAGGACCTGATCGGCCATCCCGCACGGCTCGCCGGTCAGGGCGTCGATGTTGTTGCTGGCCACGGTCATCGCGGGATCGCGGACCACGGCGGCACGACCGAAGGCGACGACGGTGGCGACCACCATCAGCGCCGCGATCACCAGGAGCGGGGTCGACGCGAGCGCGATGCGACGACGATCAGCGGGACTGTCCTCGGCGCCCTCGGCGTGGTGGGCCAGACCCGGGTTGGCGACGTAGTCCGACCGCAGATGCAGCCACAGGGTGGCGGCCACCGCGACCACCGCCAGTGCCAGCAGCACGCTCGACACCTCGATGCCCGCCACCACCGGCGCGATGTTGAACCACGGGATGCCGAAGTTGTACGCGTACGGCCAGGCGTTGGTGCCCGCCGACGCGGCGGCGAGCGCGAACAGCAGGCCCGCTGTCAGCGCGGCCAGATTGCGGAGCGAGCGAGCGCTGCTCTGGGCGATGGTGATGGCCGCGAGTCCGGCCAGCGCCGCGCCGAGCCCGGCGAGGACGCCGAGCTGGATCGTCCACTTGGTCGGAGTCGCGAACAGCAGCAGCAGGCTGACGCCGAAGGCGCCGATCAGCCGCCACGTGGGCGCGGACGCCACGCCCTTGATGCCGCCCCGGCGCAGCAGGACGGCAGCCACCAGGAAGGCGGCCACAAACGTCAGCAGCACGGGGATCCGGCGCGCCAGCGCGCCGTCGGGCGTGCCGACGGACAGGAAGTAGTAACGCAGGAACTCCTGGTGCCACGGGACGATGGGGCCGGTCTGATACCGGGTCTTCATCGCTTCGAGGACGGTCATCAGGGTCTGGTCGCGGAACACGATGACGGCGACGACGGTCGCGGCCGCCGCGATCGGGGCCAGCAGAGCAGTCAGCCCGGCTTCGCGGCGGCGGTCGATCAGGATGTGCAGCATCGGGCGCGCCGCGACCAGCAGGATCGCGATGCCGACGATGCCCTGCGGCGCGACGGCGATGGTCAGCGCGGCGGTGGTCGCGGCCAGTGCGGCGGGCAGCATGCGGCGGCGACTGATCGCGAGCTCGGTGGCCCACCAGGTCAGCAGCGAACCGAGGACGATGATCCCCTCGCCACGCAGACCGGAGCAGAACGGCAGCCAGAACGCCAGGAACACCGCACCGGTGGTCCAGGCGGCCCAGGCGTTCTTCGCGACCGCGTCGCCCAGCCGCGGGAGCACCACGCGGGAGAGGATGAACCACGACGCGATGCCGGCGGCCAGCTGCGGCAGATGCATCCAGATGATGGTCGGGGAGACCTCGGCCCAGCGGGCCAGGAAGCTGTAGTACCAGTCGAACGGCGCCTCGGCGATGCCGTAGAAGCGGTAGTAGTTGGCCATGTAGCCGGCGTCGGCCGCGGTGCGGCCCATGGTGAGGATGTAGCCGTCGTCCGGTGCGCCCGCGCCCAGGACGGTCCACAGGAGCAGGATGCCGCCGACCGCGAGATCGGAGACGCGCAGACGCAGACGCGTCAGGAAGCGGCCGCTGTGTTCGACGAGCGAGCCGGTGCAACCGTGAATGCGGTCGAGGCACCACAGCGCGAACAGTGCGATCAGCGTCGCGAGGACGGCGATGATCATCGCGATCACCTTGATCGCGCTCGGTGTGCTCTCGTAGCGATTGTCGATCGTGATGTTCGCCCGGATCCCGTTGCCCGCAGCCGTGATCTCGGCGGTGGTCAGCGTGGTGAACAGGCCGTCGACCTGCGGACGCTTGTCGGCCTCGAGGAGCTTGGCGGGAGCCAGCCCGACGAACTCGGCCCCGGTGGCGGTGGCGGACGAGAAGATGCGCAGCTTACTGCACTTGCCAGCGGCGATGTCGGCGCGCGAGGCCGTGGCGGCCACGTTGCTGCGGAACAGGACCGTCACTCCGGTCTCCGTCGCGGAGACCGTCAACTGCTTGTTGGCGGCCTTCTGCGCGCCGGGCGGCATCGTCGACAGAACGGTCGCCTTCGTCGGCAGCGATGCCAGCACGCGGCAGTCGATCGTGATGTCGATGTCCTTGGCCGTCTGCGCGATCAACGGCGCGACGATCGACGGATCGTCGGCGTTCAGCGTCTGTCCCTGGGGCCACGAGATGGTGGCCGCGGTGTTCGACACCGGCAGCAGCGGCGTCACGACGGCGGCGACCACCGCGAGCAAGCCTGCGACCATGGCGACGAGGCGGGCGGTCGAAGCCGTCAACGGGCTTGACCTGCGGTCTGGCTCGACGTCGGGCGAAGTGGGTATCGGGTCTGGCACGCCCTCTGACGTTAGTCGACGGAGCGCGTCCCAACCCAACTGACGAGTAAGTTTCGACCCAATCGAGACCCTCCGACGGACGGCGCGTCAGTACCGGATCGGGGAGGGGCTCCAGAGGCCGCTGCGGACCTGCTCGCTGTAGTCGATCTGGGCGGGGACGGCGTCGTCGTACGGGGTGTAGCGCTCGAGTGCGCCCCAGTCCCGTCCGATGTCGCCGCTGAGGTACGTCGCGACGGTGTCGGCCCGCTGCGACACGTCGAGCCAGCCCAGTGGGCCGCCGCCCAGGGCGCCCTGCCACGCGCTGACCGCGGCGAGATCGGCGCCGGGGCGCACCCGCCACTTGGGGATCTCGGCGACGCCCGCGTGGAAGTTGAACGGCCGCTGGCAGGGCACGAACAAGCCGGAGGTCCAGTCGACGTGCGTCGGGTCGGTGCTGCCGACCGTCTCCTGCAGTGTGGTCATCTTCGGCAGGCGCGGCGGGGTCACCGCCATGAAGTGGTCGGCGGCGAGGTCGTAGTCGGTGGCCGAGATGCGGACGGCGGTGAGGTCGTCGGGCAGTGACGCGGTGTCGATGCGGACGTTCCGCCACGACGGACGCGGTCCGGGGTCGATCAAACCGATCGACCCGGTGGAGGCGATGTCGTCGTCCTTGGCTCCGGCGGGGAACTTCTCGTCGGTGTACTCGAGTTTGAGGTTGGCCGACGGGAAGATGCCCGCCGCGGACAGGGTGATGAGCGGGAAGTCCTTGTAGTCCGCGGGCAGGCGGTACCACCCCGAGGTCAGCGTCGACGGGCTCTGCTGCTCGGCGTTGTAGCTGCCCATCACCGCGGTGCGCGCGGGGTCGAGCTCGAACGGGAGCTTGGCGTGGCTGCCGTTGACCCCGGCGGTCGCGGTGGTGCCGCCGCCCGTGCCGCCGCTGTTGGCGATCAGCAGATCGGGGTCGTAACTCGCGTCGCGCGCCAGCACACCCAGCGATCCGGACGACGCCTTGGTGAGGACCTCGTCGGGGATCCCGTCGGGGGTGAAACCGGCGGTCGGACCGCGGTCGGAGTCCTCGCGCGAGTGCGTCGGCGAACCGGCGAGGGGATCCTTCAGCGTCGTGTCGACCGGGTCGAGGAGGTAGTCGCTCGGATCGGTCTCCACGAGCACCTTGTCGGCCATGCCGCAGGGCTCGCCCGCCAGGGCCGCGAAATTGGAGCGCGGCACCGAGAAGGAGTCGCTCTGGTGCACGCCCGCCATGGCGGCGGTCCAGATCAGGAAGGCCACTGTCACGCCGGCGACGATCCCGAGCGGCGCTGATGCCACGAAGCGCGTGGTGGCTACCGCCGCGCGGCGCAGCCGGGAGGGATGCGCGGTGGTGCGCGGCTCCGGATCGGCGCCGGTGAACGGCTCGCGGAAGTGGAACCACAGGGCCAGCAGCAGCAGCGCGAGTGCCGCGTAGAGGAGGATGTCGCCCAGCGGCATGCCTGCGACGTGCACCTGCGCGGTGCCCCACGGCATGCCCCAGGCCGAGGCGTAATACGAGGAGTTCGACGCGGTCATCGCCAACGCCGAGACGAACAGCACCAGGGCTCCGAAGATGGTGCGGTTGCGGCGGGAATGGGTCGACTGCGCGCTGGCTGCGATGGTCGCCAGGGCGGCGAGCGCGGCCGCGAGGCCGGCGAACACGCCGAAGTGATGCGTCCACTTGGTGGGGGTGAACATCAGGAACAGCAGCGACCCGAAGGTGATTCCGACGATCCGCCGCGACGGCCCGAGCGCGGTGCCGGGAATGCGGGACTTCCGGATCAGGACCGCGCCCGCGATCGTCATGCCGAGCACCATGGTGAGCACCGCGAAGCGGCGGGCGATGGAGCCGTCGGCGGAGAACGCGAACAGCGAGGAGTAGCGGTCGATCTCGTTGTACCAGTTCAGCGAGGGGCCGAGCGCGGTCTTCATGGCCGAGGCCTCGGTGAACGAGCTCAGCGTGAGCTTGGAGAAGACGACGAAGATGACGAACGTCCCGGCCGCGACGATGGGCGCCAGCATGCTCGCGTACGCCGCCGTCGCACCGCGGCCGGTGGTGGCGTCGACGTCGATCGCGCGACGTCGCAGGGCCAGGAACACCGGTCGCGCGCCGGCCACCAGCGCGGCGATGGCCAGGACGCCCGTCGGACCGGCGGCGATGCTGAACGCACCCGCGGTGCACGCGATGGCGGCAGGCAGGAGGCGGCCGGTGGCGATGGCGCGTTCCACCGAGCACCAGGTCAGGAGGGCGCCGAGGCAGATGATCGGCTCGGGGCGCAGGCCGTTGTTGAACGGGAACCACGCGACCAGGAACACGGCGGCGGCGGTCCACGGCACGGCGGCACGGACCCGGGCGGCGCGGCCGATCCGCGGGAGCACCTCGTGGCTGATGATGAGCCAGCTGATGATGCCGCAGGCCAGGGCCGGGAGCCGCATCCACGGGCTCGCGACGCTCACGTGGCTGAGCAGGCCGAAGACCTCGTAGTACCAACCGAACGGGGCCTCCGGGGCGCCGAACCAGCGGAAGTAGTTGGCGGTGTAATCGCTCTCCTGCGCCACCCGCGACATCGTCATCAGGTAGCCGTCGTCGGAGGTGTTGGGGCCGATCAGGTGCCACACCACGAGCAGGCCGATCACGGTCCAGTCGCGCGGATTCAGTCGCCACCAGCGGGCCGGGAAGATGCGGCGGTGCCCGCGGCGGTCGGTCGCGTCGAGCCGGGCGAGGGCGGCCAGCGAGATCAGCGTGCACAGCACACCGATGATGATCGCCAACCACTTCGTGATGGTCGGGGCCGTGGTGTACCGGGAGTCGACGGTCATGTGGGCCCGCAGGCCGGGCAGTGCCGATGCCGGTCCGCTCAGCTGGGTGAACAGGCCCGTGACCTGCGGTCGTTGATCGCCGCCGGGCACGTTGTCGGTGCCGGTCTCGGCCTTGCGCGGGTCGCCCGCGGAGTCGGTGAGGCCGACGAACTCGGCCGAGACGGAGTCGGACGTCGCGCGGATCTCGAGGGTCTGGCAGGCGGCCGACCGGACTTCGGAGAGCGGTGCGGAGAGGATCGGGATGTTGCGGGTGACGACCTCGACGGTCGGCTCGCTCGAGTTGGTGACGCGCGCGAACAGGCCGCGGTCGGAGGCCTTCGGCGCCGACGGCGAGGTGGTCGAGAGCAACACCGTCTTGCCCTGCGGGAGGTCGTCGACGGCCCGGCAGGGGATGTCGACCTCGAGGTCGATGGGCGCGTACGAGAACAGCGGCGACGAGATCGACTCCACGGTCGCGTTCTGCGGCCAGCTGATCTCCGCGACGGTCTGCTTGACCGGCATCAACGGGGTGGCGAGGGCCAGCAGAACGCCCAGGACACCGGTGATGATCGCGGTTATCTGGGCCCGTCGGACGCTGAAGGCTGGCACAGGTGGTCATCCTAGCCGGGTGGTCGTCCTCGTACTGTCGGGAGTTGCGCTCCGCCCGGGGCTCGACGGCGCTGCGCGGAGTCGACATCCCGCCGTTCGGGGAGCCGCGACAGTAGAGTTCCAGTCATGTCGACGACTGCCTCCCCTGCGCTGCCGATCCTGCTGCTCAACGGGCCCAACCTGAACACGCTGGGGGTCCGACAGCCGGAGGTCTACGGCTCGGACACGCTCGACGACGTGGTCGCGCTGGTGGAGCGCACGGCCGCCGAACGCGGGCTGTCGGTGATCGCGCTGCAGACCAATCACGAGGGCGAGATGATCGACGCGATCCACGCCGCGCGCGGGACGGTGGGCGGCATCGTCATCAATCCGGGTGGGTGGACGCACACGTCGGTGGCATTGGCCGACGCCCTGGTGGTGCCCGAGGTGCCGATCATCGAGGTGCACATCAGCAACGTGCACGCCCGCGAGGCCTTCCGGCATCACTCGTACATCTCGCCGATCGCGGCCGGGGTGATCGCGGGCTGCGGCATCGACGGGTACGCA
>NZ_JAAYXO010000280.1 GCF_012515855.1 Gordonia sp. (in: high G+C Gram-positive bacteria)
ATGCTGTCGGCGTCCGACGACGTCGCCGCCACCGTGCTCTGGGGCCGACTGGGCGGGCCTGCGCTGGTCGGGGCAGTCGCACATCGGTTCGGGCTGACCAGCACGGCCGCGTCGCCGGACGGGCGGTGGCCGCACACGCGCACCACCGCGTCCGACCTCGCCGGCTTCTACGCGCATCTGCTCGGCGAACGGGACTCGTGGACGGACCGGATCCTTGGTCACCTCGAAGCCTGGACCGACGTGGGCGCCGACGGCTACGACCAGCGGTTCGGACTCGCGGCGGTGCTCGGTCGTGCGGAATTGGCCGCGCTGAAGCAGGGCTGGATGTGCTGTGTCGCGGATCGGTGGATCCATCTGACGACGGGTGCGTTCGGTCCCGATGGCCGCTACGTCCTCGCGGTGCACGTCGCCGAGGACGTGCAGTACTCCGACGGCGGCGTCGAGCTTCCGCACACCGCTGAGGGCTTCGACGTCGACGACGCGAGCGCGGCTCATGCACGCGATACGGTGACCGGTGTCGTCGCCGAGTTGTTCGCCGGCGGGGCAGCGGAAGACGGGAATCGGTCGTAGGGGTAAGCGTGGGCGTTCCGCCCGAATCGGTGCGAGGCGTGCTCGCCTGCGACGGTCCGCTCGTACAGTGCCACGAGTTGCTGATGCGCGGTCACGTCGGTGCACGTGGACGGCGACGGGCGCCCGCTGACCGCGGAGAGACGTACCGGAAACGGCAGGGTCTGGCCGCGGCGGCCGCGTTGCGGAGCGTTCCGCGGAACGCTCCGGAGGTCACCGAGGACTGGCGGCGGCTCGCTCAGCTGGGTGCTCCTCGTGGGAGAGGCACTGGCCGGGCTGGCGCGGGGACACCGGAACTTGAAGGATCTCGCCGTCGACTGCAAACGGAAGGACACTGCGGCCGAGTCCCCCTTCCGGGATCGACCGGCGTCGGTGTGGGATGCGACTGCTCCCCGTCGCTTGAGCGGCCCCGGGCATCGGGCGGACGACGGCGTGCAGCGTGCGCCGAACTGGAGTCGGGGGAAGGAGCGCCGGGCGAAGAAGCCGCTGATGATGTCGGAGCCGGATGGGACGATCGGGGCATGAGCGAACACGAGGCGATCAATCGGTTTCGCGGAGACCATTATTTCCTGTCCAACTTCTTCCAGGTGGACTTCGAGATGCCCGTTCTTGGTCGCGTACCCAGTGCCGAGCACGCCTACCAGGCGCTGAAGGCCGACGACGATCGCACGCGCCGGAAGATCCTCGACGCCGAGTCACCCGGGGAGGCCAAACGACTCGGGCAGAGCGTGCCGGTGCGGAAGGACTGGCAGGTCGGAGGTCGCGTCGGCGCGATGATCCAGGTCCTGGCCGTCAAGTTCGAGGTTCCACAGATGGCGGAACGCCTGCAGGCCACCGGGTGCGCTCGACTGGTCGAGGGAAACGAGCACCACGACAACTTCTGGGGCGATTGCACGTGCGGCGCCGCGGCATGTGAAGAACGTGGTACCAACATGCTCGGGGAGTTGCTCATGTGGATCCGGGCCGACACAGGCGCCTGGTGAATGCATAGGAAGTCGCGCCGTACTCGCACTCCTCACCGGTGCACCTACGCAGCGCTTCCGGGGACGCGGTCTGCTTGATCTGGTGCAAGTCGGTCCTGCGTCAGAAGTCTCCTGCGAGTCGCTCGATCGGCTGGTCGGCGACGCCGGCGATCAGTTCGAAATCCTTGTCGACGTGCAGCACGGTGAGGTCCGCGTACTCGGCGATCGCGGCGATCAGGAGGTCGGGGACTATTGCTGCGCGATGATGCCCGCGTTGCGCGAGCCGGCCCTGCACTTCGAGCGCTCGGCGGTCGACGTGTGCGTATGTCGGGGCGACGGGCATTTCAGAGATGGGCGGCATCGTCTGGAACCGCGTCCACTCGTTCGGGTCAACTCTCAGCCCCAGGCCTGCTTCATCAGATCCTCGTCGAGGACGCCCTGCGCCAGGTCCACAGAGCGGCGGATGTCGTCGAGGGTGACCTGCTGCAGCGCATGCCGCCGCGCCAGGTCTTTGGTTTCCCTGCGCAAGAGTTCACTCCGGGAGATTCCCAGCTCTGCCGCCAGGGCGTCGATGTGTCTGAGATCGTCGTCGTCGATGTTGCGGATCAGGATGTCAGTCACGGATATCGCCTCTTGCTCCGATGATATCAAGACCGGTCCCTAGGGCGGCGACGATTTCGATGGGTGGAAGGCACGCCGCTGACGACGACCCCACGGACGGTCGGCGAAGCCTGGTGAGGTGGTTCGCCGAGCACTCGTCGAATACCTCGACGCCCGTGCGGCGTGCGGGTTCGGTCTCGATCTACCGGTCTCGACCCTTCGGGTCGACTAGCGAGGGCGGGTCTCGAATGCGTTCGATCCGAGGGTGGCCGATAGACTGACCCCCGTGACGGAAACCTCGGCTGACCACCCGCGTCCTGTCCTCGTCGTCGACTTCGGTGCCCAATACGCGCAGCTCATCGCGCGGCGGGTGCGGGAGGCGCGCATCTACTCCGAGGTGATCGCGCACGACGCGCCGCTGGAGGAGTACCTCGCGAAGGATCCCGCGGCCATCGTGCTGTCCGGCGGACCGTCGTCGGTGTATGCCGAAGGCGCGCCGACGATCGACCCGCAGCTCTTTGAGCAGGGGATTCCGGTCTTCGGCATCTGCTACGGCTTCCAGAAGATGACCGACGCCCTCGGCGGCACGGTCGCCAACACCGGTGGACGCGAGTTCGGCCGCACCATGATGAACGTGGCGGGCGACGGCGGCGTCCTGCACCACGGCATCGAGAACGCGCCGGTCTGGATGAGCCACAACGATGCCGTGCAGGTGGCCCCGGAAGGCTTCACCGTCACCGCGTCGACTCCGGGTGCGCCCGTGGCCGCGTTCGAGAGCGTCGAGCGCAAGATGGCCGGCGTCCAGTATCACCCCGAGGTGCTGCACACCCCGCACGGCCAGGAGGTGCTGACCCGCTTCCTGTACGAGGTCGCCGGACTCACGCCGACCTGGACCGCCGCGAACATCGCCGAGTCGCTGATCGCCGACGTCCGCGAACAGGTGGGCGACGACGGTCTCGCCATCTGCGGCCTCTCCGGCGGTGTGGACTCCGCCGTGGCGGCCGCGCTGGTGCAGCGCGCGATCGGTGATCGTCTCACCTGTGTCTTCGTGGACCACGGGCTGCTGCGCGCCGGCGAGCGCGAGCAGGTGCAGACCGACTTCGTCGCCGCCACCGGCGCGCGACTGGTGACCGTCGACGCCGAGGACATCTTCCTCGGCCACCTCGCCGGAGTGTCCGACCCGGAGACCAAGCGCAAGATCATCGGCCGCGAGTTCATCCGGTCCTTCGAGGGCGCCGTCTCCGAGGTCCTGGGCGATCAAGCCGCGTCCGGCAAGAAGGTCGAGTACCTGGTGCAGGGCACCCTGTACCCGGACGTCGTCGAGTCCGGCGGCGGCTCCGGGACGGCGAACATCAAGAGCCATCACAACGTCG
>NZ_JAAYXO010000281.1 GCF_012515855.1 Gordonia sp. (in: high G+C Gram-positive bacteria)
ACCTTGATGACGTTCCAGCCGGCGCCGCGGAAGAACGACTCCAGTTCCTGAATGATCTTGCCGTTGCCGCGGACCGGGCCGTCGAGACGCTGCAGGTTGCAGTTGATCACGAACGTGAGGTTGTCGAGGCCGTCGGTGGCGGCGACCTGCGCCAGGCCGCGCGATTCCGGCTCGTCCATCTCGCCGTCGCCGAGGAACGCCCAGACGTGTTGGTCGGAGGTGTCCTTGATGCCGTTGCCGTGCAGGTACTTGTTGACGCGGGCCTGGTAGATGGCGTTCATCGGACCGATGCCCATCGAGACCGTCGGGAACTGCCAGAACTCGGGCATCAGGCGCGGGTGCGGGTACGACGGCAGGCCGCCGCCTTCACCCGCGTGGCTCTGCTCCTGGCGGAAGCCGTCGAGACGATGCTCGTCGATGCGGCCCTCGAGGAACGCGCGGGCGTAGATGCCAGGGGAGGCGTGGCCCTGGATGAAGATCTGGTCGCCGCCGCCCGGATGGTCCTGGCCGCGGAAGAAGTAGTTGAAGCCGACCTCGTACAGCGAGGCCGACGACGCGTAGGTGGAGATGTGGCCGCCGACGCCGATGCCCGGACGCTGAGCGCGATGAACCATGATCGCGGCGTTCCACCGGATCATGGCACGGTAGCGGCGTTCCAGATCCTCGTCGCCGGGGAACGCCGGCTCGAGTTCCGTCGGAATGGTGTTGACGTAGTCGGAGTTCGTGAGGGCGGGAATGCCGACCCGCTTGTCTTCCGCGCGCTCGAGGATGCGGAGCATCAGATACCGAGCCCGCTCGGGTCCCGCGTCGGCCAACATCGCATCGAACGACTCGAGCCACTCGTCGGTCTCCGTGGGATCGTTGTCGACCAGATAAGACGCAACGCCGTCACGGATGACCTGGACGCGACTGCTGCTTGCGCTCGACGTGATGCCTGGATTCTCCGCTCCGGCGATCTGATCAGTCACTATCTGCCACCTATCTCGCAGGTGAGACGGCGCGATGGGCGGCCGCCTCGCCTGCATGTCTGGGCCGCCGGGGTGGGGCGGCCGGAAATCGGCCGCTGACGATGACGCGGCCTCAACGTCTATCGTGCCGCAATTCACGAAGATTAGAGATAGATGTGTCGAGTCACATCTTCTACTGTGCGGTAGCGTTCTGACTACCAGTTGGCGTTCAGCGTTTGGGGATGATGTGGGCCTCTCGGCTCGGGCCGTCGGGTCCGTTGCTCTCGCTGTGGTCGTCGTGCTGTCTGCGGCCTGCGGCACCCGTGACGATGTCGAGCCGACGCCGACACCCGGCGTCGTGACGAAGACCGTCGTTCGGGCCGGCGCGTCGGAAGCCGAGAAGGTCGCGGTCATTCGACTCTGCCAGCAGGTGATCACCTCGGCCGGCGTGATGGTCCGCGACTACAACGCCTTCATCAAGCGGCTCAACACGGTCCAGGACTATAAGAAGGTCGACTCCGAGGACGAGTGGGCTGTCGAAACCCTCAATACCGGTGCGGACATGGTTCGTAAGGCCGTGGCTCCCGATGTGCCTGGCGACGTCGACGAACAGGTGCAAGCGTTCGTGTCCAGTTCGGAGAAGCTGGCCGAGCAGATCCAGGGCAAGCGACGCGAAGCCTTGAATCGAGTCTCGAAGGAGTGGGCCGCGGACCGAACCGCTCTTCTCGACACCTGCTCCGAGTATCTTTCGGCGAGCCAGGAATAGGATCTACCGCAGACTTGTACCGTTAGACTCTGTGCGTGACGGCACTTTGCCTTTACGCTAGCTCTAGGTCACGTCCCTCAGACGTGACTTGGCATGCGCAGACAGCGCAGCCGATCCAATCGAACGGGAGGACGTACGCGGTGGCAACCGCCCCAGAAGACAGAGCCCTCAAGCTTGGTTTCACCAAGGGCATGGTGGTCCAAGAGATCGGGTGGGACGAGGACACCGACGACGATCTTCGGATTGAGATCGAAGACGCGATCGACGCCGAGATGCTCGACGAGGATGCCGTAGACGTCATGGACGTGGTCGTGCTGTGGTGGCGCGACGACGACGGCGATCTGGTGGACGCGTTGATGGACGCGATCGGACCGCTCGCCGAAGGCGGATTCATTTGGGTCCTCTCGCCGAAGACCGGTCGTGACGGGTACGTCGATCCGAGTGAGATCGCCGAGGCCGCTCCGACCACCGGGCTGACGCAGACCTCGGTCATCTCGCTGGGTGACTGGTCGGGTTCGCGCCTGGTCACGCCGAAAGCACGCGCAGGAAAACGCTGATGACTGCGAAGTCGGTTGCGGGACCACTCGAAGTCGGTTCCCCCGCACCGGTGTTCGACCTGCGCGATCAGAACAACCAGGCGGTCGCCCTGGACAAGTTGCGCGACCGCAACGTACTGATCGTGTTCTTCCCGCTGGCCTTCACCGGGACCTGCGAGGGCGAACTCGGGTACTTGCGTGACAATCTCCCGCGTTTCGACAACGACGACCTCACCGTTGTCGCGATCTCCGTCGGCCCGCCGCCCACGCACAAGGTCTGGGCGTCAGCGCAGGGTTTCCTGTTCCCGATCCTGTCTGACTTCTGGCCGCATGGTTCGGTGGCGCAGGAGTACGGCGTGTTCGACGCCGAGCGCGGCTTTCCGAACCGCGGCACGTTCGTGGTCGGCCGCGACGGCGCGGTCAAGTTCTCCGCGATGGTCGGACCGGGCGAGATGCGCGGCGACGAGACATGGGATGCGGCACTTGCGGCGATCGCCGACTGACGCACTGCTTTGACACGGATTCGGGCCTTGAACTTCAGCTGAAGTTCAAGGCCCGAACTCGCGAATTCACCAGTGCCGGCTGCAGTGGCTACCGCTGCGGGAACTCGACGGCCAGGCCGGTGGCGAGCAGGCGGTTGCGTTGGATCATCGCTTCGCTGGTGAAGTGGACGCCGTCGATGAACCATGAGGGATCCGTGTGGGCGGCGAAGTCGTAGACGCGCAGGTTCGGGTACCGATGCGTTGCGCGCTCGAGCGCCGCGTTGAACGCCCTCATCCGCGCGATCGAGTAGCGATCGGGTGCGGTGTGAGAGGTCATCACCGTCGGCCACAGGACCGGTCGGCCGACGAGTCGACGCATCACCAAGTCGATGCGCTCATCGGCGCTCACGGCGCTGCCGTCGCTGATGCGGGCAGCGTCGTTTGCCCCCAGCGCGATGATCCAACAGCCGTCGTGGCCGACGGACTTCTCGTAGTCGATCGCCTCGAGGCCGGTGGTGCCGTTGCCTGCCCTCTCGGCGACGCTGCGGCCGTTGAGCGCGTTGAGGTACACCGTGTCGACGCCGACCCGCTCAAAGAGCGATGACATCCGGTCCGACGGACTGGGGACCCGGATGGAGTTGTCGAGGCCGACCGAGGTCGAGTCGCCGATCTGGACGATGGTGCGACACATCGTCCGCTGCCGATCTCCGGGCAGGTTCTTGGTGCCGGAGCCGCCGGGATGCGTCAACACCCACAGGAACGACGGGACGTCGAACAGTGATCCCGAGACTCCGCGCTGGGTGAGGTTCTGGGTGATGGTGCGGGAGACGGCGTCGGCTACACCGGCGGCGTTCGTCTTCGCGGAGACCACCGCGACACCGAACGGAGCCGCGAGGACGAGCAGGATCGCGATGCCGAGGGCACGGAAGGATGCTCGGAGGGTGCGGCGACGGGCGGGGCGGGTAACTCGGTACTCAGTAGACACAACACCTCCACTCAAGCCGACGGCAGCGGGTGTCCGCAAAGGAATCGCGAGTCGGTTATGTCACATGTCCACCGCGTTTCGGCGGCCCCGAACGCCGGATACGGCTCAGATCGTGTAGTGCAGCTGCCGGACGATCGCGACGCCCAAGGCGGTGTCGCCCTCGACTCGCACACTCGACTCGTCGGCGCGCGGCCGACCGCCGGCCAGACGAGCGAGGTCGACACCGTCGACCGTCAGCGTGGTGTCGGGCTTGCCGTCGATCGCGGGCATCACCGCCGCGCGGTCCTCGGTGGCGATGAAGATGGTGCACGGATAGACGCCGGTGATGTCGAAGCGAACGGTGCTGCCGACCTCGGCGCGCGCCTTCTTGCCGACGATGTAGGGGAGTGTCGTCTCGATCTCGCGGACGGCCCAGTGCGCGCAGTCGGCGTTCTGCGGGGTGCCGAGCCCGAGAGCGTCGCGGATGTCGATCTCGTGAATCCAGCAGTCGAAGACTCGGATCCGCATAAAGCGGCCATACGATTCCGGACCGACCGGCGTCGCGGTCTCTGCGTCCCACTGTCCTTCGGTCATTCCGTAGAGCGCTTTGCTGCGCTCGGCCATCACCGTCGCGTAGTCGGACATCAGCTCGTCCCGCGACCGCGATCGATAGTGCTCCACCCACCGCTCGTTGAGTTCTCCGATCGGGTTCTTCACGTGCTCGGGTGCGCCGGCATCTGCCGTGGCGTCCGGCTGCCGTCCCGCGAGCATCGATTCGGTGCCGAGGACGTGCGCGACGATGTCGCGGATCTGCCACCCGGGAAGTCCCGAGGGGGCCTCCCACTGCTCGTCGGTGAGGGTCGACGCGAGGTCGGCGATCGCCTGCCACTGGGCTTCCAATGCGCTGATCAGCGGTTCCTGCGGAACGAGAGTCGTCACGGGTGGTCCTTTCGTGCATAACGGGCTGCGTCCCACGCTAGTCGGAACCGAAATCTCCCTCCGGGTTTGGGTCGATGAGGCGCACGCTATATCTTGGGTGATGGTCGAACTGTGTTCGTCCGAGCGCGTATAGCTCAGCGGTAGAGCTCTGGTCTTACACACCAGCGGTCAGGGGTTCAAATCCCTTTGCGCGCACCAAGATGAACAAAGAGCGGATGGCAGGATTCGGACCCGCGTCGGACGGTTTTGCAGAACGGACGACGGGCGTTTCCTGAGACTTCGCGGACCTGCGCGAATCGCTACCGGACGCCCTGGATTACCCCACT
Source organism: Gordonia sp. (in: high G+C Gram-positive bacteria) (assembly GCF_012515855.1). GTDB lineage: Bacteria > Actinomycetota > Actinomycetes > Mycobacteriales > Mycobacteriaceae > Gordonia. Next base: position 4,961 of record NZ_JAAYXO010000281.1, read on the forward strand.
TGACCAGAGGAAGTATCGACTTTTCGGGCCAGTTTGGGACGGACTGGAGTCGGCGCAGGACGGCCTGTGTCCTCGGTCGCCGGGGTGAGACCGGGGTGAACGCGGATTCAGGCCTTCGGCGATGGTGCCAGGGCGGGCCTGCGGCTCAGCAGTCGCGCTTGGGCCTCGACGGCCTCGGCAACCGTGTCGCTGGGGATGCCCTCGCTGGTCGGGCCACCGGTTGCCGCCGCGATGACGTACCCCGAAGGAATCAGCTCGCTCTTGATGACGACTCGTCGTCGTCTGCGTCATCTACCTCTTCGGTCGCTGATCCATCCGTGCTCGTGGGGGTGTTCTCGCCCTCTGGCGGACTGCCGCGAAGCGAGTCAAGCCGCGCCCTTCGCTGTGCATCGCGCTCGGCAGCCTCGGCCCGCTGCTGTTCGAGGTACGCCTGCTGTTCTGCTGCACTCGACGGATAGACCCACACGCCACCGTGTTCGTTCGCATAGCCACTTAGCGTTCCCTCGATTGTCGCAAGTGTATCGTTCAATCTCTTCACGCGGTCCGAGTGCTTCTCAAGGATCTTCGCAATATCGTGGACTGTCTTCGTGTCGACCTTCAGAGACTTTTCGTAGACGGACCAATCCAGCTCGACCGTTGTCGTGTGCGTGTTACCGCTGGAGTCCTTGCAAGTCACTTTGCCGCTGAAGGCGGTTTCAAGGTGCACATCGGGATTCCGCTTCCTCCAGTTCGCTCGCGCGATCCCGGAGTCCCAGGCGGTTCGCCATTCCTGGCCGGGTGCTAGGAACGGGATGGTTTTCGGATACGCGAGGTGTGTGACAAGTCGCTGATCGATCAAGTCCTGGACCGGCGCGATGGCCAGTTCAGGCTCGAACCCGATCCTGATGTCGTAGGCGGGAGTCTGCCCAAAGTTCTTGATGACGAAGTCGATGAACGTCCAGTGTGCAGGGTCTTCCTCCATCAATGCCACGACGTTCGGCTGTGCCTGCTCATTCTGGAGAGCCCTTGCAGCATCGATCTGTCGCTTGACGTAGACACCAGCAGTGATGACGGTGGCTATCCCCACGAGAATGCCAGCCCAGGCCGCCATCGCACCCCACGCGTCCGACGACAGGCCGAAGAAGAAGTCCCAAACGCTCCGTAGCCACCCGAACATGCCTCGCATCTTCCCACGCGCCACCGACAAAATCGGCACCCACGGCGCGCGGTCACCGGGGTAGGACCGGGGTGAAGGACCAGAAACGCCACAGGTCGCGACGTGAAAACGCCGCGACCTGCGGAAACGAAGAGCGGATGGCAGGATTCGAACCCGCGTCGGACGGTTTTGCAGACCGCTGCCTTGCCTCTCAGCCACACCCGCAGGGCTTAAACTCTGCCCGGGCGGGCCGGCTTCGACCACCGTTGTGGTCGCGGTGACTTCAATCCTCGTCGCGCAGCACGGCGCCGGAGCCGAAGGCGCGTGCGGCGGCGTCGGCCATCAGTCGTGCGGGCTCGGGATCGGAGCGCAGGCGTC
>NZ_JAAYXO010000282.1 GCF_012515855.1 Gordonia sp. (in: high G+C Gram-positive bacteria)
CAGGTGCTCGGCGGCGATCCCGTCGCCGGTGTCGAGCACCTCGATCACCGCGGCCGTACCACTGGCGCGTGCGCTGACCTGCACGGTTCCATCCGCGGGCGTGTGTCGGAGCGCATTGGTCAGCAGATTGCCCAGCACCTGCCCCATCCGCGCGGGGTCCACCGTCAGCGCAAGCTCAGGAGTCGGCTCCACCGTCAACTCGACGCCCTTGGCCGCGTAGGCCTCGGCGATCGCGTCGACCGCGGCGGCGATCAGCGCGCGATCGGTGGTCGGCTCCGGGACGATCGACGTCGCCCCCTCCTGCGCGTGCGAGACCGCCGAGACGTCCTCGGCCAGTCGGCGCAGGCGATCGGTGCCGTCGTGCAGGATCGCCATGGTCGCGGCATCGGGTTGTCGGACGCCGTCGTCGATCGCCTCCAGGTGCGAGTCGATGGTCGCCAGCGGTGTCCGCATCTCGTGCGCCAGGTCCGCCAGCAGGCGACGACGAGTGGCCTCGGTGTCCTTCAACTGCGCGGCGAGTCGATTGACCGCGACGGCGAGATCGTTGAACTCGCGGCCGATGCCGCCCCCGTCGACGCGGGTGTCGTAGCGGCCGTCGGCGATCAGCGCGGTCGACTCCGCGACCGCGGTGACCGTCCGCTGCACGCGGCGGGCCAGGTACCAGCTGAAGCCGAGCGCGAGCACCGCGGCGAGGACCGCCGCCAGCCCCCACGACCACCGCACCGCGTCGCTGAACGCCTGTTCCACATGCATAGCCTCGCTGGAATTCTCGTCGATGCCCGCCTGCATGAGGTGGTCGTGGAAGATGCCCGGCGCCACCAGCCAGGCCACCAGCAGCGCGCCGGCCGCGGTCGCGATCACCACCGTCGCCATCCCCACCATCAGCCCGGTGCCGACGGCGAACCCGCGACCGCCGCGCGTCACTGCCCCGTTCCCATCCGGTACCCGACCCCGCGGACGGTCCGCACGTACCTGCCCTTGGCGGCGTCGTCGCCGAGCTTGCGCCGCAGGTGCCCGATATGAACATCGACCATGTGGTCGTCGCCCACCCACTCCGGTCCCCATACCGTGTCGATCAGCCGGGCGCGGGAGAACACCGTGCCCGGCGCCGACGAGAGCGCCGCGAGGATGTCGAACTCGGTGCGCGTGAGGTGCACGTGGTCGGCGTCGACCGTCACGTCGCGGCCGGGCACGTCGATCGACAGCGCGCCGAACACCCGTGCCGACTCCGCCACGGCCCGGTCGCCGGTGAACCCCGACCGCGGCCGACGCATCCGCGCCTGAATGCGCGCCGACAGTTCCCGCGGACTGAACGGTTTGGTCATGTAGTCGTCGGCGCCCACCGACAGCCCGATCAGGGTGTCGACCTCGTCGGCACGAGCGGTGAGCATCACGATGTACGCGTCGGAGAAGGTCCGCAGTCGGCGGCACACTTCCACTCCGTCGAGGCTCGGCAGGCCGAGGTCCAGCACCACCACGTCGGGGTCGACGGTCCGCGCGAGATCGACCGCCGCGGCGCCGTCGCCGACCGCGGTCACCTCGAACCCGTCGCGCTCCAGATACGACGCGACCAGCGACGCCAGCGCTTCCTCGTCCTCCACCACCATCGCCCGTGCAGACATGGCCTCCATCATGTCGGGAATCGGCCGCGGCCTCGACCGCGAGGGCGCTCCGCCGAGCATCTTGAGCAAACCTTTACCCGAGGACCACCGAATCCGGCGGGTCGGTTCGGCAGACTGGACGCCAGCAACCACGGAAGGAACCCATCGTGAAAACTCGTCTCTTCGCCACCTCGATCGCTGCTGCCGCCGTCGTCGTCGGGGTCGCCGCCTGCAGCCCAAACGAGGAAGCGTCGGACGCCACCACCAGCGCCGCGTCGCATTCGGCCATGGACCACGGCAACATGGATCACGGCTCCACCTCGAAGGTCGCCGACTCCGCCGAGCACAACGCGGCAGACATCATGTTCGCGCAGATGATGCTCCCCCACCACGAGCAGGCGATCGTGATGAGCGACATCATGCTGGAGAAGTCCGACATCCCCGCGAACGTCACCGCCATGGCGAAGCAGATCAAGGACGCGCAGGGTCCGGAGATCACCACCCTGACCGGCTGGCTCAAGGAGTGGAACGCTCCGACCGATGCGCCGATGGACCACGAGATGGACGGCATGATGTCCGAGGACGATCTCAACAAGCTCCGCGCCGCTACCGGCACCGAAGCCGCGAAGCTGTTCCTGACGCAGATGATCGAGCACCACGAGGGCGCGGTCGACATGGCCGAAGACGAGATCGAGGACGGCAAGAACGCCGACGCCGTCGCGATGGCGAAGTCGATCGTCGAGTCCCAGCAGAAAGAGA
>NZ_JAAYXO010000052.1 GCF_012515855.1 Gordonia sp. (in: high G+C Gram-positive bacteria)
CCAGTGCGCGGGCGCAGACCTCGGTGCGGCGTTCGGCCGGGACCTCCGCCAGCTGCTCGTGCAGTCGGCGCGCGAAGTCGGTGTCGATCTGCGACAGTTCGATCGCCTCGTCCGCCAGTTCCGCGAAGGGCAGGCCGAGGAGGGCGCGGACCGCGGCGGGGGAGAGGTCGAGTTGGACGCCGTGCTGGGTGCCGTCGTGGTGGATCGTCACCGGTCGTCGGTGCATGCCTGCGAGACAGCAGCGAAAGGTCGCGGTCCCGGGCGCGTTCTCCGTGCCGAGGACCAGGCCGCCGGCGAGATCGATCACCAGGGTCGCGGACGCCGACGGCAGTCCGAGGTGCTCGCCCGGGGCGGCGCCGTCGATGTCGTACGGGGTGATCGTGACGCCGGTCAACCGGCGTAGGTCCCGAAGCTCCATACGTTGCCCTCCGGATCGGCGATGGAGAACCCTCGGGATCCATAGTCCGCGTCTTCCATGTCGTGGACAAGGGTCGCCCCGAGCGCGGTGGCCTTCGCGAAGACCGCGTCGGGGTCGGTGACCACCACGTACAGGTTCCCGGACCCGACGGGGCGGTTGAAGGTGTCGTCGGCCTTGTTCGCGGAGTGGATCATCACCCGGCCGCCGTCGGGCCAGAGCATCTCGGAGTGGTGCACTTCCCCGACGCCGTCGCCTTCGACGAGGATGCCGGGGTCGAAGCCGAGCCGCTGGAGCCAGTCGCGCAGGGCGATCGGGTCGTCGGACGTGAGGCCGGGCCAGATGTTGGTGTCTGTTCGTGTATTCATGACTCCAGTCTCGGCGCGAGTGCGACCGCGGTCTTGAAGAAATCGGCACAAATGCGGGGGTGGGTGGGCCTTTGGTCCCGTTCGCCGCGAAAAGTCCATAGGTTAGGGTCGGCTTATGAACAAGCTGTCGCGGCTGATCGTCGCACTCGTCGCCGGTCTGATGGCCGTGGCCTTGACGGCAGTCGCGGTGGCACCCGCGACCGCCACCCCGTCGAAGCCCGCAATCGAGGTGTTTCTCGCCGACGGCGTGACCCCGGTCGGGACCACGCAACTGCATCCCGGCGACCAAGTGGTCGTCAAGGGCTCCGGCTTCGATCCGAACGCCAACACCTCGGGCCTCCCGGTTCCGGTGCCGCCCGGCGTGCCGCACGGCACCTTCGTGACCTTCGGCGCATTCGGCGAGAACTGGAAGCCGTCGAAGGGTGCGCCGGAGTCGTCGCGCACCACGGTCCGCGCGCAGACCGCGTGGGTGCTCTCGCGCGACGCCCTGAACGCCGTGCCGAATGTGCCGTTCGACCTGCGACGCACCATTCGGCAGCAGTGGGTGGAGCTCAGCCGGACCGGCGAGTTCACCGCCCGCATCACGCTCGCGACGCCGAAGGAGATCCCGGCCGGTGGTCGCTGGGGCATCTACAGCTTCGGCGCGGCGGACTCGGTCAACGCCGCCCAGGAACTGATGGTTCCGATCAACTACTCCACGGCCCCGGGCCCCAACACCCCGAAGCCCGCCCCCAAGAACCTGGTGTGGGCGTACTCGCCGACCTTCGCCTCGACGGTCCGCAGCAAGACCGACGGCGCCCTGTCGGGCAGCGACGGCGCCGCCGTCGACGAAGCCGGCCTGATGTCGTTCAAGCTTGCAGACAACACCGTCCGCAACGGTCGCGGCCATCTCCGTTATGCCGGGACCGTGACCGTGTGGACCAAGTTCCACCTGCTCGAGATCGCCCTCGCCGATCCGATCATCACCGTTGACGGCAACCGGGCCGTCCTCACCATGCGTACCTCGACCACCGATATGAACGGCGACGACGTGCTGCGGCGCGTGGCGATCGCCGACCTGACCCTCACCCCCGCGCAGGCCGCCCGGGTGGCGCGGGGCGAGGACGTCAGCGGCATCGCGGCCGCGTTCCGCAGCGGAATCACGCCGACGTCGCTGGCCGCGCTGTCGGTCGGCCCGGCGTCGCCGGTGGCCGTCAGGTTCTGATTCCGGCGACCCGCGCCGCGTAAGGTACCGCCTGTGAGTTCCGAATCGGGCGGTCGGCCCGGGTCGCCAGATTCCGGATGGGTCGACGACCAGGTGCATCCGGGCGTCCGCGTGGCCGCGGCCTGGACCTGGCGGCTGCTCATCATCGGTGCCGGGCTGCTGGTTCTGGGCAAGATCTTCCTGCGCTTCCAAGAAGTGTTCGTTCCGGTGGCGATCGCCATCCTGTTGGCGGCGCTCCTCGAACCCCTGGTCCGCTGGCTGGCCCGCCACCATGTGCCGAGGTCGGTCGGAGTCCTCACGGCTGTCGTGCTGACCCTGGCGGTCATCGCAGCGGGACTGTCGTTCGTCGTCCAACAGCTCATCTCGGGGATCCCCCGGATGTCGGGTGACGTCGCGAACTCCATCGCCAAGCTCCGCACGTGGCTGGAGGACGGTCCGTTCAACCTGGATTCGGCCAGCCTGCGCCAAGGCACCAACCAGGTCATCTCCTGGCTGCAGTCCCACGAGGCGACCATCGCGACCGGTGCCATCGACACCGCCACGGTGGTCACCAAGCTCGCGACCGCCGCGCTGCTGACGGTGTTCCTGCTGATCTTCTTCCTGTACGACGGACGCCGCATCTGGTCGTTCGTCACCCGACTGGTGCCTATCGCACACCGCGAGCACCTGCGCGGTGCGGGCGACGCCGGATTCCACACGCTGCAGTCGTACGTGCGCGCCACGGTCCTGGTGGCGCTGCTGGACGCCGTGGGCATCGGCATCGGCCTGGCGATCCTGCGGGTGCCGATGGTGCTGCCGCTGACCGCGTTGATCTTCCTCGGCGCCTTCATCCCGATCGTCGGGTCCGTCGCCGCCGGGTCGATCGCCGTGCTGATCGCGTTGGCGACCCAGGGATGGGTGACTGCGCTGTTGGTGGTGGTCGTGCTGATCGTGGTGATGCAGGTGGAGGGCCACGTACTGCAGCCGTTCCTGATGGGACGGTCGGTGAAACTGCACCCGGTCGCGGTGATCATCGTGATCGCCGCGGGCATCATGGTCGCGGGCATAGTAGGCGGACTGCTCGCGGTCCCCACCCTCGCCTTCGTCAACACCGCCGTCAGCTATCGGCGGCCGCCCGGTGACCCCATCGGCTCCGGTGAACTGGTCGATGAGCCGGTCGCACTGGATCCGGATCCGCCGCGTGCCGAGTGACTTCGATCTGTCGATGAGCGAGCTCCGCGCCGTCGCGGAGTACTCCGCGACGGCCGCTCGCGCCACCGGGCGGCCAAGAGCGCGGGCTCCGAGGCCGCCGCGTGTGCGGCGCATGCGGCGGGGGACGCCGCCGCAGCGGCCTACCTCCATCCGCTCGCGCAGGCCACTCAGGTCGGCCACATCCTGCGAGCCGGCGCGTACGCGGCGCTCGCATCGGCGCTCGACGCGAACGATCCGACGGTCGGCGACCGGTTCGTCGTCGCCGAGGCCCGGCGGATGCCCGCGACGGTCCGCTCCGTACTGGGTCGGTACCCGGCCGCGCCGACCGGACGCACGCGCGTCGCGCAGTTGATGACGATGCTCGACGAACAGGTGCGCGCGACTCGGTGAGTCGGCTTTGCCGGATGTTGGAATTCACTACCCTGGCGTACGTACCGAACGTCGCAGTCTCGGAGGAGAGTTCATGAGCTACACCGTCGCCGACCTGATCGTCGAGACCATCGCCGCCGCAGGGGTGGAGCGCATCTACGGGATCCCGGGCGACTCGCTCAACGGCTTCACTGACGCGCTGCGGACGTCGAAATCGCTGGCGTGGACTCACGTGCGGCACGAGGAGGGCGCCGCGTTCGCCGCGTCGGGTGAGGCCGCGATCACCGGGCGGCTCGCGGTGTGCGCGGGCAGCTGCGGACCGGGAAACCTGCACCTCATCAACGGGCTCTACGACGCTCATCGGTCGCGGGTGCCGGTGCTGGCCATCGCGGCGCAGATTCCCGCGGCGACCGTCGGCACCACCTACTTCCAGGAGACGCACCCCGAACAGATCTTCGCCGAGTGCAGCGACTACTGCGAGACCGTCACCACCGTCGAGCAACTGCCGCACCTGATCGACATCGCGATCCGCACGGCCGTCGAACAGCGTGGCGTCGCCGTGCTGGTGATTCCGGGTGAACTGTTCCTGACCCCGATCGATCGGCCCGAACGGGTCACGCGGATTCGTGCCGTGGACACCGTGATGTACCCCGCCGTCGAACCGATGCGCCTGGCAGCGCTCCGGCTCAACGAGTCCAAGCGGGTCACGATCCTCGCCGGCGCGGGCGTGGCGGGCGCGCACGACGAGCTGGTGGCGTTGGCCGCGGCGCTCAAGGCGCCGATCGTCCACGCGCTCCGCGGCAAGGAGCACGTGGAGTACGACAACCCGTACGACGTCGGTATGACCGGTCTCCTCGGCTTCTCGTCCGGATACCGCGCCATCGAGCACTGCGACACCCTGCTGATGATCGGCACCGACTTCCCGTACTCGCAGTTTCTGCCGTCGAAGGCCTTCGTCATTCAGCTCGACATCCGCGGGCGGCAGATCGGTCGTCGCTGTCGGGTCGACCTGCCGCTGGTCGGCGACGCCGCCGACACCATGCCGCGACTGACCGAACTGATCGACGGCGACCGCGACGGCGAGCACCTGGCCACCGCGCGCGAGCACTACCGCAAGACGCGCGAAGGGCTCGACGATCTCGCGGCGCCGTCCGCTGCGGGTGAGCCGATCCATCCGCAGTACCTCACCAAGCTGCTGTCCGATGCGGCGGACGACGACGCCGTCTTTGTGCCCGACGTCGGCTCACCGGTCGTGTGGGCGGCCCGCTACGTGAAGATGAACGGTCGTCGCAGGCTGATCGGTTCCTTCAACCACGGATCCATGGCCAACGCGGTCTCGCAGAGCGTCGGCATCTCGGCGGTCGCACCGCACCGGCAGGTCATCGCGCTCGCGGGCGACGGCGGGCTGGCGATGCTGCTCGGCGAACTGCTGACCCTGGTGCAGAACTCGCTGCCGGTGAAAGTGGTGGTCTACGACAACTCGTCGCTCAACTTCGTCGAGCTCGAGATGAAGGCCGCCGGATTCGTCACCTTCGGCACCGACCTCACGAATCCCGACTTCGCGGCCCTCGCCGAATCCGTCGGCATCTGGGGTCGCCGCGTCACCGACTCCGCAGATCTGCCCGCCGCGATCGACGCCTTCCTGTCGCACGACGGTCCGGCACTGCTCGACGTGACCACTGCCCGTCAGGAACTGTCGATCCCGCCTGCGATCTCGGTGGCGCAGGCCAAGGGCTTCGCGCTCTACGCGCTTCGGACGGTGATGTCCGGCCGCGGCGACGAACTCGTCGACCTCGCCGAGACGAACCTGCGCCGCCGCCTGTTCTGACCGGTCGCTACTCGGCGGCGCGCCGCACCATCTCCGCGATCCAGAGCGGCGCGTACGGCGACGTGCAGTTCGGCGGCGTCGGGTAGTCCTTGAGGACCTCCAGTCGTTCGCCGATGGCGACGGCGCGCTGCCGCAGGTCAGGGTGAGCGATGCCGATGTGCGCGAGGGTCTCGTTCATCGACCACTGCAGGCGGTCGGGGGCGTCGGCCATCTCCGTCTCGATGGTGTCCAACAGCGCGGGCAGATCGAGGCCGTCGGGGTCCTTGGCGACCCGCACGCTGGTGAGCTGCCAGCCGGCGCTGGCGACCACCGGATCGGCGTCGGCCATCCACCGCACGCGGAGTTCCTCGGCGTGCGGACTCTTCTTCACGATGTTGGCCAGCAGCCATCCGTGGACCTTGGGGGTCCGCGCCTCCCGCAGCATCGCGTCGAGGTCGTCGGCCGAGTACGCCCGCGGCCGACTGATCAGGATCGCCAGCAGGCGCGCCGCGGTGTCGCCCGTCGCCCACAGCTCCCGCGCCAGGTCCGGCTGCGTCTTCAGCCGTTTCGCGACCGCCCGCAGCTTGGTCAGATTGACGCCGTGGTCGTCGCCGTGGCGCTCGTTGACCGCGCGGATCTTGGGATCGTCGAGGGCCGCGAGCTCGGCGAGGAGGTCGGGGAGGGTGTCGGTCATGGGGTGAGGGTACTTGTCGGGGCTGACGTCGTGCTTGTGCCGTTGATCGTTACCCGGAGCGGGTAACGATCAACGGTGGAAGGGGGTTGGGGCTCGGTGTTGCGATCGGGGTGCTTCGTTGGGTGGGTGCGTCGCGTTCGGATAGGGAACCGTCGCTTCGCTCCTCCCGAATCGGCTAGCGTCCGCAAATGGAAACATCCCCCTGCGCCTCGTTTCGAGGGGCAAGGGGATGTTTCCATTTGCGGAGGATAGGGGATTCGAACCCCTGAGGGCTGTTAACCCAACCCGCGTTCCAGGCGAGCGCCATAGGCCACTAGGCGAATCCTCCAGGCAGGAATGATCGTAACGGGTGCGATGCGTGGATCCCAAAACGACGATCCAAGATCGACCCGCTACACTGTTAATCGGATCCCGCGCGGCGTGCATCCTGTGAACTCCCCCAGGGCCGGAAGGCAGCAAGGGTCAACGGGCTCTCTCGGGTGCGCGGGGTCCTCTTATTTTTGAGGCGCGTTAGAGCTACAGCCGCACATGTGACTGTGGGAGAGGTCCACGTTGAATTTTCACTCGATGAGTGTCGACGAACTCCGAACCACCCAGGAAGATCTGCGGACGCGCTACGCGACGCTGCAGGCCGCGGGTCTCAAGCTCGACCTCACACGCGGCAAACCCGCCCCGGATCAGCTCGACCTCTCGAACGAGATGCTGTCGCTGCCGGGCGAGGTCTACACCAGCCCCGACGGCACCGACTGCCGCAACTACGGCGGCGTCACCGGTCTTCCCGGGCTGCGCGAGATCTTCGGCGAACTCCTCGGCACCGGTGCCGAGCGCACCATCGCGCTCGGCAACGCCAGCCTGCAGGCCATGCACGACATCACCGTGCACTCGCTGCTCAGCGGCAACCCCGACTCCGACAAGCCGTGGTCGGCCGAACCGATCAAGTTCCTCTGCCCGGCCCCCGGCTACGACCGTCACTTCGGCATCACCGAGCGCTACGGCATCGAGATGATCACCGTCCCGATGAACCCCGACGGCCCCGACGTCGACGCCTGCGCGGCCCTGACCGCGGCCGACCCGTCGATCAAGGGCATGTGGCTGGTCCCGACGTACTCCAACCCGACCGGCTACTCGGTGTCCGACGAGGTCGCCCGCAAGCTCGTCGCGATGCCCGCCGCCGCCGACTTCCGCATCTACTGGGACAACGCCTACGCCGTGCACACCCTGGTCGACGAGGCCCCGGCGCCGCTGCCGATCCTCGACCTCGCGGCCGAGGCGGGCAACCCGGACCGCGTGTACGTCTTCGGCTCCACCAGCAAGATCACCTTCGCCGGAGCGGGCGTCGCGTTCTTCGCGTCGTCGAAGACCAACCTCGACTGGTTCGTCAAGAACACCGGCGTCTCGACCATCGGTCCCGACAAGCTGAACCAGCTGCGCCACCTGATGTTCCTGCGCGACGCCGACGGCGTCCGAGAGCTGATGGGCCGCCACCGCGCTCTCATCGCGCCGAAGTTCGCCAAGGTCCTCGAGATCCTCGAAGACCGCCTGGCCGACAGCAAGATCGCCTCGTGGACGCATCCCGAGGGCGGCTACTTCATCAGCCTCGACGTGGTCGACGGCGCCGCCGCGCGCACCATCGAACTCGCGAAGGACGCGGGCATCGCGCTGACCGCCGCCGGCTCCACCTACCCGTACAAGAAGGATCCGCGCGACGAGAACATCCGCCTCGCGCCGACCTTCCCGTCGATCGAGGAACTGGCTACCGCGATGGACGGCGTCGCCACGTGCGCGCTGCTCGCCGCGACCGAGGTGTTGCTGGACGCAGAGTAAGCATGCGTCCATGAAGCTCGAACGCTCGACTCCGGCAGTCGTCGGCTTTCTCGTCGCCGGCCTGTTGGCCATCTGGTTTCAGCACGTCCTGATCCCCTACACCGAGCCCTACTGGGGGCTGTTCGGGAACTTCCTCGACCTCGACGTGTACCGCGCGGGAGCGCAGGTAATGCTCGACGGCGGCGACCTCTACCAGGCCAAACTGCTCGGCCAGATGGATTTCACATACGCGCCGATCTCGGTGCTGCTGTTCGCGCCGTTCGCGTGGATGTCGGCCGGCTTCGCGCACCTGGTGTGGACCATCGGCATCTTCGTCGCGCTGTACCTCACGGTGATGCTCGGCTTCCGCAGCCTGGGGCACGACGCGACGTGGAAACTCCGGGTGATCGCCGGCTCGCTGGTGGCGCTCAGCGCCCTCCTGGAACCGGTGCGCGCGACCATCTGGTTCGGGCAGATCAACGTCTTCCTGATGCTCTTGATCGTCGCCGATCTGACCCGTCCGGAAGGCAGTCGCCTGCGCGGCGTCGGCGCGGGCATCGCCGCGGGTATCAAGCTGACCCCGCTCATCTTCGGGGCCTATCTGCTGGTCACGAGGCAGTGGAAGGCCGCGGCGAGCATGACGGCGGGCTTCGCCGGCTCGGTGGCGCTCGGGTTCGCGCTGATGCCGACGGCGTCGACGGCCTTCTGGTTCGGCACCATGTTCGACTCGGACCGGGTGTCGTCGCCGCAGACGGTGGGCAACCAGTCGATCCGCGGAGCCATCGCCAACTTCGCCGACACCGACTACCCGAGCACCGGCCTGTGGCTGGTGCTCTCGATCCTGCTGGTCCTGGTGGCGGGCGCCGCCGCAATTGCCGCGCACCGGCACGGGCAGGAACTGCTCGCACTCTCGATCGTCGGCATGACCTCGTGCGCGGTGTCGCCGGTGGCGTGGTCGCACCACTGGGTGTGGATGGTGCCGCTGCTGGTGGTGGTGATCCACCACGTCGCGGAGAAGCTGACCGGGTGGCGGCAGTGGTCGTTGGTCGCGCTCGCCATCGGCGGGTTCCTGGCCGCGACGGCCTGGCGGACGCACTTCGCGTTCCCCATGTGGTTCGCCAACCGCAGCGTGGAACAGGCCTACTTCACCGGGCTGTTCTTCAAACATCCGCCCTGGTTCGACTGGTTCACCACGCAGCCGTTCATCCCGATCCTGGTGGTCACCGTCGTCATCACCCTGGTGGTGTATCGGCGCCCCGGTCGTCTTGGGGTGAGCACCGGCACGGCCGTCGGAGGTCGCCGGTAGTCTTGCCCCGTGGCTCTCTATCGCACCTATCGTCCGGCAACCTTCGCCGAAGTCGTCGGCCAGGAGCACGTCACCGCGCCCCTGAGCCGAGCACTCGATACCGGCCGCATCAACCATGCCTATCTGTTCTCCGGGCCCCGCGGTTGCGGTAAGACGTCGTCGGCCCGCATCCTCGCGCGTTCGCTGAACTGCGTCGAGGGACCGACGTCGACGCCGTGCGGCACGTGCGCGTCGTGCGTGGCGCTCGGACCGGGTGGACCGGGCAACCTCGACGTTGTGGAACTCGACGCCGCGAGCCACGGCGGCGTCGACGACACCCGCGACCTCCGCGACCGCGCGTTCTACGCCCCGGCCGAGAGCCGCTACCGCGTCTTCATCATCGACGAGGCGCACATGGTCTCGTCGGCGGGCTTCAATGCGCTGCTCAAGATCGTCGAGGAGCCGCCGGAGCACCTCATCTTCATCTTCGCGACCACCGAGCCGGAGAAGGTGCTGACGACCATCAAGTCGCGTACCCACCACTATCCGTTCCGCCTGCTCGCGCCCACCGTGATGCGCGGTCTGCTCGAGAACATCTGCGCCAAGGAACGCGTGGTGGTCGCGCCCGAGGTGTACCCGCTGGTGATTCGTGCGGGCGGGGGCTCGCCGCGTGACAGCCTCAGCATCCTGGACCAGCTCCTGGCGGGCGCGGGCGACGAAGGCGTCACCTACGAGCGCGCGCTCTCGCTGCTCGGCGTCACCGACTCCGCTCTCATCGACGCGGCCGTCGCCGCCCTCGCGGCGGGCGACGGGTCCGGGCTGTTCGACGTGGTGGAGAAGGTGGTCGAAGCCGGCCACGATCCCCGCCGATTCGCGATAGACCTCCTCGATCGATTCCGCGACCTGATCCTGGTCCAGGCCGTTCCCGACGCTGCCGAGCGAGGACTCGTCGAAGCGCCCGAGGATCAGATCGCGAGCATGCACCAGGCCGCCTCGCAGCTGGGACCCGCCACCCTGACCCGGTACGCCGAGGTGGCGCACGCGGCGCTCGGCGAGATGCGCGGCACCACCTCGCCGCGACTCCTGCTGGAGGTGATGTGCGCGCGACTGCTGCTGCCGTCGGCCTCGTCCGACGACGCCGCCCTCCTGCAGCGTGTCGAGACTCTGGAACGACGCCCCGCGGGCAGTGGCGCTCCGGCCGCCGTCGGCGCGGCCCCGAGCGCGTCCGCACCGGCCGCACCAGCCCCGACCGCCGACGAACCCGCACCGCGGTTCGTCCGACCGTCGCAGCAGCGCAAGGCGGAGGAAGCCGCGGCGACCGCTCCGGCACCCGAGCCGGCCCCTGCTCCGGCGCCGACCCCCGAGCCGGAAGCACCTACCCCTGCGGTCCAGCCTCCCGCGCCTCAACCTCCCGTGCCCCAGACGCCCCCGGCTGCCCCGGTGCGCCCCGAGCCGCAGGTCGCCGAACCCGAGCCGGTGGTTCAGGAGCAGACAGCGCGCGAGCCGGTCATCACTCCGCCCGCCCCGGAACCCGCCGTCGCCCCGCCCGCCCCGGAGCCGGTGGCGCACCCGCCGGTCGTCTCCGACCCGCGGGCACCGGAGCCGCCTCGCCAGGAGCGCGAGCAACCGACGCGGCCGGTCGCCGACCGTCGGCCCCTGCGCGACGACGAGATCCCGCCGGCTGAGCCGCCGATGGATGACGACTATCTGCCGCCGCCGGACGACGGCTACTCGCGGCCCGCGGCCAAGCCGGCACCGGCGCCCGCGCCGGAACCGGAACCGGAGGAGCCGACCGGCCTCACCGTCGATGCGGTGTCTGCGCGCTGGCCCGACATCCGCGCCGCGGTTCGCAAGCAGAGCTCGGTCCTCGAGGCCATGCTGTCCGCGGCCTTCGTGCATCAGGTGGAGGGCAGCGAGGTGGTGCTCGGCCACCCGCACACGGCGCTGGTCGGGCGACTCGCCGACGACCGTGGCCTGCGGGCGCTGACCGCGGCCGTCGTGGAGGTGTTCGGCTCCGGTTTCACCGTCGGCGTGGTCCACGCGCAGCCCGGGTCGGCGCCCGCGCCGTCGGGCACGCCTGCGCCGAAGCAGGCGGCGCCGCGCAAGCAGACTTTCACTCGGCCCAGTCGCCCTCGGGACTCGCAGGGGTCGGCGTCGTCGGAGCAGCCGCCCGAGCCAGAGGAGCCTGCCGAACCGGCGCCGCCGCCGGTCCCCGACGAGGAACTCACCGACGCCGAGCGTGACGAGATGGTGGCGCAGGCGCAGTCGGGTTCGCCCGACAACCGCCTGGACCCCGATCAGGTGGCGCTGGATCTACTGAAATCCGAGCTGGGCGCCCGTCCGGTCGAGTAGCGCCCAGGCCGTACCGTCCACCCGAGGAGAAACGCAGCGCATCCGGCTACGGCTCCCACCACGGTCGCAGCGGCAGGTTGGTGGTGGCGTCGAGCTGCAGTTTGGTGGCCAGCACATGGTGGAGCTGCACCATGTTCCGTTCGAAGCCGATGCGACAACCCGCCATGTATAGGCCCCACAGGCGCGCGGTGCCCTCGCCGACCTCGGCGACGGCCTCGTCCCAGTTCGCGACCAGATTCGCATTCCAGTCGCGCAGTGTCATCGCGTAGTGGTGGCGGAAGTTCTCCTCGTGCAGCACTTCGAGGCGTGAGGTGTTCTGCATCTTCGCGATGATGGTGCCCGAACCGGTGAGCTCACCGTCGGGGAACACGTACCGGTCGATGAACGGCCCGGCCTTGGTGCGGGTCCGATTGTCGGGCCGGGTGATCGAGTGGTTGAGGATCAGGCCGCCCGGCTTGATCCTCTCCTGCATGAACCCGAAGTACTTGGGGTAGTTCGCGACGCCGATGTGTTCGGTGAGTCCGATGGACGAGATGGCGTCGAAGTTCGATTCTGCGACGTCGCGGTAGTCGCTGAACCGGACCTCCGCGAACTCCGACAGCCCCTGTTCGACGATGGCCTGCTGAGCCCAGGCGGCCTGCTCGCTGGACAGGGTCACGCCTAATGCATGCACGCCGCGGCGCGCCGCGTAGCGAACCATGCCGCCCCAGCCGCAGCCGATGTCGAGCAGGCGGTCGCCGGGCTTGAGCTTCAGCTTGTCGAAGATGAGGCGATACTTGTTCTCCTGCGCTTCCTCCAGCGTCGCGTCGGAATTCGGGTAGACGGCGCACGTGTAGGTCATCGATTCGCCGAGAACCAGTTCGTAGAAGCGATTCGAGACGTCGTAGTGGTAGTGGATCGCTTCAGCGTCGCGTTCGCGGCTGTGCCGTAATCCTTCGGCGAAGCGGCGCCAGCGCGGCAGGCTCTCCTGCGGCGGCGGCGGGATCAGCTTGAAGTGCTCCATGCCGATGTCCCGCATCACCCGCGCCAGTGCCAGCGGGCCCGGTTTGCGGAACTTGAGGTCCCCGGCCAGGGCCTGCAGGGCGCCGTAGGGGTCGCCGGGGTGTGCGCCGATGAGCTCCACATCGCCTGCGACGTACGCGCGGGCCAGGCCGAGGTCGCCCGGGGCCGTCACCATGTACGTGGTTCCGCGCGGGGTCTTCAGGTTGAGGCCGAACTCGGCGTTCTCCGGTCCCGCCGAACTGCCGTCGTACGCGGTGATACGTATCGCAAGGTCGGGGCCGACGAGGCTCTCGAAGATCTGTGCCAGTTTCATGCTCGCTTGACGGCTTTCTCGTAGAGGTCGAGCAGGCGGCGCGTGGGATCGTAGCGTCGTCGCAGGGCATCGTATGTTTCGCCACCGTACAGGGCGTCGAATTCTTCTGGGGGATAAAAGGATTCGGAGTAAAGAGACTTGTGTCCACCGAGCTCGCTGACCTTGCGCTCGATCACTCTGTTGGTGTGTCCGGGCTTTCCCGGGGTCACCGGAACGCCCGACCAGAAGCCGACGTTCACGTAGAACTTGCCTCGTTCGAGCGGGTAGAGAGTCCACGGCCGGACGGCGGCGGCCGCCTCGGGAGTCGGTGCGCCCACCTCGATCGGCGACGGTTCCGCGAGCTTCAACGGGCACACCCAGAGCGGCTCGATCGGGATCTCGGCGAGGAACCAGTCGACGAAGTCGGCGGTGGCGTCGATCGGGACCTCGATGTCCTGCACCACGCGCTCGGTGGGCGGGAGTCCCTTGCGTGCGTTGAGTTTGTCGCCGATGTCCCAGCGCTGGTCGTAGCCGATCAGCTTCCAGTAGAAGCTGCTGCGCAGGTAGCGCGCAGGCCAGAATCGGCGGATGCGCGGGTTCTGCGCGCCGAACGCGCGCGAGCACCAGAACCAGTCGGTGTCCCAGCGCCATAGATAGTCGCTGATGGTGAGGCGATCCCGCTTGGGCTCGGCGCCGTCGTGCTGGATGGAGCGGTAGTAGATGTTCGCGTCGGTGTAGTCGCTCACCGGCCCGGGCTCGTCGGTCTGTCTGCCGAGCACCACGTACGCCTCGTCGGCGGTGAACACCACGCCGTCGAGGTAGTCGACGCGTTCGCCGCGATAGTCGCGGTCCTCGGCGATCTGCGCCATCAGATCCTGGAGTTCGCGCGTGCTGTGGACACGAATGTGACGAAGCTCGACGTACGGCGGGACCCTTTCGAGCTTGATCTTGAGACGTACCGAGTAGCCGAGCGTCCCGTAGGAGTTGGGGAACCCGAAGAACAGGTCACGGTGCTCGTTGTCCGGACGTGCCACCACCAGTTCGCCGTTGCCGGTGAGGATCTCCATCTCCAGCACCGACTCGTGCGGCAGACCGTTGCGGAACGAGGTGCTCTCGATCCCGAGGCCGGTCACGGCCCCGCCGAGCGTGATGGTCTTCAACTGCGGGACCACCAGCGGAACGAGACCGTGGCGAAGGGTGGTCGCCACCAGTTCTTCGTAGGTGCACATGCCTGCGACTTGCGCGGTCTGCTCGTGGGGATCGACCGAGATCACCCGGTGCAGTTCGGAGACGTCGAGTCCGGGAGCGGAGGTCTCGGCACGTTTGCGGAACAAATTCGAGGTCTTCTTCGCCAGGCGGACGTTGGCTCCGTCGGGTATGGAGCGGTAGCTCTCGAGCAACTTGCGTCTGCCGCGATCGAATGCGAGGTCGCCGTACTCGGATGCGTTCAAAGCCACATTCCCACCGTAGCCTCAGGCCAGTACCGTGGGGGTCGACTTTCTGCCTCGAAGGCAATCGCAGTTCGGCGCTCGGGTGCCGACAACCCAAAGGAGCCACCACAAGTGGGACAGGTAACAGCCACCGCGAGCATCGCCATCAATGCAGCCCCGGAAACGGTCAGCGCGGCTCTCGCCGACTACGCGACGGTGCGTCCGGCGATCCTCCC
>NZ_JAAYXO010000053.1 GCF_012515855.1 Gordonia sp. (in: high G+C Gram-positive bacteria)
CAACATTGGTATAGTTGCCACGATATGTTCGCGGCCGGTTGTGGCCATCGCACCGACGCGCATCGCCGCTCGATCAGGAGGGGGGTGACATGACCGAGCATGTAGACAACCACGATGTCGAGTCGCGCTCCCGACGGCGAGAGTGCCCCTGGTGCCACAGCCGCGATGTCGAGCTGACCCAGCGAGGGTTCACCGGGCCGACCGATGAGCGCGATCAGTACATCACCTGCAACAACTGCAAGCGACTGACCTACGAAATCATCTCGCGCAACACGCGCGACATGCGCATGGGTCAGTACCAGACGGGCGGGACCTACCGCGACACCCGCCGGCAGACGAAGTACGACATCACGCGCGTGCTGAAGGTTGGATCCAACGAGTTCCTGCTCTACGTCAAGCCGATCGTGCGCAACAGCGATCCGATCCGGCCGACCTACCTGCGCCGAGGCCGATACTGACGACGCTCGTCGTCACACCGAGGTCACCATCGAGGTGACCGCTCGGGCGATCACCTCGATCGGCCCGAGAGCCTGCCCCCACCGCGCGTAATCTCGTTGAGGAAACCATGATCCAGACCGCCCAGAGCCGCCGGCCCGCGCTGGCCGAAGAAGTGATGCGCCGCCGGACCTTCGCGATCATCTCGCATCCGGACGCCGGCAAGACGACCCTGACCGAAAAACTGCTGCTCTACGGCGGTGCCGTGCAGCTGGCGGGGTCGGTCACCGCCCGAAAGACCCAGCGTCACGCGGCATCGGACTGGATGGAGATCGAGCAGGAGCGCGGTATCTCGATCACCTCGACGGTGCTGGCATTCCCCTATCGCGACTACCACGTCAACCTGCTCGACACGCCCGGTCACCAGGATTTCTCGGAGGACACCTACCGCACCCTGACCGCGGTCGACAGCGCCGTGATGGTGCTCGACGCCGCTCGTGGCATCGAGCCGCAGACACTGAAGCTCTTTGAAGTCACGCGACGACGGCGAACGCCCATTTTCACCTTCGTCAACAAGCTCGACCGGCCCGCACAGCACCCCCTGGAGCTGCTGGAGGAGATCGAGAACACGCTCGGGCTCCAGACCTACCCGCTCAACTGGCCAATCGGCGACGGTCCGGAGTTTCGGGGCGTCTACGACCGCGTCTCCGGCATGGTGCATCTGTTCGAGCGCACCGAGCACGGCGCGAAGCAGGCGCCGGTGCGACTCTCCGGGCTCGACGACCCGACGCTCGACGAGCAGCTCGGCGCGGAGAAGGCGGCGACGCTGCGCGAGGAGCTGGAGCTGCTCGATCTTGCCGGCACGCCATTCGACCTCGACGCTGTCCTGGCCGGCGACCTGACGCCGGTCTGCTTCGGATCGGCCCTGACCAACTTCGGCGTCCAGCTCTTCCTCGATCACTTCGTCGGCATGGCGCCGCCGCCGCAGTCGCAGGAGACGGTCGACGGTACTGAAATCGTTCCAGCCGACGAGACCTTTTCCGGCTTCGTGTTCAAGATCCAGGCGAACATGGACAAGCGCCACCGCGACCGCGTCGCCTACATGCGCGTCGTCTCCGGCAGGTTCGAGCGGGACATCGACGCCTGGGTGCCGCGTCTCAAGCGCAAGGTGCGGCTGTCCCGCCCGATGCGCCTGTTCGGCTCCGACCGCGAGGTCGTCGAAGAGGCCTACGCCGGTGACGTGGTCGGACTGGTCTCGACCGGCACCTTCACGATCGGCGATACGATCAGCGGTGACGACATCGGTACCTTTCCACCGCTGCCGCGCTTCCAGCCGGAGCACTTCGCGCTGCTGCGGCATACTCGGGCCGACCGCTACAAGCAGTTCCTCAAGGGGCTGGGGCAAATCGAGGAGGAGGGCGCGATTCAGCTCTTCTACCCTGTCGCAACCGGCAGCCGCGAGCCGGTGCTGGCGGCCGTCGGCGCGCTCCAGTTCGACGTCGTCCGCTATCGCCTGGAGAGCGAGTACAACGTCGAGACGGAGATGGACCC
>NZ_JAAYXO010000283.1 GCF_012515855.1 Gordonia sp. (in: high G+C Gram-positive bacteria)
CCCCGGACCTTGCCGTTGACCGACACCGGGATCTCGACCGAGTCGTCGACCAGCCACTGCGGATCGGCCACCGGGAACGGCTCGTAGGCCAGCGATCCGGGGTGGTCCAGGCGCGACCACAGCTCCTCGGCGATGTGTGGGGCGATCGGGGCCAGCAGCAGCGCCAGCGTCTCGGCCACCGTGGACGGCACGCCGCCGTCGGGGTAGGTCGAGGTGAGGTGGTTGGTCAGCTCGGTGATGCGGGCGATCGACGTGTTGAACCGCATGGTCTCCATGCCGTCGCGCACCGAGTCGATGGTGCGGTGCAGCACCCGGGTGGTGTCGTCGGACGGCGCCGCGGCCGAATCGACCCGGATCGAACCGGTGGTCTCGTCGACGAACAGCCGCCACACCCGCTGGAGCAGCCGGTACATGCCGACGACCGCGGTGGTGTCCCACGGTCGGCTCTGGTCGAGCGGGCCCGAGAACATCTCGTAGAGGCGCAGCGTGTCGGCGCCGTAGCGCTCGCACATCTCGTCGGGGGCGACGGCGTTCTTGAGCGACTTGCCCATCTTGCCCAGCTCCCGGTTCACGGGATCGCCGTCGATGGTGTAGCTGCCGTCGCTCTCGACCACCTGCGACGCCTCGACGTAGAAGCCGCGCTCGTCGGTGTAGGCGTAGGCCTGGATCATCCCCTGGTTGAACAGGCGACGGTAGGGCTCCTTGGACGACACGTGGCCCAGGTCGAACAGCACCTTGTGCCAGAACCGGGCGTAGAGCAGGTGCAGAACCGCGTGCTCGACACCGCCCACGTAGAGGTCGGTGCCGCCGCAGTCGCCGTCGAACTGGGGGCCCATCCAGTACTTCTCGTTGGCCGGATCGACCAGGGCCTGGTCGTTGTCGGGGTCGCAGTAGCGCAGCTCGTACCAGCACGACCCAGCCCAGTTGGGCATGGTGTTGACCTCGCGCCGGTAGGTCTGCTCGCCCTCACCGTCGCCCAGGTCGATGGTGACGGTGGTCCAGTCGGTGACGCGGCCCAGCGGCGGCTCGGGGTCGGAGTTCTCGTCGTCGGACGTCTTGGGGGTGAAGTCGTCCATGGGCGGCAGCACCACCGGCAGGGCGGTGTCGGGCAGTGCCCGCGGCTCGCCGTCGTCTCCCCACACGATCGGGAACGGTTCACCCCAGTAGCGCTGACGGCTGAACAGCCAGTCGCGCAGCTTGTACTGGACCTTGCCGGTGCCGAGCCCCTTGCTCTCCAGCCAGGAGGTCACGGCTTCCTTGGCCTCGGTCACGCTCAGGCCGTTCAGCGAGACCTCATCGTTCGATGAGTTCACGATGGCGCCGTCGCCCACATAGGCCTCGAGCCAGTCGGTGGTGGGTGCGCCGAGCGCGATGCCGTGACGCTCGAACCAGGCGTTGCCGGGCCGGACCGTCTCGATGATCGGCAGGTCGAACGCTCGGGCGAACTCGAAGTCGCGCTGGTCGCCCGACGGCACGGCCATGATCGCCCCGGTGCCGTAGCCCATAAGCACGTAGTCGGCCACGAACACCGGGATCGACTCGCCGTTGACCGGGTTGGTGGCGAAGCTGCCGGTGAAGACGCCGGTCTTCTCCTTGGACTCCGATTGGCGGTCCAGGTCCGAGCGGTTGCGGGCGACGGTGACGTAGTTGCCGACGGCATCGATGGGCGAGGTCGCCCCGCCCGTCCATGCCGCTGGCACATCTGCCGGCCACTGGCTGGTGGTGAGCGTGTCGACCAGCGGATGCTCAGGCGCGATCACCATGTAGGTGGCGCCGAAGAGCGTGTCGGGCCGGGTGGTGAAC
>NZ_JAAYXO010000284.1 GCF_012515855.1 Gordonia sp. (in: high G+C Gram-positive bacteria)
CGTTCGTGCGCGTCGAGGAGGGCATCGAGGGTCTGGTCCACATCTCCGAGCTGGCCGAGCGCCACGTCGAGGTCCCGGACCAGGTCGTCTCCGTCGGCGACGACGCACTGGTCAAGGTCATCGACATCGACCTCGATCGTCGTCGCATCTCGCTGTCGCTGAAGCAGGCCAACGAGGACTACACCGAGGAGTTCGACCCCTCGAAGTACGGTATGGCCGACAGCTACGACGACCAGGGGAACTACATCTTCCCCGAGGGCTTCGACGCCGAGACCAACGAGTGGCTCGAGGGCTTCGACAAGCAGCGTGAAGAGTGGGAGGCCCGCTACGCAGAGGCCGAGCGTCGTCACAAGCTGCACACCGCTCAGATCGAGAAGTTCGCCGCGGCTGCTGCCGAGGCGGAGAACGCTCCGAGCGACTACTCGTCGTCGTCCTCCGACGCAGGTTCGCAGGGATCGTCGTCGAGCTCCTCGAGCTCGACCAGTGGTCCGGCTCAGACCGGCGGTTCGCTGGCCAGCGACGAGCAGCTCGCTGCTCTGCGCGAGAAGCTGTCGGGCGGCGCCTGATCAGCTCGTAGCTAGTTAGACCTGCAGCGCCCCGGAACTTCAGTTCCGGGGCGCTGTTGCATTCGGCAACGTTCGCTCCCTACGACGACGCTCGCTCACCTCCGGAGGTGAGCGAGCGTCGTCGTAGGGAGCGAACGGGGAGCCATCGACAATCCATGCCTTGTTGACAATAATTGTCATTAAGGTGTTGGGTGTTCTGCATGACAAGAACAACGCAACGACACCTCCTCGCTGCCGCAGTCCTCGCCTGCGGGTCACTCATTGCCGGATGCACCGCGGCCGAGGTGACGCACGATGGTCGGGACGGTGGGCCGACCACGGTGGAGGAGCACCGCACCCCCACGCCGCGGTTGGTGATCGCCTACGACGGCGGCCTTCGGATCGTGGACGCCACGACGCTGGAACAGGTCGCCGATCTCCCGAAGGAAGGCTTCCTGCGACTGAATGCGGCCGGTGACTCACGAAGCGTCTTGGTCACCGCCGATGACGGATTCACAGTTCTCGACGCAGGCACGTGGGGCGAGAAGCACGGCGACCACAGTCACTATCGGACCACCGAGCCGAGCTTCACGGGCGCGACCTTCAAGGGCAGTGAACCCGGGCACGTCGTCTCGGACGGCGACCGAACCACGCTGTTCTTCGACGGCACCGGCGAGGTGCGTGTCGTCGACCCGCGGGAACTCGGTGCGGCAGTGGGCTCGCCGGTCGACTACGTCGCCCCGCACCCGCATCACGGCATTGCGGTGGCACGGCCGGACGGCACCATGGTGGTGACGCGAGGGACGGAGGAGGCTCGCACCGGCGTCGCGATTCTCGACACCGATCGAACCGAGGTCGCATCGACATCCGACTGTCCCGGCGTGCACGGGGAGGCCCTCGCGGCCGACGGGGTTCTCACCGTCGGCTGTGAGAACGGGATCGTGATCGTGCGCGGCGGTGAGATCCGTAAGGTGGCGGCTCCGGACTCGTACGGCCGCATCGGGAACCAACGCGGTTCCGGTGTCTCGAGCGTGATCCTGGGCGACTACAAGACCCAGCGGGATCTCCCGGAAGGGCAGATCGAACGACCCACCCGGTTTTCTCTGACCGACACCGCGACGGGCGAGTTGCGAATCGTCGACTTGCCGACCAGTTACAGTTTCCGGTCGCTGGCCCGTGGCCCGAATGGTGAGGCGATGGTGTTGGGCACCGACGGTCGGCTGTACGTCTACGACCAGGACACCGGGCAACTCATCGCCGCGCATCAGGTGATCGAGCCGTGGCAGGAGCCGACGCGGTGGCAGGACGCGATGCCCGCTGTCGAGGTCCTGGGCGACACCGCGTACATCAGCGATCCGGAGAACAACCAGATCCGCGTGGTCGCCATCGACAGTGGACACGAACTCG
This sequence comes from Gordonia sp. (in: high G+C Gram-positive bacteria), assembly GCF_012515855.1. Taxonomy (GTDB): domain Bacteria; phylum Actinomycetota; class Actinomycetes; order Mycobacteriales; family Mycobacteriaceae; genus Gordonia. Next base: position 1,953 of record NZ_JAAYXO010000284.1, read on the forward strand.
TTCGCGCCGACGTCGGCGTCCGTCCGGTCGAGACGGTGGTGGTGAGCGGCGGCGCGTGATTCGGCGGTCCGCTCCGCTCTGCAACGTTCGCTCCCGACAACGACGCTCGCTCACCTCCGGAGGTGAGCGAGCGTCGTCGTAGGGAGCGAACGTGACTATCGACTAGCTCGGGTCGACGATGACCAGCAGGTCGCCGTTCTCCACCTGGGCGACGTCTTGGATCGCAGTGCGCGCCACGGTGCCGCCGACAGCCACGGTGATGGCGGCTTCCATCTTCATGGCCTCGATGTGGGCGACGGTGGAGCCGGCTGCGACTTCGTCGCCGACGGCCACGTCGAGAGTCACAACGCCGGCGAACGGCGCGGGCACGTGGCCCGGGTTGGTCGGATCGGCCTTCTCCGCACGGGGGCGGGCGTCCTCGATCGACCGATCACGCACCCGGACCGGGCGCAACTGCCCGTTGATCCAGAACATCACCGTGCGCATGCCCCGCTCGTCGGGGTCGGAGATCGATTCCAGCCCCAGGAGCAGCGTGACGCCGGGAGCGAGGTGAACGTGATGTTCGGTGCCCGAGGTGAGGCCGTAGAGGAACTCGCGGGTGCCCAGCACCGAGGTGTCGCCGTAGGTGTCCGCGTGCTGGATGAAGTCGCGGGCCGGGCCGGGGAACAGCAGCCGCGACAGCGTCTTGCGACGGGTGTCCGAGTCGCCCGCCAACTCCGCGTGGTCTTCGGCGGTCAGTTCGGCGAGCGGCGGCGGGGCCGCAGGCGTGTTGCCGAGCGCACGTGTGCGCAGCGGCTCGGGCCACCCGCCGACAGGCGTCCCGAGTTCGCCGCGGAAGAAACCGGTGACCGAATCAGGCAGGTCGACGACGGTCGGGTCGGCGGCGAACTGGTCGGCGGTGACGCCCGCGCCGACGAGAGCGAGGGCGAGGTCGCCGACCACCTTCGACGACGGCGTCACTTTGATCAGCCGACCGAATGCCTCGTCGACGCCGGCGTACGCGTTCTCGACGTCCTCGAATCGGTCGGCCAAGCCGAGGGCGCCCGCCTGCGCTCGCAGGTTCGAGAGCTGTCCGCCCGGGATCTCGTGGGTGTAGACGCGTCCGGTCGGCGCGGGGATGCCTGCCTCGAACGGACGGTAGAGCCCGCGCATCGACTCCCAGTACGGTTCCAGATCGCAGACGGCGGTCAGGTCGATGCCGGTGTCGCGGTCGGTGTGCGCCATGGCGGCGACCACCGCGGCCATCGACGGCTGACTGGTCCCTCCCGACATCGGTCCTGCCGCGACATCGACGGCGTCGGCGCCTGCGGCCGTCGCGGCGAGGTAGCTGGCGAGCTGGCCGCCCGGGGTGTCGTGGGTGTGCACGTGGACCGGCAGATCGAAGCGCGAGCGCAGGGCGGACACCAGCGTTGCGGCGGCGGGTGCGCGCATCAGACCCGCCATGTCCTTGATCGCCAGGATGTGGGCGCCGGCGTCGACGATCTTCTCCGCCAGCTGCAGGTAGTAGTCCAGCGTGTACAGATCCTCGGCGGGATCGGTGAGGTCGCCGGTGTAGCAGAGGGCCACTTCGGCGACCGCCGTGCCGGTGGCACGCACCGCGTCGATGGCCGGCTTCATCTGGTCGACGTCGTTGAGCGCATCGAAGATGCGGAAGATGTCGATGCCGGTCTCCGCGGCCTCGGCGACGAATGCGTCGGTGACCGCGGTCGGGTAGGGCGTGTAGCCGACGGTGTTGCGTCCACGGAGCAGCATCTGAAGGCAGATGTTAGGCACCGCCTTGCGCAGCCTGGCCAGCCGTTCCCACGGATCCTCGTGGAGGAAGCGGAGAGCGACGTCGTACGTGGCGCCGCCCCACGCCTCGATCGAGAACAAATCGGGGAGATTGGTCGCGACGTGCCCGGCGACGGCGGTGAGGTCCTTCGTGCGCACGCGGGTGGCCAGCAGCGACTGGTGCGCATCGCGGAATGTGGTGTCGGTGATGGCCAGGGCGCTCTGGCTGCGCAGGTCGGCGGCGAACGCCTCGGGGCCGAGCTTCAGCAATCGCTGGCGGGAGCCGCCGCGGATGCTGTGCTCGGGATCCATCATCGGGAGCTTTGTTGCGGGGTCGACGCCGCTGGGCGCCTTCCCGTTCGGCCGGTTGACCGTGACATCCGCGAGAAAACTCAACATCCGGGTGCCGCGGTCGGCAGGGGTGTGCCCCTGCAGGAGTTCGGGATGCTCGGCGATGAAACCGGTGTCGACGGCGCCCGCACGGAACGTCGGATCGTCGAGCACAGCGCGCAGGAACGGAATGTTGGTGGTGACGCCGCGGATGCGGAACTCCACCAGGGCGCGCCCAGCGCGAGCCAGGGCCATCTCGCGGGTGGATCCGCGGCAGGTGAGTTTGACGAGCATCGAGTCGAAGTACGCGCCCACTTCGGCACCGACGGTGGTGCCGCCGTCGAGGCGGATGCCTGCGCCGCCGGGGGACCGGTAGGCGGTGACCCGACCGGTGTCGGGGCGAAAGTCGTTGGCCGGGTCCTCGGTGGTGATGCGGCACTGGACGGCGGCGCCGTGGAGGTGGATCTGGTCCTGCGTCAGTCCGAGATCGGTCAGGCGCGCTCCCGCGGCGACCAGCATCTGGGTCTGAACGAGATCAACGTCGGTGACCTCCTCGGTGACCGTGTGCTCCACCTGGATGCGGGGATTCATTTCGATGAAGACGTAGTCGCCGCTGCCGTCGAGAAGGTATTCGACGGTGCCCGCGCACGAGTAGCCGATGTGCTTGGCGTACGCGACGGCGTCCGCGCACATCCGATCGCGGATCTCCTCGGGGAGGTCCGGTGCCGGCGCCTGCTCGATCACCTTCTGGTGTCGACGCTGTACCGAGCAGTCGCGTTCGTAGAGGTGGACCATGTCGCCCGAGGCGTCGCCGAACACTTGGACCTCGATGTGCCGTGGCGCCATCACGGCTTGCTCGATGTAGACCGCGCCGTCGCCGAACGCCGATTCAGCCTCCCGCGAGGCCTCGTCGAGGGCAGTGGAGAGCAGCGCCGGGTCGTCGACGCGGCGCATGCCGCGACCGCCGCCGCCGGAGACCGCCTTCACGAAAACGGGGAACTTCATCGCTCGACCGGCCTCGACCAGCGACTGCGGGTCGGTAGACGGTTCGGTGGATGCGAGCACCGGCAGTCCCGCGGCCTTGGCCTCGGCGATGGCGCGCGACTTGTTGCCGGTCAGCTGGAGCACCTCGGCAGCCGGCCCGACGAAGGTGATGCCGTTGGACTCGCAGGCATAGGCCAGTTCGGGGTTCTCGGACAGGAAACCGTAGCCGGGATACACCGCGTCGGCGCCAGACTCCTTGGCGACGCGGATGATTTCGGAGACGTCGAGATACGCGCGCACCGGATGGCCGGGCTCGCCGATCTGGTAGGCCTCGTCCGCCTTGAATCGGTGCGGTGAATTCCGGTCTTCGTGCGGGTACACGGCGACCGTCGTGACGCCGAGTTCGACGGCGGCACGGAGAGCTCGGATGGCGATCTCGCCGCGGTTGGCGACCAGGATCTTGCGGAACATGCTGCGGACCTCGATTTGTGCGTTGGTACGGCGGTGGTCTCGATCGGATCAGATTCTGTCTGGATCAGATCAAATTGTGCAGTGTCCGCGACGATAGCGGAGCCAGTCCGCCGGATCCGTGGGATCGACTTGGGGTAGCGCCGCCGGCGTCAGGACTCTTCCTGCTTCAAGTCCTGCACATAGCCTTCCACCCGCCGCCACGATCCCGACTCGTTCGGAACCGGGTTGCCGAGTTGGTCGAGCTGGGCGACCGTCGAGAAGGTCTCGGTGGCCTTGTCGATCTGTGACAGCAGATCGTTGGCGAGGTCGATCTCCGCTTGGAAGTACTTCATCGACCAGTCCAGGCTCATCACCGAGTACGCCCACGAGGGCTCCCGGTCGGCATTCTCGGCGTGCAGACGGCTCTCGTCGCGCAGGGCTTCGAGGTTCGAGATGTGCTCGCGCACCAGATCTTTGAGATGTTCGGGCTCGTTGAGGTGGCCCATCCACATGCGCAGCATCAGGCCGTGCTTGAGGACCGGCTGGTCGACGGGGGCGTCGCGGGACCAGTTCCGGACGGCATGGGTGCCCTGCTCGGTGATCTGGTAGACCCGGCGACCTCGCTCACCGGGCTCGGAGATCACTTCGGAGGTCACGAAGCCGGCCTTCTCGAGCTTCTTGAGCTCGGCGTAGATCTGGCTGATCGACGGGCTCCAGTAGAAGTAGCCGATGCTCCAGTCGGCCCACTTCTTGAGGTCGTATCCGGTCAGCTGCTCGCCGAGCGTCAGCATGCCCAGAACGGCCCAGCTGGTGGCCGGCAACGACGGATAGGTTGGAACCGCTTCGACGGCCCCCGCTTCAGTTCCCGACATACGCCAAGGGTAACAATCGCGGCTTAGCTCGCGGGGTGGGCGTCCGCTGGGTGGGCAGGCTTTTCGGTGGTCGTCGGGTGAGGGCGGGTTCAGCGCAGCGCGCGTCGCCGATCGAGGGTGGAGGCGATGCCGGTCGCGGCGGCGCGCACGGCGTCGACGTGAGCCTCGGGGCGGTAGCGCGACAGCGGTCCGGTGATGCTGATCGCCGCGATCACCGAATTGGTGCCGACCTCGAGGATCGGCGCTGCGACGCACCCGATGCCGACGGCCGATTCCTCGTACTCGAAGGCGACGCCGGATTCCCGGATGGTGTCGAGCTGGCGGGCGAGAATGCCGGGAGCGACGATCGTCCGCGGCGTTCGACGGGGGAGCGGTCCGCTCAGGACCGCGCGTTGCCGATCCGGATCCGTGTGGGCGAGGAGCGCCTTGCCGATGCCGGTGCAGTGCAGCGGCATCCGACCGCCGGTGCGCGACGGCGCCGTCGCCTGACGGTGTCCGCCGATCTTGGCGACGTAAACCACCTCCTGGCCGTCGAGCACTCCCAGATGCACCGTTTCGCGAGTGCGGGCGTACAGATCCTGGAGAAACGGCATCGCGATCTCGAGCAGACTGCGCTCCACCGACGCCAGCATGCCCAGTTCGAACAGACCACCGGAGAGTCGGTAGCCGCCGTCGGTGCGATCGAGCAGTCGCACATCCACGAGTTCGCCCGCCAGGCGGTGGACCGTCGCCTTGTGCATCCCGGTTCGCCGAACCAGTTCGGCCAGGGTCAGCTCGTTGTCGTCGACGGTGAACGCCCGCAGGATGGTGACCACCTTGCCGATCACGGTGGTGCGGTCCACCGACGGTTCGGGGTCGAGACTGCCGGGGTCGGCGGCCGGTTTGTCGGTCATGACCCCAGGTTACCCGCCACCGTCTCGCTGAGTGAGACGGAATGCTTCTCGTGCGACATCCGCACAGTGACGATGGACACCATGACCGAAACCACCGAGAACGCCGTCGCCGAAGAGCAGGCGGCACAGCGACTTCTCACCGCTCTGCAGACCCGTCAGGCGTGCGAACCCGTGCGGGACCTGATCGGACCCACCGACTTGCCTGCCGCCTACCGGGTCCAGGAACGCCTCACCGCCGGCCGGCTCGCGGCGGGCGCCACCGTCGTCGGCCGCAAGATCGGCCTCACGTCGGCGGCCGTTCAGGAACAGATGAGTGTCGACCAGCCGGACTTCGGCGTCCTCTTCGACGACATGGCCTTCGGCGACGGCGAGTTGGTGCCCATGGAGCACCTGCTCCAGCCGAAGGCCGAGGCGGAGGTGGCCTTCGTCCTGAAGAAGGACCTCGCCGACGGTCCCCTCGACATCGCGCAGATCCGCGACGCGATCGACTATGGAGTCGCCGCCCTCGAGGTCTGCGACAGCCGCATCGACGGCTGGAACATCGCGTTCGCCGATACCGTCGCCGACAACGCGTCGTCGGGCGTCTACGTCCTCGGCAACGACCGCCTCACCCTCGACGAGTTCGCCCCGATCGAGGTGGGCATGTCGATGAAGATCAACGGCGAAGAAGTCTCCACCGGTAACGGCGCCGCTTGCCTCGGTGACCCGTTGAACGCCGTCGCGTGGCTGGCGAAGGCCGCCCGCGACTTCGGCGAACCCCTCCGCGCGGGCCAGGTGATCCTGTCCGGCGCCCTGGGCCCCATGCGTCCGATCGAATCCGGCGACGAAGTGACCGTCGACATCTCCGGTCTCGGTTCGGTGACAGCTCGTTTCAGTGAAGGGAACCCCCAATGAGCAAGACGAAAGTAGCCATCATCGGCTCCGGCAACATCGGCACCGACCTGATGATCAAGGTCATCCGTACCGCGAAGCATCTCGAGATGGGTGCCATGGTCGGCATCGACGCGGAATCGGACGGCCTCGCTCGCGCCAAGCGGCTCGGCGTTCCGACCACCCACGAAGGTGTTGAAGGCCTGGTCAAGATGCCGAACTTCGACGAGATCGAGATCATCTTCGACGCCACGTCCGCCAAGGCGCACGAGTACAACGCCTCGATCCTGGAACCGCTCGGCAAGCGCCTCGTCGACCTGACCCCGGCAGCCATCGGTCCGTACGTGGTGCCCGCGGTCAACATCGACGATCACCTCGACGCGAAGAACGTCAACATGGTCACGTGCGGCGGACAGGCCACCATCCCGATCGTCGCCGCCGTGTCCCGCGTCGCGCCCGTGGCGTACGCCGAGATCGTCGCGTCCATCGCCTCGAAGTCGGCCGGTCCCGGCACCCGCGCGAACATCGACGAGTTCACCGAGACCACGTCGAACGCCATCAAGCAGGTCGGAGGTGCCACCAACGGCAAGGCCATCATCATCATGAACCCGGCCGAGCCGCCGTTGATCATGCGCGACACCGTGTACGCGCTCGTCGACGCGCCGGATCTCGACACGCAGGATCAGATCCGCAACTCGGTGGAGAAGATGGTCGCCGACGTCTCCGCGTATGTTCCGGGCTACCGCCTGAAGCAGAAGGTGCAGATCGATCCGATCGCCGAGGGCGCCACCGTCGGCACCCTGATGGCTGCCGAGCCCGAGTCGGCGCCGACCCACCAGGTGTCGGTGTTCCTCGAGGTCGAGGGCGCCGCTCACTACCTCCCGGCCTACGCCGGAAATCTCGACATCATGACGTCCGCGGGCCTGCAGTACGCCGAGCGGATCGCGGCTCTGAAGGCACAGGAGGCCTGACCATGACCAAGATCTTCGTCCAGGACGTCACCCTGCGTGACGGCATGCACGCCCTGCGTCACCAGATCAGCACCGACGATGTGAAGCGCATCGTCAGCGCGCTCGACGAGGCGGGCGTCGACGCCATCGAGGTGGCGCACGGCGACGGCCTCGCCGGTGGTTCGGTGAACTACGGTCCCGGCTCCAACACCGACTGGGAGTGGATCGAGGCCGCGGCCAGCGTCCTCAAGAACGCTCGCCTGACCACCCTGCTCCTGCCGGGCGTCGGCACCGTCGAGCACCTCGAGCGCGCTTGGGATCTGGGCGTCCGCTCGGTTCGCATCGCCACGCACTGCACCGAGGCCGACGTCTCGGCGCAGCACATCGCGGCAGCCCGCGAGATCGGCATGGACGTCTCGGGCTTCCTGATGCTCTCGCACATGTCCGAGCCGGAGAAGCTCGCCCAGCAGGCCAAGCTCATGGAGTCGTACGGCGCACACTGCGTCTACATCACCGACTCGGGCGGCCGTCTGACGATGAAGGACGTGGTCGCACGCGTCCAGGCCTACCGGGACGTGCTCAACCCGGAGACTGAGATCGGCATCCACGCGCACGAGAACCTCTCGCTCTCGGTCGCGAACTCGGTGGTCGCGGTGGAGAACGGCGTCTACCGCGTCGACGCCTCGCTGGCCGGTCACGGCGCGGGTGCGGGCAACTGCCCGATCGAGCCCTTCATCGCCGTCGCCAACCTGTCGGGCTTCGAGCACGGCTGCGACCTCAACAAGCTCGAGGACGCCGCCGACGACATCGTCCGACCGCTGCAGGATCGCCCGGTCCGCGTGGACCGCGAGACCCTGACTCTCGGGTACGCCGGCGTCTACTCGTCGTTCCTTCGCCACGCCGAGACCGCGGCCAAGCGCTTCGACCTCGACGTGCGCGACATCCTCACCGTCTGCGGTGAGCGTCGCCTCGTCGGCGGCCAGGAGGACATGATCGTCGACATCGCCCTGAATCTCGTCGCCGAGCGCGACGGCGAGGAAGTGGCGTAACCACTCGACGAAGGCCGCGTAGTTCTTGAACTACGCGGCCTTCGTCGTATCGGATGAATTCTTCTCAGTGAGCGGCCGGTCGCACATGCACGCGGACCGGCCGTCCGGCGTCCGCGCTCACGTGCAGTCGCTCGTCGTCCGACGACGCCGCGCGCGGAAAGCCTCCGGCCGCCAGGGCATCCGCGACGGAGTCGGCAGCGGCCAGATCGGCGACAGTCGCCTCGATGTCGATCACCGGAACGGCCGACTGCCCGACGACGGCGGTCGGTCCGACGTGCGTGACGGCGGAAGCGTTCGCGCCGAGCAGGGCCCACAGGCGGCCGACGACGCGTTGTCCCAGGATGGCCCACTCGGGGTCGTACGCGACCGCGTCGGTGGGGAGGGTCGCCGCGGTTCCCGACGCGATGTTGTCGCGCAACGGGATCAGCCGCTCCTCCCAGGCCGCGACGGCCTGCGCGGCCAGCTGATCGGGAGTTCCCGAATTGTCGAACCACAGGTCGGCGACGGCACGGCGTTGGTCGTCGGTGGCCTGCGCGGCGATGCGTGATCGCGCGTCGTCGGCATCCATGCCGCGCAGATTCACCAGACGGTCGAGACGGATGTCGGCGTCGGCGTGGACCACGGCGACGAGGTGGTAGAACGGCGCCATGTGGCCTTCCACCAGCAGCGGCACGTCGTGCAGGATCACCGCGTCGGCCGGGGCGGCGTCGGTCAACTCCTGCGTGCGCGCGCCGATCAGGGGATGAGTGATCGAGTTCAACAGCGTGCGACTCTCGTCGTCGACGAAGGCTCGGGCCGCGAGCGCGGCGCGGTCGAGGGCTCCGTCGGCGTCGAGGATCTCGGGTCCGAACGCTTCGGCGAGCTGCGCGAGCCCGGGCGTGCCGGGCTCCACCACCTCGCGGGCGATTCGGTCGGCGTCGACGTGGTAGGCGCCCCGCTCGATGAAGGTCTTGGCCACCGTCGATTTACCGGCTCCGATGCCGCCGGTCAGTCCTACTCTGATCACGGATCCCAGTGTGTCAGACACCGATCGCCGTCGGTGGTCGCGGCGTGGCAGAGAACGGGCGGCGGCCGGGGCCGTGGAATCTAGGTGGGCGAGTATCGCCGTTTCCGCACTGCGGCGAGGGGACGACGCTTTGATGGAAGGTATGCGTACTACGAACTATTTTCCCGTTGTGGTCTGGGTGTTGATCCTGCTGATGATCGTGGCCGCCGCGGTGGTGTTGTGGCCGGGCACGTCCTAGCAGACGATCGAGGGCAGGAAAGTTGATGGATCTGCGCCCTCTCAGGGCGCAGATCCATCAACTTTCTCGGGTTCTACTCGTTCAGTGCGCGAGCTGCGGAGCCTACGCCTCGTAGAACTTCTGTGGGTCCAGCGCGGAGAGAGGCGTCCACCGCGCGACGGTCTCCCGCGGGTTGTCGGCGGCGTCGAGCGCATCGCTGAAGCCGCGGAGCGACAGCGCGATCCGCGGATCCTCGTCGATCCGCCGCACCGTCTCGTACAGCAGTGCCAGCACGTGGACGCATCGCGCTGTCCGAGCTCGGCAGGAGCAGTCGACGACCGCCAGCTCGGGCGGTGCGCCTGCGACGAGTGCATGCACCTCGACGGTCAACGTCGCGGGCCCGGGGGAGACGCCGACCGTTGCTGCGACGGTATGCGCGACATCGCGATCGAGCGGAGCGAACTCCAAGTAGGCGACCGAGGCCTCACCGCCGCGGACCACCGTGCCACGAATGAGCCTGCCCTCGACGCGGACATCAGTCATCGCGTTGCGAGCCAGGCTCCGTGCGCGCGGCAACAGCGGCTCCGGCTTGGTCACGTCCGTCGGCTCGGCGATCCGGAGGAAGTCCCGTCCCCAGGGGGTGTAGCCGAACTCTGCGGTCACCGAACTCATGCCGACTCCTCACGTCGACGGCGGAGTACTTCGAAGAGGCGTTCGTCGGAGAGTTCGGTGAGGACCGCGAGTGCTCCTGCGTCCGCGTCGAGGTCGAGGGCCGACTTGCGGTCGTGCATGGCCGCGATGTGCTCTTCGAGGGTGCCCGCGGTGGTCAGGGTGGTGACCGTGACGATGCGGTCCTGTCCGATTCGGTGGACGCGGTCGGTGGCCTGTGCTTCGACCGCGGGATTCCACCATCGGTCGAAGTGGATGACGTCGGCGGCCCGAGTCAGGGTGAGGCCGGTGCCTGCGGCTTTGAGGCTGGCGACCAGGATGCCGCTGCCGTGGCCGGCCTGGTAGTCGTCGACGATCTGATCGCGCACCGCCCGCGACAGCCCGCCGTGCAGAAACGGAATCGGCTCGCCGAATCGGTCGGCGAAGTACGACGACAACAGCTCACCGGTCTGTCGGTACTGGGTGAAGACGACGGTGGGCGACCCGTTCTCGAGATTCGTCTCGATGATGTCCGCAGTGACGTCGAGTTTGCCCGACCGGCCCTCCACGGCGCCCGCCACCGGGGCGTCGGCGCCGACCAGACCCGGGTGATTGCACACCTGCTTGAGTCGGGTCAGCGCGGTGAGAATGGCACCGCGCCTGGCCATGCCGGTGCCCAAGCCTGCGGTCTCGGTCACGTCGAGGATCGCGTCGTACAGGCGCGCCTGCTCGTCGGTCAGGTCGCATTCGACGTTCGCGTGCAGCTTGGGGCCGAGGCTGGCGGCGACGTCGGCCTTGGTGCGGCGCAGCACATGGCCGGAGATGGCGTCGTGCATGCGTCGCTTGGCATCGGCTGAGCCGCCCTGGATCGGCAGGGTGTACCGGCGCCGGAACACAGCGCGGTTGCCGAAGACGGCGGGGTCCACCAGGTTCAGCAGGGCCCACAGTTCATCGAGATTATTCTCGACCGGGGTGCCGGTCAGTGCGATCCGGCTGTCGGCGGTCAACGCGCGGGCGGCGCGCGAGACCTGGGTGCGGCTGTTCTTCAACGCCTGGGCTTCGTCGAAGACGACCGTCGACCAGGGCTCGGCTGCCAGCATCTCCCCGTGGCGACGCAGGGTCGGGTAACCGGTGACGACGATGTCGGCGTCGATCGTCGGGAGTGGGCCGCCGCGGTAGTCGAGGGCGGCGACGGTCGGGGCCCATTTGCCGATCTCGCGCAGCCAATTCGTCACCAGGCCGGTGGGACAGACGACGAGTGACGGGCCCCGATCGGCGTCGACCAGGTGGGCGATGGCCTGAAGGGTCTTGCCGAGCCCCATCTCGTCGGCGAGGATGCCGCCGCCGGTCGTGCTCACTTCGCTTAGCCAGCTGACCCCGCGGAGTTGATAGTCGCGCAGGTCGGCATCGATGGACGAGGGGAGAGACTCGGCCAGCGCGGTGGTCGTCGCGAAGGTCTGGCGGGCGTAGTCGGCCGAGACCACGGCGTCGGCCGCACCGTTGAGGACGGCGTGTGCGGCGGCAGGTAGGGCGACCTGCGCGGCGGGATCACGGATCACCGCGCGCCATGCGTTCACCGATGCGGCGCCGGTCTCGGGCAGGCCGTCCACGCCGACGATGCGGCAGGCGACGTCGCGCGGCTGAAGCTTCTTCGCGTTCCCGTATCCCTCGGGCAGCGGAAGTCGGATCGAGGTGGTCGCGCCGTCGATGTCGCACTTCGGCGACCAGAGGGCGAAGGCGTGGCGGTCGGTGAGGTAGGTGGCGTGCGGGGCCTCGGGCCGTGAGGTCAGTGCATTCTCCGTTCAGAGCGAGCAATTGCGTATGGTGTACGGAATGATAGCGTACGCCGTATGGAGTTGAGTCGCAACGAACAGAGCGTGCGTCGGACCGTCGAGTTGCTGTGGAGTCCCGACGGGGCGGCTGCTCGATCGGGACCGCGTCAGCGCAGCAGCGTCGAGGAGATCGTGCGCGCAGCCGTCGGACTCGCCGATGCGGGCGGGCTCACGCAGGTGTCGATGCGTGCGGTGGCCGCGGAGGTCGGACTCAAGCCGATGGGGCTGTACACCTATGTGCCCAACCGCGACGTTCTGATTGCGCTGATGGTCGATGCCGTCGCCTGCGAGGACGGACCGTTCGACGGCGCCGTGGGGCTGTCGGACTGTCTTCGCCTGATCGCCGATCAATATCGTGACGAAGTCCTGCGTCATCCGTGGCTGCTGGATGTCCCCGCCTGGCGCCCGGTCCCCGGGCCCGGTTCCTCACGTCGCTACGAGGCCCAACTCGCCGCGCTTGCGCGGTTCGCCGAGGCGGCCGGGGTCGAATTCGACGACATCGAACTCGACGCCGTCGTCGCATCACTGCGCGCGTTCGCGACCGGCAACGCGCGACTACGCCTCGACCAGGCGGCTGAATACAGAGAAACGGGGCTCGACGACGCCCAATGGTGGGCGA
>NZ_JAAYXO010000054.1 GCF_012515855.1 Gordonia sp. (in: high G+C Gram-positive bacteria)
GCTGCTGATGGCCACCCACGTCCTCGCCGTGGTGACCGCGGCATGGACCGGTGCGGCCGTGGTGCGCGTCGTCCTGGCCGTCGGCGGCATTCCGACGCGAGCCGACAATCACGACGACGACCCGGAGGCACCGCTGCGCGGCGGCCGGGTGATCGGGATGCTCGAGCGCACCGCCGTGGCTGCGTCGCTCCTGCTCGCCTGGCCCGCGGGCATCGGCATCATTCTGGCCGTCAAGAGCCTGGCGCGGTTCTCGGAACTACGGGCACCCCACGCGAGCGAGCAGTTCATCCTCGGGACCTTCGCCTCCGTCCTGTGGGCGTCGGCGATCGCAGGCGTCAGCATCCTCGCCGGACTGTGAGCGCTGCCGCGCCGCTGCGTCAGCGGTAGCGGAATTCGACGATCAACGCGTTGATCGCGGCGCTGCGGGCGCGCCGAGCCAAGGAGTTGAGCCGCCGCAGCTGATCGTCGGCGACGGTGAGCTGTGCGCCGGAATCGCCGAGACTGCCGCTGCCGACGAGCGAGATGATGGCGTCGATCTGGTCGCAGCTGGCCAGCACTCGATCGATCCGCGGGTTGTCGTGCGGGGGCAGGTCGATCTGCGAGGCGGTCACGCGAGCCGCCAGGGCGTCGCGGAGATCGGCGGGCGAGCCGCCGCGGGCACCGCCCAGCCGTCCGATCGCCTTCGCGGCCTCTCCGACCGCCTCGCGGAGGTCGTACTCGAGCTCCCCGAGCGGACTGTCGGAGAGCAACTGATCGACGGCGATCGGGTGGTCGTAGCGCATGGACTGCCATCGGCAGCGCTCGGCGGTGCCGATCGGAATCAACGCCAGGGGTCGGGTCGGACCATCGGCGCCGTGCTCACGATCGTCGACCAGAATCACTTCCCCCGCAGCCATCGCGGCCTCGGTGGGGCGTCCCGGCGGAAGCCCCTGCGCGTCGCCCGGCACCGGCATGCGGACGCACAGGTGCGCGGCCCCGGACGCCGTCGCCAGCAGGTCCAGAGCGCCGCCACCCGGGTCGAGTTCGTGCACCTGGGCATAGTGCTGCAGGGTCTCCAGGACATCGTCGGCGGCGCAGCGCCCGGCATCGCGCGCGGCAGCCCATGCGGCCAGCGCGCTCGCCGGCCAGGCACCCAGCAGGGCGAGGGAGGATCCAGTCATCGAAGAGTCATGGTACGCCGGGCGACGGTCTCGCCGGCCGAGGCGACTGCACTCACAAGGATCACTCGATCAACCCGAGTCCGCCCCGGTGCGCCGCACGTCGTAACGCGGAGCTCTCCCCTAATCTCGGTAGGCGTGTTAGACGATCGTTACGGCCGCGATGTGCTGTCCTCCCCGCGCAAGACCAAGCCCAAGGCTCCGGAAGTCGCCGCCGAGCGAGATCTGGTGGTCGAAGACGCCGGGACCGGGTTCTGCGGCGCGGTGGTGGGCATGGAGAAGAGCTATGCCGGCGATTTGGTCCGGCTGGAGGACCGGCGCGGCCAGACCCGCGTGTTCCCCATGTATCCCGCGGCCTTTCTGATCGACGGCAAGCCGGTCACCCTGGTCCGGCCCCGCGGTCGCGGACCGGCCCAGCCGACCCGGACCGCGTCGGGTTCACGCGCAGCGCCCAAACAACGCGCTCGCACCGCTCGCGCCAGCCGCATCTTCGTCGAGGGCGTCCACGACGCGACCCTGCTCGAACGGGTGTGGGGCGACGACCTCCGCGGCGAGGGGGTCGTGGTCATCAGCCTCGACGGCCTCGACAATCTCGACGACGCGCTCGCCGAGTTCGAGCCTGCACCCCACCGCAAGGCGGGTGTCCTGGTCGACCATCTCGTCGCCGGCTCCAAGGAGGAACGCTTGACCGCCGAGGTGGGACCGAATGTCCTGGTCTGCGGACACCCGTACGTCGACGTCTGGCAGGCCGTGAAGCCGGCGTCGGTCGGCATCACCGCGTGGCCGACCATTCCGATGGGCACCGACTGGAAGACCGGCATCTGCACCGAACTCGGGTGGGGCACCCCGCAAGACGGCTGGCGCCGCGTACTGGCCGGCGTGTCGAGCTTCCGGGACCTCGAGGTGCCGTTGCTGCGCAGCGTCGAGGAACTGATCGACTTCGTGACGGTCGGCGGCGAATGACGCCGATCGGCTAAGCCTCGTCACCCAATGCGACGTCGGCTGCTTCGAGCGGCTGAAGGCAGCGATCGCAGTCCAGTCGTGCGATGGTCGCATGGTCGCGATGGAGCCATTCCAGGGCCGGGCCCTCCGGGCTGCGATACCAGCGCTGCGCCCACTGCAGCGTCAGGATCACCACCGGGAAGAAGGCACGGCCCTTCTCGGTCAGGTGATATCCCGGGCGCGCGTCGACGGCGTCGCCGTCGTGCGTCAAGAAACCCAGCTCGACAAGGACCCGGAGTCGTTCGGCGAGCAGGTTCGTCGGCACCCCCAACACGGAGTGGAACTGCGAGAACCGGTCGACGCCCTGGAACGCCGCACCGATGACGACCGCCGACCAGCGGTTGCCGAAGATCGCCATGGTCTCTGGGAACTGCTGCGTTCGGCCGTCGGATCCGGTCGACCGTCGTCGCGTGGTGGTCTCCGGCACCGACCGCGCCCAACCGCCCGCGGGTCCCCATTTCGACTTCACGACTCCGGGACCGACGTGCTCACCGCATTCGACGCACGTCACGCGCGGGCGGAACGCTCGGCCGCATGATCGATGGATAATCGTCGGCAGCGCGACGTCGCGGCCGGTCACCCACGTGCGCTCCCAGTCCCAGATCGCTAACAGAATGGGCCACGCTGCACGGCCTCGGTCGGTCAGCACGTACTCGGCGCGAATCGGTTTGTCCTGGTAGATCCGTCGGCCGAGCATCTGCTCGTCGGTCAACCGCGACAGGCGCCCGGTGAGGCTCGCGGCAGAGATCCCGAGAAGGTCCTGGAACTCACCGAACCGAGAGGCCCCGCGGTAAGCGGCACGCAGAATCAGCAACGACCACTCGTCGCCCAGCACGCCGAGGCCGACGGCGATCGCGTTGGCGGCGCCGGCGGGCAGGGCGGTCGGACCGCCGCTCGCCCGCTCGGTCAGTTCCATGGTCACCACTCTAGATCGCGGCTCGTGCCGTCCCGTTCGGCCGCTCGACCAGGACGGCGCTGCCGAGTCCGGCGGCGCCGCTGACGGCAGCGACACCCCACCGGCCGTCGCGTCGTTCCAGTTCGTCGACGCACCCGCCGATCATGATCGCTCCGGTGGCGCCGAAAGCGTGACCCATGGCCATCGTGCCGCCGTTCGGGTTGAAGCGGTCGTCGCCCGCTTCGGCATCGATCCCCAGGTCGCGCTGGAACCGCACGCAGAGCGCCGCGAAGGCCTCGGCGAACTCGAACACGTCGACCTCGCTCGGGGAGAGCTCCGCGCGGCGCAGTGACTCGCAGACCGCGTCCTGCCCCACGGTGAGCATCCGGACGGGGTCGCCCGCCATCGACACCGAGCTGTGGACTCTCGCGCGCGGACGCAGACCTGCTCGGAGACCGGCGTCGAGCGTGCCGATCACCAGCAGGGCGGCGCCGTCGGCCATGCCCGGCGAGGTGCCGACGGTGTGCAGGTGATCGATCGCGTCGAGCTCAGCGAACCGCGTCAGCGCCAAGGCGTCCTGACCGTCCGCCCCGAGACCGCTGAACGCCGGAGCCAACTGTGCCAGGGACTCCGCCGTCGTTCCCGCTCGCACGTGCTCGTCCCTCGCGAGTCCGGGTCCGTCGGCGGTATCCGGCAACGGAACCACCGACTGATCGAACCGCCCGTCCGCCCACGCGGCGGCCGCGCGCTGCTGCGAGAGTGCGCCGTAGGCGTCGAGGGTCTCGCGATCCAGCCCGTCCAACGTCGCATTGAGATCGGCGGCCACGCCCATGTGGATGGAACCGATCTCGGCGACCGTCGCCGGATCGGCCCACAGCGGCCCGCGGTCGGCGAACATCGGCACCCGTGACACGGACTCGACTCCGCCTGCCACGATCAGGTCGGCGTCGCCCGCCTTCACGCGCGCGGCAGCGACCGCGACCGCATCGATTCCGGACGCACAGAAGCGATTGACCATCAGACCCGGAACGTGTGCGCCCCACCCGGCCCGCAGGGCCGCGACCCGCGCCGGATTTCCGCCCTGATCGTTCACCTGCGAGGCGGAGCCGAGCACCACATCGGCGACCTCTCGGGGATCGAGACCACGCTCCACCAGGGAGTTCATCAGGTGGATCACCAGATCGATCGAACTGACACCGTGGAGGCCGCCGGTCTTCGACGCCTTGCCTCGCGGGGTACGGACGTAGTCGAAGATCCAGGCTTCGCCGGGTGCGGTGTGGTCCGAGGTCATGGGCTGCTCCTGTGCTGTCGTGGTCGTTTCACCGACCGGCATGCGAATGTGTGTACTTCAATTGACAGAGTAACTCTGTTAGTTATAGTGACATGAATCATTCGCGAGGGCGACCTCGCGACCAAGCCACGAGAGGAATGCCGATGACGACGTCGATGTGGATGATGGGTGGCTACCAGACGGACTTCGCCCGCAACTGGCACCGAGAAGGCCTGGAGTTCTCCGACCTCACCGCCGAATCGATCGCGGGGACCTGCGAGGCCGCGGGTATCGCACTGACCGACATCGAGGTGATTCACGTCGGCAATGCGTTCGGCGAACTCTTCGCCGGCCAGGGCCACCTGGGCGCCATGCCCGCCACCGTCTGCCCCGAGCTGTGGGATGTGCCGTCGACCCGACACGAGGCCGCGTGCGCCTCCGGCGGCACCGCGCTGCTCGCGGCGATGGCCGACCTGCGGGCAGGCGACTACGACGTCGCGCTGGTGCTGGGCATGGAACTGGAGAAGACCGTGCCCGGCGACGCCGCTGCCGGAAACCTGGGCGCCGCAGCCTGGGTCGGCCACGAGGGTCAGGACGCCAAGTTCATGTGGCCGCACATGTTCGCGGAGACCGCCGACGAGTACGACCGGCGATACGGACTCGATGTGAAGCACCTGCATCGCATCGGCGAGCTGAACTACGCGAACGGTCGGCGCAACCCGAAGGCCCAGACCCGCGGCTGGACCGACATCCGGACCGGCGCCGACGACACCGCCAATCCCCTCGTCGAAGGTCGCCTCCGCCGCTACGACTGCAGTCAGATCACCGACGGCGCGGCCGGGGTCATCCTGGTCAGCGACCGCTACCTGCGCGAGCATCCCGATGCCCGCCCGTGGTCTCAGGTCACCGGGTGGGGGCACCGCACCGCGGGACTGTCGTTGGCGAG
This sequence comes from Gordonia sp. (in: high G+C Gram-positive bacteria), assembly GCF_012515855.1. Lineage (GTDB taxonomy): Bacteria > Actinomycetota > Actinomycetes > Mycobacteriales > Mycobacteriaceae > Gordonia. Next base: position 5,271 of record NZ_JAAYXO010000054.1, read on the forward strand.
CAAGATCACCCGGCGCTCCGACTCGCCGTACCTGATGCCGCACCTGCGCCGAACCATCACCGACGCTTTCGATCGCGCACGCGTGGAACTGTCCGACCTCGACGGCGTGGAGATCCACGACTGCTTCTCGATGAGCGAGTACCTGACGATCGACCACCTCGGGCTCACCGAGGTCGGCCAGTCCTGGCAGGCGGTCGAGGACGGCTCCATCGAAATGGGCGGACGGCTTCCGATCAACCCCAGCGGAGGTCTGCTCGGCGGTGGCCACCCGGTCGGCGCCAGCGGCGTTCGCATGCTGCTCGACGCGTCGCGCCAGGTGTCGGGGCGCGCCGACGACAACCAAGTCGAGGGCGCCAAGACCTTCGGCACCGTCAACTTCGGCGGCAGCACCGCGACCTGCGTGGCGACCGTCTGCACCGCCGTCGAGTCCTGACCCGACTGCTCGACGACCATCTGCACCCCATCTGCTCGACCACCTACCAGCCCGATTGAGAGGACTACCGAGATGGTGAACATCGACCTGGTGGAGCGGTTCGTCTCCACGATTCCCGCCGACGACGACCACCCGTACCGCACCGGACCGTGGCGTCCGCAGCAAGCCGAATGGAACGCCGACGACCTCCCCGTGGTGAGCGGCGAGATCCCCGCCGACCTCGACGGCGTCTACCTGCGCAACACCGAGAACCCGCTGCACATGCCGATTCGCCACTACCACCCGTTCGACGGTGACGGCATGATCCACCTGGTCGGCTTCCGGGACGGCAAGGCGTTCTATCGCAACCGCTTCGTCCGGACCGACGGCCTCGCCGCCGAGGCCGCGACCGGAACCTCGCTGTGGGCGGGCATCTCCGAGTCACCGGCGTGGTCGGACCGGACCGACGGCGTGGGTGCCCGCACCCGCCTCAAGGACTCCGCGTCCACCGATGTGACGCTCTTCCGCGGCGAAGCGCTGGCCAGCTTCTACCAGTGCGGCGACCTCTACCGGATCGACCCCCTCACCGGACGCACCCTGGGCCGTGCCGACTTCAACGGCGGCTTCCCCACCGACATCGGCGTGTCCGCACACCCCAAGAACGACGACCGCACCGGTGAACTGCTGTTCTTCAACTACGGCAAGGACAGCCCGTACATGCACTACGGCGTGGTGGACGCCGCCAACGACCTCGTGCACTACGTGGACGTCGAACTGCCCGGACCTCGCCTGCCGCACGACATGGCGTACACCGAGAACTACGTGATCCTCAATGACTTCCCGCTGTTCTGGGAGAAGGAGGCGCTAGCCGCCGGTCACCACATCCCGCGCATGCACCGCGACCTCCCGTCGCGCTTCGCGGTGCTGCCGCGGCGCGGATCGGCCGATCAGATCCGCTGGTTCGAGGCCGACCCCACGTACGTGCTGCACTTCGTGAACGCATTCGAGGACGGCGACGAGATCGTCCTCGACGGCTTCTTCCAGCACGACCCGGAACCGGGCGAGACCACCGACGTCGACGCTCGCCTGCGACCCTTCCGCTTCCTGGCCCTCGATCAGTTGCAGAGCCGCCTGCACCGCTGGCGCCTCAACCTCAAGACCGGGCAGTCGCGCGAGGAGTCCCTCACCGACACGGTCAGCGAGTTCGGCATGATGAACACCGATTTCGCCACCACGGACTATCGCTACGCGTACGCGGCGATGGGCAAGCCCGGCTGGTTCCTGTTCAACGGCATCGTCCGCCACGACCTGCACACCGGCGCCGAGGAGCGCTTCGCCCTGCCCGACGGCGTCTACGGCAGCGAGTCGGCGGTCGCGCCGAAGGTCGGCGGTACCGCCGAAGACGACGCCTACCTCATCACCCTGACCACCGACATGAACGCCGACGCCTCGTATGCCCTCGTGTTCGACGCCGCCCGGGTGGCCGACGGTCCGGTCTGCACGCTGGCCCTGCCCGAACGGATCTCGTCGGGAACCCACTCCACGTGGGCGCCGGGATCCCAGCTGCCGAACTGGCGCGACGCCGACCACCCCGCCACCTCGATGGGACTGTGACTGATGACCAATCCTTCTGAAGCGGCCCGCGCCC
>NZ_JAAYXO010000055.1 GCF_012515855.1 Gordonia sp. (in: high G+C Gram-positive bacteria)
GCGGACAGCGCGGCGGGCACCACGCCGCCGAGCATCGCCACCGCCAGCACCACCACGAAGAACAGCGCCGTCTGACTGCCGAACCCGATCAGCGGACCGATCAGGCTCAGCACCCCGGTCAACGCCAACGGTGCCAGCACCGCGATGATCCAGCTGCCCGGCCGGTGGAACCGCGTCTGTCGAATGTCGAGCTTGCGGCGGACGCCCGCACGCTCGTGGGTCACCATGTGAACGTCGATCCGACCGCTGTCGCGGACCACCGCCGCGCCGACGCCCTCGTCGAACAGCCGCTGCCAGCGCGACCGCCGCGACGTGCCGAGCACCAGCTGGGTGGCGTTCATCGCGCGGGCGAACTCCAACAGGGTCTGCGGGACGTCGTCGCCGACCACCGAGTAGACCCCGGCGCCGACACTGGTCGCGAGGGCGCGCAGGGCCGTCAGGTCGACGTCCCCGCGCTCGGCCAGGCCGTCGCCGCGGACCACGTGGACCACCAGCAGCTCGGCGCTCGACCGCGACGCGATCCGACTGGCTCGCCGGATCAGCGATGCCGACTCCGGACCGCCGGTCACCGAGACCACCACCCGTTCGCGTGCCTCCCAGGTGTCGGTGATCGCGTTGGCAGCCCGATAGGCGGCCAGCTTGTCGTCGACGCGGTCGGCCAGCCACAGCAACGCCAGTTCCCGCAGCGCCGTGAGGTTGCCCTGCCGGAAGAAGTTGGCGAGGGCGTCGTCGACCCGCTCGGCGGAGTAGACCTTGCCCTGCTCCAATCGCTGGCGCAGGGCCCGCGGCTCGATGTCGACCAGCTCGATCTGATCGGCGGCACGCACCACGTCGTCGGGAACGGTCTCACGTTGCGTGACCCCGGTGATCTGTGCGACCACGTCGCCGAGGCTCTCCAGGTGCTGGATGTTGACCGTGGAGAGGACATCGATGCCCGCGCCGAGCAACTCGTCGATGTCCTGCCACCGCTTGTCGTGCCGCAGGCCGGGCGCGTTGCTGTGTGCGAGCTCGTCCACCAGCACCACCGCCGGTCGCCGCGCCAGAATCGCGTCGAGATCCATTTCGTAGAGCACGGTCCCGCGGTGATCCACCGCCTTGCGGGGGATCACCTCGAGTCCCTCCACCAGGGCTGCGGTCGCCGCCCGCCCGTGCGATTCGACGACGCCGACCACCACGTCGACGCCTTCGTTCTGCAGCCCCCGGGCTTGCTCGAGCATCTCGAAGGTCTTGCCGACGCCGGGGGCACAGCCGAGAAACACTTCCAGCTGACCGCGCGGTCCCTCGGTGTCGGGCATGCCGCCGATGCTATCGGCAGTGCTGGGCGCCGACACCGAGGTCACGGTTCACCTGTTGGACATTGACCCGCGGCTCGCCGAGAAAGCCCAGTTGACGGCCGCTGGTGTTCGCCTCGACGATCTCCCGCACTCGCGCAGTCGGCAATCCCGTCACCCGCGCGATCCGCGGAATCTGCAGGGCCGCATACGCCGGGCTGATCTCCGGATCGAGGTTCGAACCCGATCCGGAGACGGCGTCCGACGGGACCTGCGCAGGCGTCACGCCTTCGCGCGCGGCGATGATCGCGCGACGCGCGGTCACGATCTCGACCAGCTCCGGACTGTTGGGGCCCAGGTTGCTGGCGCCCGACGACGCCGGGTCGCCGGGCGCCATCGGGTCGTCGACACCGCCGGCCACCCGCGTGTGCAGGAACGGGTCGGGCTGCCCGGCGGGGACCTGCGGGTCCACGCCGAGGTTGTCCGAGACGGTGCAGCTCTGCGTCGTGACGAAGGAGCCCTCGGCGCCCGTCGTGTTGATGCGCGAGACGCCCCACACCGCGACCGGGTACAACACGCCCACGACCACCGTGAGCACGATCAGCGACAGCAGCCCCACCATGCACTGCCTCGCGAAACCACTGGCGAAGTTCTTCATGTCCTCACCCCATCCCCGGCAGCAGCCGGACTACTAGATCGATCAGCCAGATCCCGATGAACGGGGTCACCACACCGCCGACGCCGAAGAGCAGCAGGTTGCGTCGCAACAGGTCGGACGCCGCGGCCGCCCGGTATCGGACACCCTTCAGCGACAGCGGGATCAGCGCGATGATGATCAGCGCGTTGAAGATGACCGCCGAGACGATCGCCGACTGCGCCGAGTGCAGCCGCATGATGTTGAGCGTGTCGAGCTGCGGATACGTCGACGCGAACAGCGCGGGCAGAATCGCGAAGTACTTCGCGAGGTCGTTGGCCAGCGAGAAGGTGGTCAACGCGCCCCGGGTGATCAGTAGTTGTTTGCCGATCGCGACTACTTCGATGAGCTTGGTCGGGTCGGAGTCGAGGTCCACCATGTTGCCCGCCTCCTTGGCGGCCATGGTCCCGGTGTTCATCGCCAGCCCGACGTCGGCCTGCGCCAGCGCGGGTGCGTCGTTGGTGCCGTCGCCGGTCATCGCGACCAGTCGTCCGCCCGACTGCTCCTTGCGGATCAGCGCCAGCTTGTCCTCGGGCGTCGCCTGCGCGATGAAGTCGTCGACACCGGCCTCCGCCGCGATGGCCTTGGCGGTGAGCGGATTGTCGCCGGTCACCATCACCGTGCGGATGCCCATCGCCCGCATCTGCGCGAAGCGTTCGGCCATCCCCGGCTTCACCACGTCCGACAGTTCGACGACGCCGAGCACCTGCGACCGCAGCCCGGACTTCGTGGCTACCACCAGTGGAGTGCCGCCCCGCGTGGAGATCTCGTCGACCACACCGCGCACCTGCCCGGTCAGCGGCCCGCTCCAGTTCTCGACGGCGTCGGCCGCACCCTTGCGGTAGCTGACGGTCCGGCCGTGCTCGTCGACGTCGACGCCGCTCATCCGGGTCTGCGCGGTGAACGGGACCACGGTGGCTCCGGCATTTGAGGAGAGGGCGGCGTCGATCGTCACGGCGAACTGCTCGCGCGCGAGGTCGATGATGCTGCGACCCTCCGGCGTCTCGTCGGCCAGACTGCAGCGGTAAACGATCCGCGCCAGCTCGTCGGCGTCGACCCCCTCGGCCGGATGGAATGCGGTGGCGCGTCGGTTGCCGAAGGTGATGGTGCCGGTCTTGTCCATCAGCAAGGTGTCGATGTCACCGGCGGCCTCCACCGCGCGCCCGGACATCGCCAGGATGTTGCGCTGCACCAGTCGGTCCATGCCCGCGATGCCGATCGACGACAGCAGGGCGCCGATGGTGGTCGGAATCAGGCAGACCAGCAAGGCGATCAGCTTCACCGGATCGGCCGCCTCCCCCGCGTACCCCTGCATCGGTCCGATCGCCAGCACCGCGAGCAGGAAGATCAGGGTGAGCGCGACCAGCAGGATGTTGAGTGCGATCTCGTTGGGCGTCTTCTTGCGCGAGGCGCCCTCGACGAGCGCGATCATCCGGTCGACGAACGTGCTTCCCGGCTCGGCGGTGATCCGCACGACGATCCGGTCCGAGAGCACCACGGTGCCGCCGGTGACGGCCGAGCGGTCGCCGCCCGACTCGCGGACCACCGGCGCGGATTCGCCGGTGATGGCCGACTCGTCGACCGTCGCGATGCCCTCGATCACGTCGCCGTCACCGGCAATCGTCTCGCCGGCCTCCACCACGATGCGCATGCCGACGGTGAGGTCGGAGCCCGGCATCTCGGTGACGGTGCCGTCGTCGTCGAGCACGCGGGCGACGGTGTCGCGCTTCACCTTTCGGAGGCTGTCGGCCTGGGCGCGACCGCGCCCCTCGGCGACGGCTTCGGCCAGCCCGGCGAAGATCACGGTGAACCACAGCCACGCGACGATGACCCATGCGAACACCGACGGGGTCAGGACGGCCAGCACAGTGGATGCGATGGCGCCGAGGTAGACGACGAAGACGACGGGGTTGCGCGCTTGATCACGCGGGCTCAGCTTCCGCAGGGCCTGCGGCAACGACGACGCCAATTGTTTCACGTCGAACACGCCGCTTCCGGCGAGATTCTCCTCGCGAGCGAGCGGTTCTCGGGTGGTGGTTGCGGTCATGAGAGTGCCTCCGCGATCGGGCCCAGCGCCATGGCCGGGAAGAAGGTGAGTCCGGCGACCAGCAGCGTGGTGCCGAGGAGCAGTCCGCCGAAGAGGAGGCCGCTGGTCGGCAGCGCTGCGGCCTGCTTCTCGTCGTCCTTGGGGCGCTTCCGAGCCAGCGATCCGGCCAGCGACAGCACCAGGACGATCGGCAGCAATCGGCCGAAGAGCATGGCCAGACCCAGGGAGATCTGCAGCCAGTCACTGGTGGCGGTAAGCCCGCCGAACGCGCTGCCGTTGTTGTTGGATGCCGACGCGAAGGCGTAGAGGACCTCGCTGAATCCGTGGGCGGCCTCGGCGCTGCCGCGGGGGCCGTCGTTGCCGAGCACGTCGGGCGTCGACCCGAGCAGCACGGTGATCGCGGTTCCGGTGAGCACCAGCGTGGGCATCACCAGCACGTACAGCGCCGCGAGGGTGATCTCGCGCCGACCGATGCGCTTGCCGAGGAA
>NZ_JAAYXO010000056.1 GCF_012515855.1 Gordonia sp. (in: high G+C Gram-positive bacteria)
GGTCACCATGTGCGTCGCGGCGCGGTAGCTGGCCGAGGAGTACATCCGGGCCAGGCGCACCTGCTGGCTGTCGAGCAACAGCAGCGGGGCGATGCGAATCGACTGCCCAGCCACCCCGATCTCGGTGACGCCGCGCTCGCGGCAGCGCAGCCGCAGGCGAGCGATCGCCGCCAGCCGCTGAGTCTGCACCGGCGGCTCACCGTAGCGGTCCACCAACTCGGTCATCACCTCGTCGACGTCGTCGTCGCTGGTCGCGGAGGCGAGCTTGCGGTACGCCTCGAGGCGCAGGCGGTCGGCCTCGACGTACTCGACCGGGATGTGCGCGTCGACGGGGAGGTCGATGCGAACTTCCGCATTCTCCTCGGTGGCGATCGGCTTCCCGTCGGCTGCGGCGCGATACGCCTCGACCGCCTCGCCGACCAGGCGGACGTACAGGTCGAAGCCGACGCCGGCGACGTGTCCGGACTGCTCGGCGCCGAGCACATTGCCCGCGCCGCGCAACTCCAGGTCCTTGAGCGCGACGGCCATGCCTGCACCGAGTTCGTTGTTCTGCGCGATGGTCGCCAGTCGGTCGTACGCGGTCTCGGTGAGCGGCTTGTCCGGGCTGTACAGCAGGTACGCGTAGCCGCGCTCGCGGCTACGACCCACACGACCGCGCAGCTGGTGCAGCTGCGACAGCCCGAAGTTCTCGGCGCGGTCGACGATCAACGTGTTCGCGTTCGAGATGTCCAGGCCGGTCTCGATGATGGTGGTACAGACCAGCACGTCGTACTCCCGATCCCAGAATCCCTGGACGGTGCGTTCGAGCTGCTCCTCCCCCATCTGCCCGTGCGCGACCACCACGCGCGCCTCCGGCACCATGTTCGCGATCTGCTTGGCCATCTTGTCGATGCTCGAGACCCGGTTGTGGACAAAGAACACCTGGCCGTCGCGCAGCAGCTCGCGGCGGATCGCGGCGGCCACCTGCTTCTCCTGGTACGCGCCGACGTAGGTGAGGACGGGATGCCGCTCTTCAGGCGGGGTCAGGATGGTCGACATCTCGCGGATGCCCGCCATCGACATCTCCAGCGTTCGCGGAATCGGCGTCGCCGACATGGTGAGCACGTCGACGTGCGTGCGGAGCGCCTTGATGTGCTCCTTGTGCTCGACGCCGAAACGCTGCTCCTCGTCGACGATCACCAGCCCGAGGTCCTTCCAGCGAACGCCGGTCTGCAGCAGGCGGTGCGTGCCGATGACGATGTCGACCTCGCCCGAGGCCATCTGCGCCAGGATCTCCTTGGACTCCGCGGGATCGGTGAAGCGCGACAGGCCGCGGACCGTGACCGGGAAGCCGTCGACGCGTTCGGTGAACGTCTGCAGATGCTGACGGGCGAGGATCGTCGTCGGCACCAGCACCGCCACCTGCTTGCCGTCCTGCACCGCCTTGAACGCGGCGCGCACGGCGATCTCGGTCTTGCCGTAGCCGACGTCGCCGACGACCACGCGGTCCATCGGGATCGGCTTCTCCATGTCGGCCTTGACCTCGCCGATCACGGTCATCTGGTCCATGGTCTCGGTGTAGTCGAACGCGTCTTCCATCTCGCGCTGCCACGGGGTGTCCTGGCTGAACGCGAAGCCGGGTGCGGCGTGCCGCGCGGCGTACAACTGCACCAGTTCGCCGGCGATCTCACGGACCGCCTTGCGCGCCTTGGTCTTGGTGTTGGCCCAGTCGGAGCCGCCCAGCTTCGACAGGCTGGGCGCCTCGCCGCCGACATAGCGCGAGAGCTGATCGAGCGAGTCCATCGGCACGTAGAGGCGGTCGCCGGGCTGGCCCCGTTTGCCGGGCGCGTACTCGATCACCAGGTACTCGCGGCGGGCGCCGGAGATGGTGCGCTCGATCATCTCGACGAACTTGCCGATGCCGTGCTGGTCGTGGACCACCATGTCGCCCGCGCTCAGCGCCAACGGATCCACCTGATTGCGACGCTTGGCGGGCAGGCGACGACCATCCTTGGCACCGACCACGCGGGCCCCGGTCACGTCGGCTTCGGTGGCGATCACCAGTCCGGCCGACGGCAGCACCAGCCCGCGCCGCAGGGTGGCGTGGTACACGCCGACCGCACCGTCGGGCAGTTCCTCGCCGGGTTCCATCAGACGTGCGGGCACGTCAGCCTCGCCGAGGCGTTCGACGAAGCGCGCAGCGATTCCGCGACCGGCCGCCACCAGCGCGGCCTTGCCGCCGGAGGCGACCTGCGCCCGCAGCGACGTCATCAGCTCGGCGAGTTCGGTGGGGTCGCCGTGCGGTGCCGGGCCGGCCTGCAGGTCGAGTTCCAACTCCTCGCCCGATCCGGTCGAGAGCGGGCTGACGGTCCACCACGACCGCCCGGCCTCCAGCGCCTGTCGTTCGACGGCATCCACCCCGCGATAGGCGCTCGCCGAGAGGTCGATCGACGACTCGCCCGCGGCGACGGGTGCCGCGGCCCCGAGCGCGGCCGCATTCCACGAGGCCTCAAGGAACTCCTCACCGGTGCGGGCAAGGTCGACGGCGCGGGTGCGGACCTTCTCCGGATCCAGCACCAGCACGCGCGTGCCTACTGGCATCACCTCGGTCAGCATCTGCATCTGACCGTCCACCAGCGCCGGGATCAGCGCTTCCATGCCTTCGACGGGAATGCCCTCGGCGAGCTTGGCAAGCATCTCGCGCAGCGTCTCGTCGTCGGTGGTCTCGGCCAGCTCGGCGGCGCGCCCGCGGACCTCGGTGGTCAGCACCAGTTCGCGGCACGGGTGGATCTGGACCACCGACACGTCGATCTCCGGTTGCGTCCGCTGATCGGCGACGGAGAACGCCCGGATGTCGGTGATCTCGTCGCCCCAGAACTCGATGCGCACGGGGAATTCCGCGGTGGTCGGAAACACGTCGAGGATGCCGCCGCGGACGGCGAACTCGCCGCGGCGACCGACCATGTCGACGCGCTCGTACGCCATCTCGACCAACTGCTCGATGAGGTGGTCGAAGTCGGCTTCCACACCCTCGGTGAGCGTCACCGCGCGCAGCGCGCCCAGGCCGGGTGCCATCGGCTGCACCAGCGAGCGGACGGTCGCCACCACCACCCGCAGCGGCGCCACGGTGGAATCGGCCAGTCGGCTGAGCACCGCCAGCCGAGCGCCGACGGTGTCGGCGCTCGGCGAGAGACGTTCGTGCGGCAGCGTCTCCCACGACGGGAACTGCGCCACCACGGGCGTCCCGTTGGGACCCGGCGCCAGGAACTCGGTGAGCTCGGTGGTCAGGTCGTCGGCCTCGCGGCCGTTGGCCGTCACCACCAGCACCGGAGCTTCGGCGATCGTCGCGAGTTGCGCGACTACCAGCGGTCGCGCGGCGTCGGTGACCGTGATGTCCAGTCGCGCCTGCCCTGCGCGCTCCCTGATCAGACCGAAAGCGGCGTCACCGAATGCGAAAGGGGCCAGCCCGGACAACGACGGTCGCGGCGCAGAAGAAGTCGACACTATAGAGAGTCTAGTGTCGCCTTCCGACATCGCTCACTGCCGCGTCCTGCCTTCCTACTGTCCTCCGCCGCCGATGCCCGCCGCCGCGAACAACGACGCCCCGAGGGCCCTCGACTCACTGGCCCCGGGCAGCATCGCGTACACCGACGAGCCGATCGGCGTCGTCCACTCGTTGAGGTCGTCGTGGTCGGCCAGCCGCTGCTGCACCGGGAGGTACTGCCGCACCGGATCCCGCTGGTAAGCGGCAAAGATCAGGCCGCTGTTCGAGGTGTCCGGCGAACCCGCTTCGGGAGCGTCGTCGTAGTTGTAGGACCGCCGCAGAAACTGCTCGTAGTCGTTGCGCCGGTGCGACCGCGCGATGTGCGACGACGCCGGGATCACCGGGATGCCGCCGCGCGTCGCGGTGAAGTCGGGGTCGTCGAACTCATCGGAGCCGGTGAGCGGAGCGCCGGTGTCGAGGGTGCGTCCGGTCGAGAGCTCTCGTCCGCGACGATCCACCGATTCCCAGGTGTCCATGTGCATGGCGATGCGTCGCAGCACCAGGCTGGTGCCGCCCGCCATCCACGGCTGGTCGTGGCCGTCGTCCCACAGCAGCGTGTCGAAGTTGCCGGAGGCCGGCTGCACCGTGCCGTCGACCTGTCCGAACAGGTTCCGCATGGTTCCCGGCGCCATGCCGGGACTGTTGCGGAAACCGCGCTGCACCCAGCGCACGCGGACGCTGCGCCGCACGGAGGCGGTCAGCATCCGGGCCGCGTGCGCCAGCGACATCGGGTCGTCGGACCCGACGTGCAGCACCAGATCGGTCTGCCCCCAGCGCGGATCGAGCTTGTCGATCGAGAACGCGGGCAGCGGTGTCAGCCACGACGGCCGCAGCGGCGCGAGTGACGGCGCACGGAAGATCCGGTCGCCGACGCCGACGGTCACCGTCAGGTTGCTGGGTAGCGTGGCCAGTTCCGGTTCGGTGTCCGAGAGGCTCGGTCGGGCCTGGGTGAGACGCGAGGCGTCCTGGGTCCACAGGTTGAGGACGCCGGCCAGAGCTCGGACGTTGGTGGGATCCACGAGGTCCAGGCCGATGTACTGCGCGTGCGACTGCGCGGGAGTGACGATGCCTGCCTGATGCGTCCCGTAGAACGGCACCGTGCCCACCCCGGCCGCTTGCTCGGTGACGACGAGTTCTCGTCCCACTCCGACGGCGGCCGCGCCGATGCCGATTCCGGCGAGGCCTGCGCCCCCGGCGAGCAACGCTCGCCGGGAGACGCCGGCTTTTCTAGGCTCGGTCACTGGTGCGAACCGGAGTGGTCGGGCATGTCGTCGCCACCGTGCTCACCGGGCGCGTAGTTCTCCTGGTTGCCGTCGAAGTCACGGGCGAGGGCGTCGAACTTCATGGTGCTGCCGTCCTCGAAGCGGATGCTGAAGGCGACGTTCTGCCCGGTGGTGATCGGCTTCTTCAGCTGCATCAGCATGAAGTGCTCACCGCCGGGAACCAGGTCGATCTCGCCCTTGGCCGGGATCACGAAGCCGCCGTCCTTCTGACGCATGGTGGTGCCGCCGGTGCCGTTGTCGACCACCTCGTGCATCTCGGTGGACCCGGCGTCGTCGGTGTGCGCGGACACGACGCGGATGTCACGGTCTGCGGAGTTGTGGAGCTTGCCGAACGCGGCGGTCATCCCCGAGTCGGCGGCCTTGACCCACTGATCGGAGATGGTGACGGCGTCAGCGTCGGACGAGGAGGCGTCGTCGCTGCCGCAGGCGGCGAGGGCGGTGACCGTCAGGAGTGCGGCGGCCGCGACTGCGGCGGAACGGGTGAGGCGACGTGCGGAGATACGGCGAATTGCCATGAGTGAACTGCTTTCATGCAAGGTCTGGTGAACCGACGCCGCAGTGGGCGCCGGAGAAGGAAAGGAGAGATCAGACCTGCACGGGCGGGCCGCGGACCCCCGCGGCGGCAACCATCGGCGACGGCCGCAGCGTGAGAAGAGAATGGTCGCCCGCTGCGACCATCACGAAGACATTCCCCAGTACCGGCGCGGTGATGATGCGCCAGACGCGCGCGACACCGTCACCGCACGTGCGATTGAGCCGCTCGGCGGCGAACAGCATCGCGGCGGCCGCGGGGATCGCGAGAACGTGCCACATCAGCATGACGGGTCCGGGCACCAGCGACGCGCCGTGCGCACCGTGGGCGTCCATCA
>NZ_JAAYXO010000057.1 GCF_012515855.1 Gordonia sp. (in: high G+C Gram-positive bacteria)
ACCGGCAACTTCGTGACCCAGACCTTCACCACGACCACCAGCGGTCGTCGCTACCGCTCGCAGATGCGCGCGCACGGCGACCCCGGTTACAAGGCCACCGCCGTGATGCTCGGTGAGAGCGCCCTGGCATTGGCACTGGACCGCGATCGCCTCCCCGACCGCGCCGGCGTCCTGACCCCCGCCGTGGCGATGGGCGACGCACTCATCGACCGCCTACGGTCCGCGGGCTTCGTCGTCGAGGCGCACGAGCTCACCTGAGGGCGTCGTCGTCGGTGGGCTCGAGCGGCTAGGCCTGCCCTGGTTTCAAAGCGATGAACAGCGCGTCCATCTCGGCGCAGAGGCGGTCACCGTCGTACAGCGTCCCGCGGACGAAGTACTTGCGACCTTCGACGCGCTCGACCCATGTACGCAGCGCGAGCGGGGTCTCCAGCGGAGTCAGCGACCGGTAGTTCACCGTCAGGTACCCGGTGCGAGCGACGCCGCCAAGCTTCAGCGCGGCCGCCATGCCGCCGAGGTCGTCGAACGCGATGGCCACGTGGCCGCCGTGCGCGACGCCGTTGCCCCCGAGGTGGAAACGACGGAAGGTGACGGTCGCATCGACACCGTCGGGACCACCGTCGAGGATCTCGTACGGCGGCAGCGTGATGTTGCCGCGCGACGGCAGGTCGATGCGGGTGCCGGACGGCGAGGTCCACTCGTCGACCAGCATGGTGTCGAGCTTGGCGTTGAGCTTCTTGAGGTCTTCGATCACCTCGTCGGCCAGATCCGGAGTCGGAGACGCGTAGCGCACCTTGTCCATGAACGTTCGAACCTGCTCGATCATCTCGCCGTAGCTGGGACCGCCGCGTTCAACGGTCACCTCGAGTTCAGCGCGGAAACCGCCCTGGTGCTGCGAGTCGCCTTCGGCAGGCACGTTCCACTTCTGGTCGGGTGCACCCTTCATCTCTTCACCGTATCCCTCGGTCCGACAGGATCATCCGTCGGCACAATATTGCTCGACTCCCGGTCCAGGAGCCGGTCGAGCTTCTTCTCGATCCGTGCCAGCTTCTCGTCCGAAGCGGACTGCCTGCTGCTGCCGACCAGCAGATCCACGATCTGTCGGCCGACATCGACGGTGTTCACCGGGCGCCCGGCGTAACGCTGACCGCGCGCGCTGTGCTCCAGCGTCCCGAAGATCATGTCGCGCGCGAGTGCCGTCGGAAAGGTCTCGTCCAACTCACCGGCCGCCTTCATCTCGTCGATGACACCGGTGTAGATCCGCGTGTACCGCCGATTGGACTCGATCACGACCTCGGCGAGCTCGGTTCCCGGAAAGGTCTGCGCGGCGTGGATGTAGGCCTGCACCAGATCCCACTTCTGGGCCATCATCGCGCACCAGTCCGACACCAGCCGCCGCAACTGTTCCGTGGGCGTGCCGTCGGCCACGGCCTGCTCCCCCTGCCGCTGGAGACTCTCGTAGAACTCCCGGGTCACAGCCGTGAGCAGTCCCAACTTGTTGGAGTAGTGCAGGAAGACGGTGCCCTCCGACACCCCCGCGCGCCGTGCGATCTCCGCCGTCGTCGCGGCTTGGAAGCCCGACGCGGCGAAGCACTCGGCGGCGGCGGCGCGGACCGTCGCGCGCGTGCGCTCGCTCTTGGTTCCGGCCGCCGCTCGCTCGATCACCGAATCCGGCCGATCAGCGATGCTGGAAGTTCGGCTCGCGCTTCTCCGCGAAGGCGCTCATGCCCTCGGTCTGGTCGGCCGTGGCGAACAGCGAGTAGAACAGGCTGCGCTCGGTGCGCACACCTTCGGTCAGTCCGGACTCGAAGGCGCGGTTCACCGCCTCCTTGGCGTACGACGACGCGATGAACGACTTGCTCGCGATGGTCGCGGCGACCTCGCGTGCGGTGCTGACGACCTCGTCGGTCGGCACCACGCGGGAGACCAGACCGAGCTTCTCCGCTTCGTCGACCTTCATCTGACGTCCGGTGAGGATCAGATCCATGGCCTTGGCCTTGCCGACGGCGCGGGTGAGTCGCTGCGATCCGCCGATACCGGGGATGACGCCGAGGTTGATCTCGGGCTGACCGAACCGGGCGTTCTCACCCGCGATGATCATGTCGCACAGCATCGCGAGCTCACAGCCGCCGCCGAGCGCGTACCCGGAGACGGCAGCGATGATCGGGGTGCGGGTCCGAGCCAGGTCGTCCCAGGCGCCGAAGAACTGTTCGCCCGCGACGTCACTGAAGCTCTTGGACTGCATCTCCTTGATGTCGGCGCCGGCGGCGAAGGCCTTCTCCGACCCGGTGATCACGATCGCGCCGATCCCGGGGTCGACGTCGAACCCGCGGACCGCGGCGACGACCTCGCCCATCAGCTCCGTGTTCAGCGCGTTGAGGGCCTTGGGCCGGTTGAGGGTGATGACGGCGACGCGGCCGTCGGTCTCGGTGAGGATGGTCTGGTACTCGGTCATCCGGTTCTCCATTCGAGGTGGTGGATCAGGGTTCGACGATGGTCAGTTCGAGGCCGTCGGGCAGCGGTGCGAAGAAGGCGTCGACGATGGCGGGCGTCACGGCTGCGATGTCGGCCGGATTCCACGACGGGTTGCGATCCTTGTCGATGACCTGAGCGCGGATGCCCTCGGCCATGTCGTGGTTGGCGACGCAGCGCAGTGACACGCGGTACTCGCGGTGCAGCGCCTCGTCGAGCGTCGGCAGCGGATTCCGCAGGGTCCGCAGGGTGACGGCCAGCGTCGTCGGGCTCTTGGCGCGCAGCGTCGCGGCCGCCTTGTCCGCCGACTCGGTGCCGACCGCTTCACAGCGGCGGATGATCTCGGCGACGTCGTCGGCGGCGAAGGCCTCGCGAATCCAGTCGCGCTGGGCATACAGGTCCGACTCCGGCGGGGTCTGCGCGAACTCGGCGATGGCCTGATCGACGGAGGTGGCGGTGATCGCCGCGACGAAGGCATCCAGGTCGGCGGCCAGAACGTAGTGATCGGCGATGCCGAGGGCAACGGCGTCGGCGCCGTTGACCGAGGTCGCGGTGAGCCCCAGGTAGACACCGAGGTTGTCGGCGATCTGCGACAACAGGTGGGTGCCGCCGACGTCGGGGCAGAAGCCGATGCCGGTCTCGGGCATCGCGAGACGTGTGCGGTCGGTGACGATGCGGGTGTTCGCGTGCGCAGAGACGCCGACGCCGCCACCCATCACGATGCCGTCCATCAGCGCGACGTACGGCTTGGGGTACTTCGCGATCTCGGAGTTGAGCTGGTACTCCTCGCGCCAGAAGACCGCCGACGGGCAGGCCGCCGCTTCGGCGTCGCCGCCACCGGATTCGACCAGCTGCTTGGCGTCGCGGTGGATCGACACGATGTCGCCGCCCGCGCACAGCCCACGCTCGCCCGCGCCCGACAGAACGACGGCCTTGACCGCATCGTCATCGCGCCACTGCCGCAGCGCCGCCGCCATGAGGTCGACCATCTCGTCGTTCAACGCGTTGATCGCCTTGGGCCGGTTGAGCACCAGCCGCCCGACGCCGCCGTCCAGCGATACCAATACTGGCTTCTCCGTCACTGCTTCTCCCTTGAACTCAAGTGGCACTCAGTTCGAAACATATTACTTGAACACGATAGATCGAAAGAAGCCCCGGACCGCGTGACGACGAATTGAGTGCTGCTACAGCAGGCTTGATTCGGTCCGGGACCGTACCGTCGGATCGATCCCACTAAGGTCAAGTCATGTTCGACGAAACCCAGTGGAAGCCCGTACGCGGCTTCGAAGATCTCACCGACATCACCTACCACCGCCACGTCGGCGAGGGCCGCGAGAACGGCATCGTCCGCATCGCCTTCGACCGCCCCGAAGTCCGCAACGCGTTCCGTCCGCACACCGTGGACGAACTGTTCCGCACGTTCGATCACGCGCGCCGCTCCCCCGACGTCGGCACGGTGCTGCTGACCGGCAACGGGCCGTCGCCCAAGGACGGCGGCTGGGCCTTCTGCAGCGGCGGCGACCAGCGCATCCGCGGACGCAGCGGCTACCAGTACGCGCAGAGCCACGACTCCGACGTCGCCGGGGCGACCGTCGACGGCGTCGACGAAGCCCGAGTGAAGGCCGAGGGCGGTCGGCTGCACATCCTCGAGGTACAACGGTTGATCCGCACCATGCCCAAGGTCGTCATCGCCGTGGTGAACGGCTGGGCGGCAGGCGGCGGCCATTCGCTGCACGTGGTCGCGGACCTGACCCTGGCCTCGCGTGAGCATGCTCGGTTCAAGCAGACCGACGCCGATGTCGGCAGCTTCGACGCCGGGTACGGCAGCGCGTACCTGGCCAAGCAGGTCGGGCAGAAGTTCGCCCGCGAGATCTTCTTCCTCGGCGAGGCCTACGACGCCGAGACCATGCAGCGGATGGGGGCGGTGAACCGCGTCGTCGACCACGCCGAGCTCGAGAACACCGCCATCGAGTGGGCACGAAAGATCAACGGGAAGTCGCCGACGGCTCAGCGCATGCTGAAGTTCGCGTTCAACCTGACCGACGACGGACTGATGGGCCAGCAGGTGTTCGCAGGCGAGGCGACCCGCCTGGCGTACATGACCGACGAAGCCGTCGAGGGCCGCGACGCGTTCCTGGAGAAGCGCGATCCCGACTGGGACCCCTTCCCCTACTACTACTGACCCCCCAACTACTGACCCCCCCTACTACTGACACTGTTACCGGGAGAACCATGCGACTTCGCGACAACCCCATCATCGAAGTGAGCCGAAAGCTGCCGTGCACGCCGGAGCGGGCCTGGGAACTGGTCACCGACATCACCCTGCCGACCCGCGCCGAAGGCGAGCTGCAAGCCGCCGAGTGGATCGACGGCGCCGATGCGGTGGCGGTCGGCGCCCGCTTCGTCGGCCGGAACTCCAACGACCAGATGGGCGAATGGGAGACCTTGAGCATCGTCACCGAGGTGGAGGAGGGACGCCGCTGGGCCTGGTCGGTGGGCGTCGAAGGATCTGAGCCGTGGGCTACCTGGGGCTTCGAGGTGGACCCTTCCCGCGTCGGGGCCGTAGTCCGTCAGTGGGCCCGGGTCGGCGACGGCGACTCGCCGTTCCGCGGTTTCATCGCCGCCGCTCCGGAGAAGGAGGGCGTCATCATCGACAACCGCCTCGGCGTCTGGCGGCGCGGCATGGAATCGAACCTCGACCTGATCGAGGCTGCGATCGGCTGACGCTCCGCTGTCTGAAAACGCACTATGCGTTGCTCCCCGCAACGGCTTGAAGCCTGAGCGGGAAGCAACGCATAGTGCGTTTGATCGCCTGTAGACCTGTGCTCGCCTGTAGACCTGTGCTCGCCTGTCGGCCTTCGTCTAGCCGACGAGTTCGGCCAGGACCCGCATGTCCTCGACGCGCTGCTCATGCGTCCACGCGGCGGGCGAGGCCAGCAGGACGCCGACGCCGCTCTCGCGGAATCGTTCCACCTGCTCGGCGACGGCGGACCGGGGCCCGATCAGGCTCATGGCCTCGATCAGTTCCTGCGGCACCGCGGCAGCGGCCTCGTCCTTCTTGCCGTCCAAGTACAGGTCCTGGATCAGCTTGGCCTCGTCGACGTAGCCGTATCGCTGCACCAGCGAGTTGTAGAAGTTCTTGCCGCGTGCGCCCATTCCGCCGATGTAGAGGGCACTGTGGTGGCGGACCGCGTGCTGAGCGGCGGCGATCTGATCGACGTCCTCGGTGATCAGCGCGCTGGTCTGAACCACGATTCGGAGGTCGGGCAGCGACGGGTCCCGCTTGGCGTTGCCCGCCGCCAGCGGCTCGCCGAAGGCGGCGTCGACGTGGTCGGGGTGGTAGAGGAAGGGCTGCAGTTCCTCGAACAACTCAGCGGCGAGTTCGACGTTCTTGGGTCCGATCGCGGCGAGCAGCATCGGGATCCGGTCACGGACCGGGTGGTTGATGATCTTCAACGCCTTACCGAGTCCGCTGCCGCCGTCCTCTTTGGTGAGGGGCAGCTGGTAGTGCTTGCCGCGGTGCTCGACGCGCTCGCGCCGCCACACCTGACGGCAGATCTCGGCGTTCTCGCGGGCACGTCCGAGCGGGTAGTCGTACTTGACGCCGTGGAATCCTTCGATCACCTGCGGCCCGGAGGCGCCGATGCCCAGCACCGCACGACCGCCGCTGATGTAGTCGAGGCCCGCGGCGGTCATGGCGAGGTTGGTGGGGGTCCGCGAATACATCGGGAGAATGCCGGTCTGCAGTTCCATCGTCTCGGTGCGGGCGGCGATGTAACCGAGCTGGCTCACGGCGTCGAAGCTGTAGGCCTCGGGCACCGCGACGCGGCGCACGCCCACCCCCTCGAAGTCGCGGAGGTTATCGATGGTCTCGCGGAAGTCGCCCGCGTAGTTGATCGGCATTCCCAGCGTCATCGGCGTCATGCGCTGATTCTGGCACACGTGCGTGACATCGTCTCATCGACGGTTGGCAGGGATTCGACATCGGCCGCCCGCGAGGTCATTCACCTGGACTTAACCTTGCCTTCACCTGCGGATCGAACGGAACGGGCAACTCCGGGTGACGTCCACTCCACGGTTCGGTGAACATTCCGTTAACGACCCCCGATACAGTTTAAATCCCCAGGTCAACGCCCCAAACGGAACGTTGCATCGAGTTGACTACCCCCACCGATCGCCGGTCATAGTTGTCGCATGACCGCAGAGATGCTCATTCTCGTTCTGCTGATCGTCACAGCACTCGGCTTTGACTTCACCAACGGGTTCCACGACACCGGCAACGCCATGGCGACATCGATCGCCACCGGCGCGCTGAAGCCGAAGGTCGCCGTCGGCCTGTCTGCGATCCTCAACCTGGTCGGCGCCTTCCTCTCCGTCCAGGTCGCCGCGACCATCACCAAGGACGTCCTGAAGATCCAGGAGACGTCCGGCGACGACAAGGGCGCGCTGGTCGACGGGCTCAGCGCGGACACCGCGCTGATCATCATCTTCGCCGGTTTGATCGGCGCCATCCTGTGGAATCTCTTCACCTGGCTGTTCGGCCTGCCGTCGAGCTCCTCGCACGCACTGTTCGGCGGTCTGATCGGTGCGGGTCTGGCAGCGATCGGCAGCTCGGGCATCAACTGGGAAGGCATCCTGGCCAAGCTGATCGTTCCGGCGCTGTTCGCCCCGGTGATCGCCTGTCTGGTGGCTGCGGTCGGCACCCTGCTCGTCTACGCCATCACCAACGGCATGTCCGAGAAGAAGAAGGAGGGCGGCTTCCGCCACGGTCAGATCGCTTCAGCCTCCCTCGTCTCACTGGCTCACGGCACCGGCGACGCGCAGAAGACGATGGGCGTCATCGCGCTCGCGCTGATCGCCACCGGTCACCTCGACGCCTCGACCGTTTCGCACGGACTGCCCTTCTGGGTGGTCGCCTCGTGTGCCGCCGCCATCGCGCTCGGCACCTGGCTCGGCGGCTGGCGCATCATCCGCACGCTGGGCAAGGGCCTGGTCGAGATCAAGGCGCCCCAGGGCATGGCAGCCGAGGCCTCGTCTGCGGCCATCATTCTGACCTCGTCGGTCGCGGGCATGGCGCTGTCGACCACCCACGTCGCCACCGGTTCGATCCTCGGTTCGGGACTCGGCAAGAAGGGCGCGGAGGTCCGCTGGAGCGTCGCCGGACGCATGGCGATCGCCTGGCTGACCACCCTGCCCGCCGCCGCACTGGTCGGCGCCCTCTGCTTCTGGCTCGCCAACATGGTCGGCGGCGCCCCGGGCGCCATCGTCATCTTCCTGATCCTGGCCGCTCTGTCCGCCTACATGTACTGGCGCGCCCAGCAGCAGAAGGTCGACCACCGGAACGTCAATGACGAGTGGGCCGAAGGCTCCGAGGGCGAAGAGACGCCGGTTCCGACCGCCACCGATCCCGCCGCTCAGGCCTGATTCCGACTTCGCGAAAGGCTCATCACCTCATGGACATCGTCTCCTCCATCTCCAAGGTCCTCGCGGTCGGCCTGGTCCTCGGCGCCGGCCTCCCCGCACTGTTCGCGGTCGGCATGCGCCTGGAAGCCATCGGCCACGGTGACCTCGGCAAGCCCGCCAACCCGATCATCCGCTACCTCGGCTTCGCCCTGATCGGACTGACCGTCGTGGTGATCGTCCTGGGGATCCTGTGGGTCACGCGACAGACGCTCGACTACTACTTCGACCTCCGCATCTTCCCCGACTTCGCTTACAAGAAGTGACCTCCGGGTAATCCCGGGTCTTGAAAGGCACCGAGACAACACATGGCACCATCGCTGTTCGACAACATCATCAGGTGGATTCGCGCCGGATATCCCGAGGGCATTCCGGCCTCCGACTACCCGCCGCTGCTGGCGCTGTTGACTCCGCTTCTGTCAGAGTCTGAGATCACCGACGTCGTCCTCGGGCTCGCGCTCGAGTACGGCACCGACACTCCCGCCACCCCGGAGCGCATCCGCGAGGCGATTCACGCCGTCACCGAGCAGGCTCCGTCCGCGGACGAGATCGAGCAGGTCTCGGCACGTCTCGCCGCAGCAGGCTGGCCGCTCGCCGACCGCGAGAGCGTGACCGCAGCCGAACCCGTCGTGAGCAAGACCGAGGAGTGACTCTGCGAGTCCTTCGACCTCTCGAACTTCCCGCGAATCCCGCCGTGCTCGACGCTCGGCGGGATTTGACGGCTCTGCTCGACGGCGACGCCGCGTATCTGCCGCTCCCCGCCGACAACCCGGCCGACGTGCGTCGACTGTCCGAGGCGCTCGCGCTCGGCTCGCCCATCGACGACGACGCAGCCCTCGTCGTCTCGACCTCCGGCACCACCGGGACCCCCAAGGGCGCAGTCCACACGGCGGCCTCGCTGCGCGCATCGATCGACGCGACGGCGGAGGTCCTGGGCGGACCGGGCAGTTGGCTGCTCGCGATGCCCCCGCACCACATCGCGGGTCTGCAGGTGCTGCTCCGCTCTCTCGCCGCGGGATACGACCCGGTGGTCCTCGACCTCGCTGCGGGCTTCGACCCCGCCGCGCTGCCCGCGCAGATCGCCGCCATGCCCGGTCACCGGCGCTACACCTCGCTGGTGCCCATGCAGCTCAGGAAGGCCCTCGACGATCCGCGCGCGTCAGCTGCGCTGGCCGACCTCGACGCGATCTTGGTGGGCGGAGCGGCCACCGGCGCTTCGCTCGCGGCCCGCGCCCTCGACGCCGGACTGCCTATCGTGCGGACGTACGGGATGAGTGAGACCGCGGGGGGCTGCGTGTACGACGGCCTGCCGTTGCCGGGAACCCGCCTGCGGATCATGGAAGCGGGCGACGACGGCGCCGGCCGCGTGGCGCTGGGCGGCGCGACCCTTGCCAAGGGCTACCGCAACCTGCCCGACCACCCCGCGTTCGCCGACCCCGGCTGGTTCCTGACCGACGATCTGGGCGCGCTCGACGATCACCTGCTGCGGATCGTCGGCCGCGCCGACGAGGCGATCTCCACCGGCGGACTCACCGTGGTACCGCAGGTGGTCGAGGCAGTCATCTCCGAGGTGCCCGGCGTCGCCGACTGCGCGGTGTTCGGCGTGCCGGACGAACGACTGGGCGAGCAGGTGGTCGTCGCGGTGGTCGCCGCGACCGAAGGGCCGCGGCCCGACGACGCCGTGCTGCGCGCCTTCGTCACCGAGCGCCTCGATCGCTATGCGGCGCCCCGAAAGGTGTTCCTACTCGACGCTCTTACGCTCCGCGGCCCGGGCAAGGTGGATCGCCGGGCGCTGCGCGAGCGCTTCGCCTGAGTTCGGCGGAATCAGGCCGCTGCGTTCTCTTGTTCTGCGTCCACTACTTCTGCGTCCACTTCTTCTGCGCTGATCTCTTCTGGCGCTTCCGGAGTCACCGGAGCGTCCTCTTCCACCGCAGTGGGCGTCTCATCCTGCGGGGTCTCAGCAGGCGGGAGCTCCTCCGTTGGAGTCTCCGCGTCGACACCGGTCCCGTCGTCCACCTGCGCGTGGCGCGGCGAGGACGATGACGTACCGCCCTCGAGCGGCTGCGGTTCGGCCCACTGCCCGGTGTCGTCCAGCAGGCGGCGCTTGCCCGCGACTCGGTTGGCCGCGGGGGCGTCATCGGTCTCGTCTGCGGTGGCAGTCGGCGACGAGACCTTGGTCACCGGGACGTTCGGGTCGGCGTTCTCCGCCGTGATCTCCTGCGTCGGGTAGAACTTCTCGGCGGCCTTGTCCCACGACTCGAGCTGTTCGGTCGAGACCGGCACGCCCAGGGATTCGTAGATCATGGCGTTCAGCAGCGCGAACGGGTGGTAAGTGTCGTAAACCTGGTAGGTGCTGTTGCCACTGGTGAACGTGGCGACCTGCTCCAGGTTCTCCAGATCGGCGTACGAGCCGCGGCCGGTGCCGGAGTGGATGGCGAGGAACCCCGCGGCATTGACCGCAACCGACGACACCGGCCGCAGCGGGTCCCACTGCAGGTGGCCGACGGGATCACCCTGGACGATGACGTGAACAACCTTGGCGTCGCCGGTGTCCTCGGGATTGCGGGCGCCGTCGTTCGAGACGCCGATCAGGCCCAGCAGCGGCGTGGCGAACGGCGTCCGGCTCAGCTTGGACTTGACGCCCCACGGCCCCCGTGGATCGGAGACCAGCAGGATCGTCGAGTTGGATCCCAGAAGCCCCTTGGCCGCCGCCTGCTCCGCCGCGTTCCCGAGCGCTTCGCTGCCCTGCGAGTAGCCGGTGTACACGATGACGCGATCGGCGTCCTTCAAGGCTTCCATCACCTTGAGCGTGTTGGCCGTGCCGACATCGCGGGAGTCGTTGTAGGTCGGGGCGGTGAACGGCAGCTTTCCGGACTTGCCGGAGATGATCGGCCAGAACGACTCCGGGTACTGGACCACGGTGAGGTCGCGCCCCGCGACGAGACTGTTGACACGCGGCGAATAGGTGTCGTCGGTGCCCGGCACGAGGACGACCAGTGCGTCCGAGTCGGCGTCTGGCACCAACGAAGACAGCACGTCGCTGGGCGCGGTCAGCGTCGGACCGTTGGCGGCAACTGACGAATCGACGCCGGGAATGTACGGCGCGTCCGCGGCCATCGCCGTCGGCGCGAACGCCAGCGGAGCAATCACTCCCGCGCACAGTCCACATGCAGCAGCCGACGTCGCAATTTTGCGCTTCACTGAAGTTCTCCCCCGGGCGAGATAGCCGGTGCCACCGATAACGCCCAGGTAGCACCACATTCTGAGCCCTCATGGAATCACGCAGGAATTCCTCAGGTAAGTCCCAGAAACGGCGTCAGGGGTTGGGCTGACACCAGGTCGGGTGACACCCGGCGTGGCGGTATCGAGGTCGGCCGACGCCGGCGCGCCGCGCGAGGATGGAACAATATCGGCGTGGCAACAGTGGCTCAATGGATCGAAGGCGCACGACCGCGCACCCTGCCGAACGCGATCGCTCCGGTGATTGCCGGAACCGGTGCCGGCCTCTACGTCGGGGGCGTCACCTGGTGGAAGGCGGCGCTGGCTCTGGTGGTGTCGCTCGCACTGATCGTCGGCGTCAATTATGCGAACGACTACTCCGACGGCATCCGCGGCACCGACGACGACCGGGTGGGCCCGCTCCGTCTGGTCGGCTCCGGTGCCGCACGTCCGGGAGCGGTCAAGGCCGCCGCGTTCACGGCGCTGGGCGTCGGTGCCGCGGCCGGGCTGGCACTGGCGATCGCCACCGCGTGGTGGCTGGTCCTCATCGGTGCCGTGTGCATCCTGGGCGCGTGGTTCTACACCGGCGGTCGACGCCCCTACGGATATCTGGGATTCGGCGAGATCGCCGTCTTCGTCTTCTTCGGACTCGTGGCCGTGCTTGGGACGCAGTTCGTCACGTCGGGCAAGGTGGACTGGGTCGGCGTCGGGTGTGCGGTCGCAGTCGGCGCGCTGTCGTCGGGCGTGCTGATCGCCAACAATCTGCGCGACATCCCGACGGACACCGAATCCGGAAAGGTGACGCTCGCCGTGCGACTCGGCGACGCCGCCACGCGCAGGCTGTACCTCGTGATGTGCGCGGTCCCAGTCGTCGTCAGCATCGTGCTGGCGGTTTTCGTTCCCGCGGCCGCGGCCGGCCTGCTGGTGGCGATCCCCCTGGTCAAACCGTTGAAGTTGGTCATGGGCGGAGCTCAGGGGCGCGAGCTGATCCCCGTCCTCGCGCTGACCGGAGTCGCGATGCTGGTGTGGTCCCTCGCGACCGGGATCGCGCTCGGCTTGAGCTAGTGACGCGACGATCGGCCCCTCCCGAAGTCTTCGGGAGGGGCCGATCGTCATTGCTGGGGCATCAGCCCGCTGCCGGTGCCTCTTGAAGAAGCGCCATCACCGCGTCGCGGAGTTGATCGACGGTCGTCGCCGACTCCACCACCGCGATCACCGCGGGATCGCCGCCGTCGAGCATGGCCAGCAGCAGGCGTTCGACGCGAAGGTCCGAGTCGCCCGCCTCTCGGGCTGTCGCCACCGTGGCACGGATCGCCTCGCGGGCCGGCTCGGTGAGGCGCCCGCCACGACCGCGACCTCGCGGGCCTCGACGGCCCCGGCCGCCTTCGGCCGGCCCGAACCAGATGCCGTCGGGCCCCACCTCCGCCCGGAACGGACCACTCCATCCGCCGGGTCCGCCGGTAGGACCACCGTGGTGCGGACCGCGGCGACCGTGCGGTCCGCGACCGCGACCACGACCTCGTTCGGGTCGTCGTCCCCAGCCCTCGGCGAGGTCTTCACCGAACCTGTCCCCGACGGCCTCGCGGACCTTGTCAAGGTCGATTCCAATGCTGCGCAGGGCCACTCGGTCGTCCTCGTAGCGGTCCCGAACGTCCTCGGGCTCCGCCTCCCGGTTCTTCCCGACCACCTCGCGTGCACCCGCCAGGGTGAGCCCCTGGTCGGCCAGCACGGCGAACAGCGGGCTGCGCGCATTGCACAGCATGCCGAGCATGAGGTGGTCGGTGCCGATCTCGCGATGCGCGAGATCCTTTGCTTCCTGAGCCGCGAACATCATCACGGCTCGAGAGTCTGAATTGAAACGGTCAAACATCGTTGCCGTCCTTCCCAGCCGCTTCCGCGGCCTCTCGATACGAATGCTTCTGATGCACGGCCTGACGGCTGACCTGCAGAACTTCGGCGATCGCCTGCCAACTCCATCCCTGCGACCTCGCCGAAGCCACATGAACGTCCTCGAGCCGGTCGGCGAGAGTTCGCAGCGCCCGAACCACTCCCAATCCGACTGCCGGATCCGCGCTTGCCGCGGCCCTCACCATCGGATCGTCGTCGTTCATCTGCTCATCATCTGCGTGCATTATGTCAATATATGTTGACGTTCACGAACTGTCAATATTTATTGACACATCGCTGACGATCGACCGATCGGACGACGAGCGAAGCGGGGCGGGGCGATTGTTCACGCGAGCTCTCCGCAGGGACGAGGCGCTAGCCGAGGACCGAGGACTGTCGAGCGGGAACAATCGCCCCGCCCCGCTTCGCGCCGCCCGCTTCGCCTGCCACGCCACACGGGCATCAATCAGCAGTCAACTGCTGCGAGATGTTGAGACGAGACGCTCTCGCCGCAGGCACCATGGCTCCGATCAGGCAGAGCGCGACGGGAACGATCACATAGCCGAACGCCGACAGCTGAGGCGCGTAGACGATGTCGATCGACGTGGTCTGGCTCAGGATTCGGTCGGCGAGGTAGTGCAATCCACTGCCGAGAACCAACCCCACCGCCGCGCCGACCAGCGCGATCGATGCGGCTTCGCTGAGCACCATGCGTGAGATGAATCGACGCGACGCCCCCATCGCGCGCAGCACGCTCAGCTCGCGACTGCGTTCCAGCACCGAGAGGAGCAGGGTGTTGAGGAGCGCGATCGCCGCCGCGCCCGCGACGATCCACTGGATCGCGACGGTGAAGGCTCCGGCTTGCTCGACGCTCTTCTTTGTCGCGTCGAGCGCCTCCTGCCCGGTGTAGACCGAGACCGGTCGGTTGCCGAGGCCCGGATGCGCATCGGCGATGGCGGTCAGTTCGCGCCGCACCCGCTCGTGGTCAGCGCCCGGCTTGAGCATCACCTGCAGATAGGTGTCGCCGTCACGCTTGAACCACTTACGCAGCAGGTTGTTGGAGACCGCGCCCACCCCGGAGTCGACGGCAACATAATTGACGGTGTCGCGGACCACCAGCGACTGGTAGCCGGTGGGTGTGGCGAGGCGCACGGTGTCGCCGGACTGTACGCCCAGCATGCGGGCGAGCACCTTGGAGAGCAGGATCCCGTCGCCGGCCAGCGTCTGCCGGACGGCGTCGTCGGACGACTTCTTGATGAACGGCGCCGACGAGCCGGGGACCAGACCTTGCAGCAGCACGCGGGCATCGCCGATGTTGACCGACGCCCATTGGCCGCCGACCGCAGCGTCGACCTCGGGCAGCTGCCGGACCTGTTCGGCGATGGCCGGATCGAGCGCGGGGCCGAGCGGCATCGCGTCAGCGGTGCGCGACGAGACGTAGAAGTCCGGATCGGCGAGCCCCTCGAGCGAGGTCGAGATGGATCCGATCATGTTGTTGAGCGCCCCGGAGATGCCGATGCCGACAGTGATCGCGACCGCGACCGTCATCACCGTGGCCCAGACGCGCCGCGGCGCGCGTTCGGCATTGACCGCTGCGAGCCGCCCGGGGCCACGCCATCGATTCGACGTCGCCAACACCGCGCGGACCAGTACCGACATCAGTGCGAAGCAGAGCAACAGGCCGCCGACCGAGTAGACGGCACCGGCCAGAATGGCGGCACGACCGTCCACGGTCTCCGCAATCGTCCACGCCGCGACGATCAGCAGCGCTCCGACGACTCCGCTGCTCACCAGCAGCCCGGCGGCGGGCGGCTTGGCGTCGGAGGCCTCGCCGGGCACCATCGCTTCCACCGGTGCCACCGCGAACACCGAGCGTGCCGCCAGGATCGTCGCCCCGACACACGCGACGACGCACGCGACAACGGCGACGACGGGTGCGTACCCGGGCAGGTGATAGTCGACGGCCACGCCGACGGCTTCCGACGAGTCCGGCAGCCGCCCGATGATCCAGCGGCCGGCCACAATCCCCAACGGCACGCCGATCAACCCGCCGAGCACACCGAGGACCGCCGACTCGGCCAGCAGGTCGCCGACCAGATGGCGGCGCCGCGCGCCCAGTGCGCGCAGCATCGCCAGGGATTGGCGACGCGAGGCCACCGCCATGTTCATCGTGTTGAAGACCAGAAACGC
This sequence comes from Gordonia sp. (in: high G+C Gram-positive bacteria), assembly GCF_012515855.1. Classification (GTDB taxonomy): domain Bacteria; phylum Actinomycetota; class Actinomycetes; order Mycobacteriales; family Mycobacteriaceae; genus Gordonia. The sequence goes on from NZ_JAAYXO010000057.1 coordinate 15,226, forward strand.
GGCGATGATCAGCGAGACCATGGCCACCAGCAGGGTGGAGTCGTGCGTCACCGAGTTGGCGACCTCCACCTGCTTCACCCGGAAGCTCGGATCCACCACGCTCGCCTGACCGCCGACCACCGCCGACACCTGCGCGCTCAGCTCCGACTGCGACACCCCCGTCTTCGGGACGATGAGGATCGAGTCGACCGCGCCGTCGAGCCCGGTGAGGCGCTGGGCCAGACCGAGATACGCGAACACGAAGCGGCCGCCGTTGAGGACCCGGCCGACGTCGTCGGGCACCACGCCCACCACCGTCACGTCGACGCCCGAGAGGGTCAGTGCCTGTCCCTCTCGCAAACCGGTCGCTGCGCCGACCACGATGCCATCGTCTAGCCGTTCGGCGGCGAATCCCGAACCGGCGGAGTTCGCCTCCGAGTCGACGACCTCACGCAGTTCACCCGACAGCGCGGTCACGTACATGTCGGAGCCGACCAGCACCGCGGGCGCCCCGTCGTCGAGGATCACGGTGCTGCGGACCAGCGGCACCACGGCACGCGCCCCGGGCACTTCGCGGCGCAGCTCTCCCGCGAGGGCGGAGTCGACGCCCGAGTCGGCGATTCCCGCGACTTCGACGGTCGCATCGCCCGACAGCGCGGCGTTGAACTGCCGCACCGACTCCGACATGGAGCCGTAGGTGCCGAGCACCGCGACCAGCAGTGCCGACGACACCATCACGACGACGAGCGAGGTGACCACCCGTAGTCTGTGACCCGCGAGCTCACGCAGGTTGAAGATGCGGACGCGCGTGAGTCCGGCGAGAACCGCACCCACCTCAGCTGTCCCGCCCGTCGATCCTGCCGTCGCGGACCGTCACCACTCGGTCACAGACCGCCGCGGCGTTGCTGTCGTGCGTCACCATCAGCACCAGGCGGTCGGGTTCGTCGTGCGCCACCTCCGACAGCAGCGCCAGGACGTCGGCGCCGGTCTTCGAATCGAGGTTGCCGGTCGGTTCGTCCGCCAGCAGGATCTTCGGGTCCATCATCAACGACCGCGCGACCGCCACCCGCTGCATCTGTCCGCCGGACAGTTCCGCCGGTCGATGTTCGACGCGGTCACCGAGACCGACCCGGTCAAGGAGTTCGACGGCCCGCGGTTTGGCCTTTCGCAGCGACTTGGAGTCGAGAAGCCTGGGGAGCGCGACGTTCTCCCAGGCGGTCAGCGTGGGCACCAGATTGAAGAACTGGAAGATGAAGCCGACCCGATGCCGTCGGAACGCGGAGGCCTCGTCGTCGCTGAGACCAGCCAAGTCGGTGCCGTCCACGCGAATGGACCCCGAGGTCGGGACGTCGAGTGCCCCGATGATGTGCAGCAGCGTCGACTTTCCCGCACCCGATGGTCCGACCACCGAGACGAACTGACCGCCCTCGAGCGTCAGCGATGCGCCGTCGAGCGCTCGCACCGTCTCCGTTCCCATGCGATACTCGCGAACCAGATTCGACGCCTCGACGACGGCCACGCTGTCCCCAATCTGCGGCCGGACGCACCGGGCCGCGTGTCAACGCTGAGACGACGGCTCGGGCAGCACCCCGGTGGCGTAGAACCGTTCCAGCGCCGCAGTCGGCGGCCCGAGGTCCAGCTGCTGCTCGCTCACCCAGTCGTCGTTGAAGTATGTGTGATCGTATCGGTCACCGCTGTCGCACAGCAGCGACACCACACTGCCGCTGCGTCCGGCCGCCGCCATCTCGCCGATCAGCGTGCAGACGCCCCAGAAGTTGGTTCCGGTTGAGCCGCCGACGCGTCGTCCCAGCCGGTCGCTGAGGAAGCGCATGGCCGCTACCGACGCCGCATCGGGCACCGGCACCATCGCATCGATCACCTGCGAGACGAACGACGGTTCCACCCGGGGGCGGCCGATGCCCTCGATCCGCGACGCCGTCGGCGAAGTGATGGTGCCGTCACCGGTCTGATAGGCGGGCAGAAAGACCGAGTTCTCGACGTCGACGACGCACAGGCGCGTCGGATGCTGCCGGTACCGCAGATATCGGCCGAAGGTGGCCGAGGTGCCCCCGGTCCCCGCGCCGACGACGATCCACTCCGGAATCGGGTGTCGTTCGGCGCTCATCTGCGCGAAGACCGATTCGGCGATGTTGTTGTTGCCCCGCCAGTCCGTCGCGCGCTCAGCCATGGTGAACTGGTCGATGAAATGGCCTCCGAGTTCGGCTTCCAACCGCTGCGCCACCGCGTAGATCTCGGACGGTGAGTCGACGAAATGGCAGACACCGCCCTGCGCCTCGATGAGCCTGGTCTTGGCCGGAGACGTCCCGGACACCATGACCGCGATGAACGAGACACCGATCAGCTTGGCGAAGTAGGCCTCGGAGACCGCCGTCGACCCCGACGACGCCTCGATGACGGTGGTTTCCTCGCGGATCCAGCCGTTGCACAGTCCGTAGAGGAACAGCGAGCGCGCCAGTCGGTGCTTCAGCGATCCCGTCGGGTGCGTCGACTCGTCCTTCAGGTAGAGGTCGATCCCGTCTCCGCGCTCCGCCCACTCGGGCAGGTCGACGCGAAGCAGGTGGGTGTCGGCACTGCGACGAGCGTCGGCCTCGATGAGTTGAACCGCGCGGCTCGTCCAACTGCGGTCCGCGACGCGTTCCACCATCGAGGCGGGCACGTCAGTCCTCGCCGCGCAGACGCGCCTGAAGGTCGTCGCGCTGCGCCGATCGTTGGGCATCGACCTGCGCGATCTGGTCGTTGACCTTCAGTCGCAGCGACTTGAACAAGATCAGCCCGAGCGGAAGGGCGATCAGGACGCCGAAGACTGCGGCGACCAGCGGCGGCACGTCGACGTTCACGGCCTGCCCACCGAAGAAGATCACCGTCGCGATCACCGCCACCAGCGCGATCCGTGCCACGGAGTACAAGACCACGGCGAGGATGAGGCTCGTCATAGTCGCCGGCTTGTTCTGGTCGGTGAGATCGGGGTCTGGTCGTTGGTCTGTCATGTCCCCCAGAATACTTCGCTCGCGCCGGGACCAGCGAATACACCGTTCGGAGGACAACTTCGGGCACTGGTCGCAAGGGGGAGAATCAGGCCGAAATCCAACATTACGGACCCTTTACTAACGACTGACTGTTCGAGCAACCTGCACAAATGCGTGTACAAAGTGGGTGTAGCGGCGAAACCGCCGGTGTTACCCAAATAGCAAACAGGAGATTGAAATGACTGCCGTCGCCGAAAACTCCACTGAGACTGGAATCATCACCCCCGCCTTGGCCACGCAGCACAACCTGACCCCCGGTCAGGTCGCCGCGATGTTCAACGTGAACCCGAAGACCGTCGCCCGCTGGGCGTCGTCGGGAGTCCTGAAGTCCATCCGCACCCCGGGCGGCCACCGTCGCTTCCGCGAAGCGGACGTCGTGGAGCTCCTCAACCGCTCCTGACCACAGTTCCTCATCGCTTCGGCCCAGTTCCGGCGGACGCGATCTCCTCGCAGTCCTCGATGCGCGCCTCCCGGCGCGCATCTTGAGGGCTCGGAGATCCTCGTCCTTCAGGAACTGGGCCTCAGTGTTTGCGGGTAGACTTCACTGAACCGATCCGAAATGTGGAGTTTCCCGACTGTGAAGTCTCCCGAGACGTGAAGTGCGAGGTGCCCTGCCCGTGCCGTTCCTGTTAGTGCTCACCCTCGTAGCGGTCGCCGCCTTCGTGTCGTGGCGCCTGATGCAGACCAGCCTCAACGAGCAGAGCCCGAGCGGCAGTCGCCGGCCCGCGCCTCGCGGTCCCGACGATGATCCGGACTTCCTGCGTTCGCTCGACCGCCGCTGACGCCCAGCCCGCACAGTCGATCGAAAACCAACGACCGCGCCCGTCTTCAACGGGCGCGGTCGTTTCGTTTCTGCGCTGTCGTTCGTTTCTGCGGAGTGATCTGGGATCTACAGACCCGCGTACGAGTGCAGGCCGGAGACCACCAGGTTGATGGCGAACAGGTTGAACAGCAGCGCGACGAAGCCCGCGATATTGATCCATGCCGAAGCATTGCGCCAACCCGCCGTGGCGCGCGCATGCAGGTACGCCGCGTAAATCACCCACGCGATGAACGACACCGTCTCCTTGGGGTCCCAGCCCCAGAAGCGGCCCCACGAGGCCTCGGCCCAGATGGCGCCGCAGATGATGCCGAGTCCGAAGAGCGGGAAGCCGATCACCGTGCACTTGTACGCGGTGCGGTCGAGCGCCTCTGCGCTGGGGAGGTGGCCCAACAGACGTCGTCCGGCAGCTCCGAGACCGGCTGCGGCCTCGTCCACGACACCGAGAGTCGGCCACTTGCTGCGAACCAGGTACAGGATGCTGGCCACACCGGCCACCAGCAGCACGCCGGACGCGACCGAGATGATCGAGACATGGATGGCGAGCCAGTACGACTTCAGCGCCGGAACCACCGGTGCGGCCTGGGTGTACAGGTACCGCCCGCCGATGAACATCAGCAGCACGACGGGGACCAGCACAAAGCTCAGCAGGGGTCGCGCCTCTTTAGCGCGGAGGATGACGAGTCCGGCGGCGACGCACGCGAGGCAGGTCAGCGAGATGAACTCGTACATGTTGCCCCACGGCGCGCGATCGGTGGCGACTCCGCGGAGAACCACCGATCCCAGGTGAGCGAGGAATCCGACCCACACCACCGGGAAAGCCATCGCTGCAAGCTTCTCCCCGAACGGGCGACGCTGCGCCGGCCCCGAGATGCGGCCGGGGACGCGGTCGTCGGCGGAATCCTTCGTCAACGAGGTGGCGGAACCGGCCGTCGCACCGACGAGGCTCTCCGACTTCGCGTCGATCCGCTGGTAGCGGGCACCGGCCAGTGCTCCGAGGAACATCAGCATGGCGATCACGTACACCGTCATGCTGGTGGCGTACAGCCAGTCGGAATAGCGAGCCAGCGTCTCGTTGACGTAGCCCACGGCTTCATCGTTCATGAACGATTCCTCATCTCGTCTTCACTCCGGGCCGTCACAGCTTGGCCCGGTTCTTCGGGGCGTCCTCGGCGAACAGACCCCTGGCCTGTTCCTCGAAGCCTTCGCCCCAGCCTGCCTGGTCAGTACGGGCCAGGCCGGCGACCTCTACTACAGTACGTCGTTTGTCGCCCTCGGCAACAGGCACGATTCGGGCCCACACCCGTCGGCGGCGAATCATCAGCGACATCACCAGTCCGAGGACCATCACGACCGACGACACCAGCACCGCGGTCTGCATCGGATCGTGCGAGACCTGGACCGATGCCCAGCGCTCGTAGCCGTCGAAGCGCACGCGCGTGCCGTCCGGCAGAACCGTCTCCGCACCCATGCCGAGGTTCACCGACGCCTGCTGCGTCAGTCGCCCCTGGTCGATCAACCGCTGGTCGAGCGAGTACACGTTCTGCGGCCGACCGGTGTCCAGACCGGTGTCGCCCTTGTAGATGCGGATGGCGACGGTCGGCTTGTGCGGCTCCGGCGACGCCGAGTCGAGCAGGTTGGCGTGCGGGAACACCGCGTCGGGCGCGAACAGCCCCTCGATCGCGATCTGGTTCTTGCGACGGTCGTCCTCGTTCGGGTACATGCCCGCCGGGGTGTCGACGCGAACTGCACCCTCCGACAGCATGGTCTGCGTGGCCTGCGGGATGAACGGGGTCGTCTCGGTACGCTTCTCACCATTCGGGAAGGTCACTGTGAAGGTGGGCGCGAAACCGTTGCCCAGGACGTAGACGCGGTCGCCCGCGATCCGCAGGGGATTGTTCACCTGGACCTGAGTGGTCGGCCACTCGTCGCCCGGCAACGACAGGTCGGTGGTGTGCGCGATCTTGGAGTCGTACATGTCCGGCTGACCGCTCGGCAGGAACGTCGCCGAGAACTCGTCGACCCGGATGCAGAACGGCTCGAGGCCGGTGCCGTCGACCATCGCGCCGGACCGGAACGAGTCGTACACGGCGGTGGACGTGTTGCATAGCACCTGTTCACCGTCGGCCACCAGCGTGCGGGTGCCCTCGTAGCCCCACAACTTGCCGATCGCCATGGCCACCAGCAGTGCGAGCAGCGCGAAGTGGAAGACCAGGTTGCCGAACTCGCGCAGATAGCCCTTCTCGGCCGACACCTCGACCGCGCCGTCCGGGTACTTGGTCGACGGCTCGACGGTGCGCACGTCGGTGCGCCAGCCGCGCAGGTTCTTCTCGATCCGCGCGCCGATCTCGGCGGGCTCGCCGTCGACGGTCTCGGAGATGTGCCGCGGCATGCGCTTGAGGTTGCGCGGCACCTTGACCGGCTTGGTCCGCAGCGACTGCAGGTGCTCCCAGATGCGGGGCGTCAGGCACCCGACCAGCGAGACGAAGAGCAGCACGTAGATGGCCGTGAACCAGCTCGACGAGAAGACGTCGAACAGTTGCAGGCGATCCATCCAGACGCCGAGCTCGCCCTGCTTCTCGATGTATTCGAGGGTCTTCGACTCGTTGAGGTCGCGCTGCGGCAGCATCGCTCCCGGGATCGCCGCGAGGGCGAGCAGGAACAGCAGCGCCAGCGCGGTGCGCATCGAAGTCAGACCCCGCCAGACCTTCCGGGAAGGTGCGACGACGAAGCGTTGCAGCGGGGACGGTTTGCCGGCCTGAGTCATACGGGCAACTCCACGTCGTTGATGAGGGTGATTCGAATCCAGTCGACGAACTCGTTCCACATGCCGGTCACGAGCATCACGCCCACGCCGATGAGGAGAACGCCGCCGATGATCTGGATGGTGCGTGCGTGGCGGCGAACGAAGCCGAGGCTGCGCACGGCCCACGCTGAGGACAGCGCCAGAAGGAGGAACGGGATGCCGAGGCCGAGACAGTACGCGGTGACCATCAGGGCGCCGCGGAGCGGACTGTTGCCCTCGGTGCTCATGGCGATGCCGAGGACGGCGCCGAGAGTCGCGCTGCTGCACGGGATCCAGCCGATGGCGAAGACCGCGCCGAGGATCGGGGCGCCGATCAGGCCCGAGTAGCGACGCGGCGCCATGCGAACGTCGCGCTGCAGGAACGGGATCATCCCGAGGAAGATCAGCCCCATGATGATGGTGATCACGCCGCCGATGCGCTGCATCAGCTCCAGGCGATCGGTGTCGAGGAACACCGACGTGACGCCGAACAGGGCGGCGGTCGCGAGGACGTAGATCACGGTGAACCCGAGGACGAACAGACCGGCGGCGCCGACCACCCGCCACCGGCCGGACTTGGCGCCCTCCCCCGCCTGGACCGCGGGCGCTTCGGCGCCGACCAGCCCGGCCAGGTACGAGAGGTACCCGGGGACCAGTGGCACCACGCAAGGCGAGGCGAAGGAGATCAAGCCGACCAGGACGCACACACCGAGCGCGAGCAGCAGCGGTCCGCTGGTGACCGTCGAGGCGAAGGTGGTGCCCAGATCGGCCAGATACACCTGCGTCATTTCTTCGCCGGGCTCTCGGCAGCGACGCTCAGCACGGCGTCACGCAGTTCGTCCTCGCCGATGGCACGGAGATAGACCTTCGCCGGGCGGTGCTGTCGGTCGAGAACGACCGTGGTCGGCACCACGCCGACGGGCACACCGAGGGCTGCAAGGGTGGCGCCACCGTAGTCGTAGATCGACGGGTAAGGAACCTTGCGGTCGGTGACGAAGTCCTTGGCACTGTTGCGGGAGTCGCGGAAGTCGATGCCGACGAACTGGACGCCCTTGTCCTTGGTCTCCTCGTACACCTTCGTCAGGTGGGGAAACTCGGTGCGGCACGGCGGGCACCAGGAGGCCCACACGTTCACCACGACCACATCGCCCGCGTAGTCGGAGAGCTTCACCGTGCCGTCGCCCATCAGGTTCTCGCCCTCGACGGCGCCGATGTCCTTGCGGTCGCCGACCGCGTACTCGATGACTGTCTTGCCGTCAGGCGAGACGAACTGGTTGCCGCGGTTGGGCGAGACGGCGTCGTCGCCGACGGCGCAGCCGGTCAGGATCGACGCGGAGACGAGTGCCGCGAGCACGACAGTCACCATCCGCCGTCGGCCGCGGGTCGTCGGCCGAGTTGCAGTCATGCCGTCACGCTCCGGTGATCCGCGGATCCGATGCGCCCGCCGGTTCGGAGTAGACGATGTCCACCAGGGCGTCGTCGTCATAGATCAGGGTGGTCAGCGAGGCCAGCGAGCACTGGCGGACGCGGGGGTCGTGCCACAGACGCTGTCCCTCCAGGAAGCGGCGCAGGGTGTAGACCGGCAGCTGGTGGCTCACGCAGATCACCTCGTGTCCGCGACCGGCATCGCGCGCGGTGTTGGCGGCGGCCAGCATGCGGTGTGCGATCTGGATGTACGGCTCGCCCCACGACGGGGTGAACGGGTCGCGCATCTTGAGCCAGTGGCGCGGCTTGCCGAGCGCGCCGTCGCCGACGGAGACCTTCAGGCCCTCGAACTGGTTGTCGGCCTCGATGAGGTCGTCGATCGTCGTGATGTCGAGACCGTGCGCCGCGGCGATGGGCGTCGCCGTCTCCTGCGCCCGCTGCAGCGGCGAGGCGAACACGTGCGCGATGTCGTGGTCGGCGAGGACGTCGGCCACTCGCTGCGCCTGCGCGGCACCGGTGTCGGAGAGGTGGAATCCCGGCAGTCGGCCGTACAGGATGCCCTCGGGGTTGTGCACCTCGCCGTGTCGCATCATGTGGACGATCGTCTTCATCAGGCTCCCTTTCCAGGGTCGGTTGCTGCTGCGGCCGCTGCGGCGGCGGCCGGCAGCGCGTCGGAGATGATCGAGAACGCCTCGTCGTCGAGCGCTGCGGAGACGAACCAGGCTTCGAAGGCGCTGGGCGGCGCGTACACGCCGCGCGCCAGCAGTGCGTGGAAGAACGGTGCGAAACGCCAGGTCTGCGCGGCCTTGGCGCCCGCGTAGTCCACCACCGGTTCCGCGGAGTCGGTGAAGAATACGCTGAAGAGGTTGCCCGCCTTCTGCACGCGGTGAGGCACACCGGCGGTGGTGAGGGCGTCGCCGATCATCGTCGCGAGTCGGTCGGCGTTGGCGTCCAGGGCGGTGTAGACGTCGGCCGTGGCGTTGCGCAGCGTCGCCAGACCCGCAGCGACGGCAACGGGGTTACCGGACAGAGTGCCCGCCTGGTACACCGGCCCCATCGGCGCCAGGTGCTCCATGATTTCGGCACGACCGCCGAACGCCGCGGCGGGCAGACCGCCGCTCATCACCTTGCCGAAGGTGTAGAGGTCGCCGGCCACGCCGTCGAGGCCGTAGTGGCCCGCGGGGCTCACGCGGAAGCCGGTCATCACCTCATCCATGATCAGCAGGGCGCCGTTCTCGGCGGTCACGCGGCGGAGCCCCTCGTTGAAGCCTGCGACCGGCGCGACGGCCCCCATGTTGCCAGCGGCGGCCTCGGTGATGACCGCGGCGATGTCCGGGCCGTGCTCGGCGAACACCTGCTCCACCGCGGCGAGGTCGTTGTAGGGCAGGACGACGGTGTCGTGAGCTGCGGCGCCGGTGACACCGGGAGACGTCGGGAGTCCCAGCGTCGCCAGCCCCGACCCCGCGTCGGCCAGGAGCGCGTCGACGTGCCCGTGGTAACAGCCGGAGAATTTGACGATCTTGGTGCGCCCGGTGAAACCGCGGGCCAGTCGGACCGCCGACATCGTCGCCTCGGTACCGGAGTTGACGAGCCGGACCCGCGAGACGGGATCGACGCGGTCGATGATCTCTTCGGCGAGCTCGATCTCGGCGGCGGTCGGTGCGCCGAACGAGAGCCCGGTGGTCGCCGCCTGCTGGACGGCTTCGACGACGGCCGGGTGAGCGTGGCCGAGGATCATCGGACCCCAGGAGCAGACCAGGTCGACGTAGCTGTTTCGGTCGGCGTCGGTGAGCTTCCAGCCGCTGGCTTCGGTGATGAAGCGCGGGGTGCCGCCGACCGCGGAGAAGGCCCGGACCGGCGAGTTCACGCCGCCGGGGGTCACTCGTGTCGCCCGTTCGAACAATTCTGCGCTGACGGCGGTGTCCTGAACGGGATCCTCGAGTGATGGGGCCATGGGCTCCAGTGTTCCAAATCCTAGCGCCGCCGCCCAATCGCTGCCTCGTACGTCACACCGAAATGCCGTGGGAATGCACGTTATGTCGCAGGTGGGGAGTCCCGAGTCACCGAAGGTGGCCGGCCACCGCGTCGGCGATGGCCTGCTGGCCCAGCGCATTCGGGTGCATGACGATCGGCGAATCGGCGCCGATCTGCGGTTCGATCCACCGCGTGCCGCGCGGCGCGCAGGCCTCGTGACCGACCGACCGAGTCGACATGTCGACGAAAGTCGCGCCCGCGGCGGCTGCGGCCTCGGCGATCGCGTCGTTCAGTGCGGCCTGGACCCGATGAACGTAGGCGACGTCGCCGTCCGCGACGCCGACCGCGGGGCGGCAGGCGGTTGTCGCGGGCATCAGCCACGGGTATCCGGCGATCAGGATCCCCGCGTGCGGAGCGCGGGCACGGATGTCGCGAAGCGCCCGTTCGACGCTCTTCCGGGTCTCCGCGATCTGTCGGAACGGGGTACCGCCCACCGTCGTCCGGCACGGCGCCCCGGTCGGATCGTCGGCCGCCAGTCTGGTGCACTCCCCCACCATCACGGTGTAGATCGCCGAGTCGTTGCCGCCGATCGTCAGCGTCACGTAGTCCGCGGCCTCGGTGACCGCGTCCAGTTGCGGCGCCACCCCGTCGTACTGCTCCTGATAGAAGTCATCGCTGGTCGCACCGGCACACGTCACGTCGAGCACCCGCAGGTCCCGCTTCTTCGCGGTCAGCTGGCCGAAATTCCGGCTCGACCGTTGGCATTGGAAGGGCGAGTCCTCGACCAACGGCGTGGTACCCGCGCCGGAGGCGTAACTGTCGCCGAGGTGAATCAGCAGGGGCCGGTGGTCGGCCGCCGCCTCCGCCGATTCGGGCGCTTCACGATCACTCGGAACGTCGGACGTCATCCAGATGGCCCCGCCGACGGCCAGCAGGAGCACCGCGAACACCGCGACCGCGGACAGCAGCGCGGTGCGCTGTTCCCGCTTCGGCTGATCCGCCTGCGGCCGGTCTCCCTCCGTTGCCACCGCTTAAGTTTTCCCCTTCGGCGGCAGCCCCATCTTCACTGCCAGGTGCGCTTCGGTCAGCTCGGTCCGCAGCCGGTCGACGTCCCGCGCCCAAGCCTGGGCCAACCGTCCGTTGGCCAGGCGTACGCCCACCGATTTCCGCCGCCGCGGCACGCCGTGGAGCTCACCGAGCGCCGGGGCGCTCTGCCAGTCCTGCGGCTCGGTGCCGTTGTTCTCCGGGAAGATCTTGACGATGTCCGCGATCTCGACGGTCTCCTGGCCCTGGCGCAGCGTGGTCTCGGTGAGATGCATCGAGACGTGGTGGCGTGCCGCGATCTTCTGCACCACCGCGAATGCGGTGAGGATCGCACCGAAGGCCAGCAACACCTGCCAATGGATCTGTCCCTCACCGATGATCTCCAAGACGAGGATCACCGCCACCAGGACCGGCCCGATCGCCACCGTCCACCAGCTGCCGCCCGATTCGTAGAGCAGCGTCGCCCCCGGATCGACGGGCGGATCGGACGCGTGCTTCTTGCGCGGATTCAGCGTCTTCGGAATCGGGTCGGAGGCGCCCGACTCGGCATCCTCCCGATCCGGGTCGGCGTCCTTGGGTTCCGCGTCCTTGGGAGCGTCGCCGTTCTCCGGAGCGTCGCTCACTTGGCCGCTTTCTCGGCAGGCTCATCCGCCGCACAATCGCCGACCTGGCATTTGAACCAGCGGTCGGCGGGCGGCCGGTACGCCAGCAGCGACCCGAACAGGCCGATCACCGCCGAAGCGAGCACCACGGCCAGGCCCGGGCTCTGGAAACCGATCGTCAGCGGCAACAGCATCGCGACCACGACGCAGGTCAGCGCGGACAACGACGATCGCCACTCCACCGCGCCGCGGTAGGTCTTGGCGGCCAGCAGGAAGTAGACGACGCCCAGAACGATCACCAGGCAGTCGACGGCGAGAACGCCGAACTCGAGCCCGAGGTTGACTATGTCGGCGACCACGGCGAGGACGCCCAGAGCGATCAGCAAGGCCCCCGAGAGCAGCCACAGGCGGAGCGCCCAGACCACCAGCGAGGGGCGGTCCTTCGGGTCCGGTCGTTCGGGTCGACGACGTCGAGCAGGTACTTCAATCATCGGAAGCCATTCTGCCGTTTGCGGGAACGATGCGTGGCGCTGTCGCGGCAGAAGGCCGCGCTGTCGCGATGCATGAGCGCGGCGAGGGCACCCACCGCGCAGACACCGCCGAGTATTCCCGGGATCATCGCCCACGACGGCGGATCGGGCAGTTTCGAATCCGTCGGCGCGTCGACGAACAGCGCCATGAGCGAGAAGGCCAGGTTCACCGTCACGAAGGCGCTGGCCCAGCCGAGGATCAGCCGGGCCCAGGTGTAACCGACGTAGGTGAACCACATCAGCACTGCGGCCACCGCGGTCAGCGCCACCGCGACGCCGACCATCCCGATGACGAAGGTGACGTCGAGGTTCGCGGTCAGCTCCGGCTCGTTGCGCTCCTTGCTGAAGTCTTCGAGCCGGTTCTTGAAGTCTGCTTTGAACACATTCCACTGCGCGCCCATGGCGACGATCTGGAGAACGACCACGCCGAACCACAGCTGTACGGCCAGCACGATGCTGTCCGGGCGTTTCGGCGGCGCGGACGGGTCTGCGATCGGCAGTCCGGGAGCAGTCATGACACCAGCCTAATCACGCGGTGCGGGTTCACGCCCGCGCCAGTCGCCGTGCCACGTCGGGCGCAGCGTAGGTGAGAATGATCGAGGCGCCGGCTCGGGCGATCGAGAGCACCGATTCGTCGATGGCCGCGTCGAAGTCGATCCATCCGCGCTCCCCTGCGGCGGCCATCATCGCGTACTCACCGCTGACCTGGTAAGCGGCGACGGGCAGGTCCGTGCGATCGGCAACGTCCCGGACGATGTCGAGGAAGCTCATCGCAGGCTTCACCATCACCATGTCGGCCCCCTCCTCCAGATCCGCGAGCAGTTCGCGCGCCGACTCCAGACGATTCGCCGGGTCCTGCTGGTAGGTCCGACGATCACCCTGCAACGACGAACCGACGGCCTCGCGGAACGGCCCGTAGAACGCCGAGGCGTACTTGGCGGTGTACGCCAGGATGGTCGTGTCGATGAATCCCTCGGCGTCGAGCGCATCGCGGATGGCTGCCACCTGGCCGTCCATCATGCCGCTCGGGCCCACCACATGGGCGCCGGCGCTCGCCTGCGACACCGCGAGCTCTTCGTAGCGCCGCAGCGTGGCGTCGTTGTCGACGGCCCCCGAGCCGGTCAGGACTCCGCAGTGACCGTGATCGGTGAACTCGTCGAGGCAGGTGTCGGCCATGATCACCGTGTCGTCGCCCAGATCCGACCGCAGCGCCGACAGCGCGCGGTTGAGGATCCCGTCTGGACGGGCACCCACCGAACCGGTCGCGTCCTTGTCCTCGGGCTTCGGCACGCCGAACAGCATCACGCCGCCGACGCCCGCGGTCACCGCATCCGCGGCGGCCGCACGCAGGGAGTCCAGCGTGTGCTGGACGACGCCCGGCATCGACCCGATCTGCTGCGGCGCATCGATGCCGTCGGCGACGAACATCGGGAGCACCAGCTGCGAGGGGTGCAGCCGCGTCTCGGCCACCAGCCGCCGCATCGCGGGGTTCTGGCGGAGGCGACGGGGACGGTTAACCGGACCGGTCATCGAATCGACCTCACGAACGGGAGCGACGGGACTTCTTGCGCGGCGGAGGGAGGGCGCCCTCGGAGCGAAGCTGCGCGGCATGCGCGGCGAGCGCGTCCACCAGCTCGACGATCGAGGCGTTCTCCGGGCGAACATCCACCCGCAGGCCGAACTCGAGCGCCGTCTCGGCGGTCTTCGGTCCGATGCAGGCGACGATTGTCCGGGCGTGCGGCTTGCCTGCGATGCCGACCAGGTTGCGGACCGTCGAACTCGAGGTGAAGCAGACGGCGTCGAATCCGCCGGTCTTGATCATCTCGCGGGTCTCGGCCGGCGGCGGAGCCGCGCGCACGGTGCGGTAGGCGGTGACGTCGTCGATCTCCCAGCCGCGCTCGCGCAGCCCCTCGGAGAGGGTCTCGGTGGCGATGTCTGCGCGGGGCAGCAGGATGCGGTCGACCGGATCGAAGACCTCGTCGTGCGGCGGGAACACCTCGAGCAGGCCCAGCGACGACTGCTCGCCGGTCGGCAGCAGTTCGGGCTCGACACCGAACGAGCGGACCTTGGCCGCGGTGCCTTCGCCCACGCACGCGATCTTGACGCCGGAGAAGGCCCGGGCGTCGAGACCGAACTCGGCGAACTTCTCCCACACGGCGCGGACCGCGTTGGTCGAGGTGAAGACGACCCACTGGTACCGGCCGTCGACCAGACCCTTGACGGCCCGTTCCATCTGGGCCGGGCTGCGGGGCGGCTCCACGGCGATGGTCGGCACTTCCTTGGGGATGGCGCCGTGGGAGACCAGGCGCTCGCTCATGTCCACGGCCTGCTCCTTGGTGCGGGGCACCAGGACGGTCCAGCCGTAGAGGGCGCGGGACTCCCACCAGGAGAACTTGTTGCGCTGGCCGACGATCTTGCCGACGGTGACCACCAGCGGCCCGGACAGGGCATTGCCCATCTCGTTCGCGGTGGCCAGGGTGGCCTCGATGGTGCGCTGCGAGCAGGTGGTTCCGTTGACGGTGATGGCCACGGGAGTCTGCGGTGCGAGGCCGTGCTCGGTGAGTGCGCTCGCCAGCTCGGCCAGGTGACCGGAGGTGGCGTGCAGGACCAGCGGTCCCGGCGCTGCGGCCAGGGCGGCCCAGTCGATGTCGCCGCGCACGTCGGCGACGGTGTGGCCGGAGCCGAGCGGCATGCCCGCGAAGGTCGGAACGGCGGAGGCGGCTGGAATGCCCGGCAAGACCTCGAACGGAACGCTGGTGCGGGCCACCGCAGTCACCTCGGCGAGCACCGCGTCGGAGCACATCGGATCGCCTGCGACGACGCGGACGACGTTGACTCCGGTCTTCGCTTCCGCGACCAGCATCTTGGCCACCTGCGTCGGATCGCCGAGCGCGGGCCTGATGACGTCGGGAGCTTCGGCGGCGTTCTCTGCCGCAGCCTTGCGCCCGGCCCGAGTGGGCGCGGGCTCGTCGGCGGCGTGCGCCGAGCCGATCACTGCGATGACGCCGGACGGCACGTCCGGGTCCACGTAGGCCGACGTCGCGTTCACCAGTACTTGTTGCGCTCGCACGGTCAGCAGATCCGGATTTCCGGGACCCGACCCCACAAACAGGATCCGGCCCGGATTAGCATTCTTCGTACGGCTCATGCTTCTCGCACTCTCCTGCCCCGCCCCCGGGGCTGCAGTTCGTTCCTACCCCGCCACAACGGGATAAAGTCGTCCTCCTGCACGAGGCCGGATGACCGCGGTCTAGGCTCTCTTGGGAACCAGAGGTGCGGCACCGAGCTCGAGCAGTTCGGCGGCGAGATCTCGTCCGAGCTGTTCGGCCCGCTCAACGGGGCCCACCACCGAAGCGCGGATCACTTCCGATCCGTCCTCGGCCGCCACCACCGCGCGGAGCGACAGTTCGGCGAAGATGCGCCCGTCCTCGTCGATCGACTCGACCACCTCTGCCAGCGCGCCGACCGGTGCGGTACATCCGGCCTCGAGGGCCGCGAGTATCGCACGCTCGGCGTCAACCGCTGCGCGGGTGGACGGATCGTCCAACTCGGCGAGAATTCTCACCAGTTCGGCATCGTCGGAACGACATTCCACTGCCAAGGCCCCCTGAGCCGGCGCAGACAGCATGACCAGCGGGTCAAGTGCCTCGGTGACGACATCGGCCTTACCGATGCGCACCAGTCCGGCTCGGGCTACCACAACGGCGTCAAGCTCTCCGCTCGCGACTTTGCCCAACCGAGAGTCAAGGTTGCCCCGTAGGGGGCGAATTTCCAAACCGAGACCCAGTGCTCTAAGCTGTGCGGCCCGTCGCGGCGACGACGTTCCGACAACCGAGCCCGACGGGAGCTCGCCCAGCACCATGCCACCGCGGCTGACCAGCGCGTCTCGCGGATCCACGCGCGGCGGGACAGCCGCCATCGCGAAGTCGTCCTCGGGTGCGGTCGGCAGGTCTTTATACGAGTGGATCGCGACGTCGCACTCGCCTGCGCGCAGCGCCTGACGAATGGCGGTGGTGAAGACACCGACGCCGATCTGCGCGACGGGTGCCGTCGAGGTGTCGCCTGCGGTACTGATGATCACCAGTTCCGCAGGGTGTCCCGCGGCAGTCAACTGGTCGGCGATGCCCTGCGCCTGCGTGGTCGCCAGGTGCGAGCCGCGCGTTCCGATGCGGATGGTCCCACCCGAGTAGCTGCTGACGGGTCGGCCGGTGTCCTGCACGATGTGGTCCTGTCTGTGGAGGTGAGTACTTCCTGGAGCCTGCGCCGCCCGGAGATTCGGTTCAGCGCCCAGAGATTCGGTTCAGCCGAGTCGGGTTCAACAGAGGCGGGTCAGCGGAGGTCTTCGATGCCCGCGTCGGACGCCGAGACGGATTCGGCGGCGCCGGGAGCCAGTTCGAAGAGCTCGCGCAGGGCTTCGGCGTAATGGTCGCCGCGGCCCGTCGACGCGAGTTGCTTCACCCGCACCGTCGGCGCGTGAAGGAGTTTGTCGGCCACCCGACGGACCGTCTTGGCCACTTCGTCGCGCTGGTCGTCGTCCAGGTCGGACAACCGGCCCTGCAGTCTCAGGATCTCGGCTTCGACCACATCGGCCGCGCGCTGCCGGAGCGCGGCGACGGTCGGGGTCACCTCGGCCTGACGCTGCACCGCGAGGTACTCGGCGAGCTCGCCCGAGACGATCGAACGCGCCGCGAGGGTGTCGTCCTCGGCCGCACGAGCCTTCTCATCGCCCCGCAGGCCCTCGATGTCGACGATGTGGACGCCGGGCAGGCGGGCGGCGGTCGGATCGACGTCGCGCGGCAACCCGAGGTCGCAGATCATCAACGGGGCCTGGTTCACTCGACGGGCCAGCGCCGAATGCACGTCGCCCACCTGGACCACGGCAGCGATGGAGCCGGTGCAGGTGACGACGATGTCGGTGTCGGTCATCACGGCGGCCACCTCGTCGAAGGTGGCACCGCGCGCAGCGATCCCGTACTTCTCAGCGACGGTCGCCGCCACTTCGTCGGCCCGGGCCGCCGTGCGGTTGACGACGGTGATGTCGGTGATCCCGTCGGCGGCGAGCTGACTCGTGGCGAGCGACCCCATGGCGCCCGCCCCCAACACCACCGCGGAACGCATCGGCGGCTGATCCCCGCGAATGACGCCCGCCCGGCCGATGGCCACGGAGACCACCGACGCACCGGCGCGATCGATCCCGGTCTCGGTGTGCACCCGCTTCCCCACGCGCAACGCCTTCTGCGCCAACTCGTGGAGGGTGCTGCCTGCGCTTTGGTTGGTGTCGGCATCCGAGTAGGCGGTCCGGATCTGGCCGAGGATCTGCTGCTCGCCGACAACCATTGAGTCCAGGCCCGCGGCAACGGTGAAGAGGTGCTCGACGGCGGCTTCCGAGTAGCGGACGTAGGCGTGGTCGGTCAGTTCGGCGACGCTCAGACCGCTGTGATCGCCGATCACCTGGCCGACGGCCTCGAGCGCCGGATGGAAGGCGTCGACGACCGCGTAGATCTCGACGCGGTTGCACGTGGAGACGAGCATCGCCTCGGACACCGTACGGGAGGAGAGAAGGGCGTCGACCAGCTTGCGTCGATCGTCGTCGGAGACTGCGAGTCGTTCGAGAACCGATACCGGAGCACTCCGATGCGACACACCGAACAACAAGACACTCACAGTGACAAGCCTCCCGCCCGCGGATATGCCTGCATCACCGATGCCCGCAGACCACCTACCGGCGCTCTCTTCTCTTTCCAGACTCGGCCGGTCGACCGAGTGGACATGCCGTTCTAGGCTAGATCAATCCCCCGCCCGATTGCACGCCCCCCACCTGTGGCGGACGTCGCCTCACGTCACGACATTGCATCGAGGTCGGCACGCAAACGCGGTTCGTCGACCTCCCAATAGCTGTGCTCGACCCCGTTCACGACCACGACCGGTACCCGATCACCGTATTCGGCACGCGGTAGCGGATCGCCCTCGGCGGCACGCTGGTCCACGTCGATCAGCGCGGCGCTGAGCCCGTAGTCGGGCAGGATCCGGGCCAGTTCCGCCTCTGCGCGCGCACACGCCGAGCAGCCCGTCCGCGACATCAGTTCGATCACTGCATCCATGATGGCGAGTGTACGAAAGGTCACGCCGCCGTGCGCCGCCCGGCCCGGCGGCAACCGGCCTCTGCCCGCGATAGGCTGGAGCCCAATCGTTTCCATGGCGAAGGAGGTGGCCGGTGAGCCGCGAATCTATGGATCGTCCCGACTCGAGTGACCACGACTTGGAGCAGATCGTCAACGGCTCCGACGACGACCTCACTACCGATGAGGCCGACGCACTGGTCGACGACCTGGCCGAGGGCGCTGAGCTCGAGTCGGAGCAGTTCGACGTCGACCATCCGGAAGAGCCTCACGAGGATCGCGACGGCGCTGTGTTCGATCAAGCGGTGTTCGACCAAGAGGCCACAGACGCGGCGAACACCGAGACCGACGATCGACGGGTCACCGAGTGGATCAGCGAGCGCGCCGGACGCTTCCGCCAGACCGCGGGCGAGCTTCGGCAGATGCTCGCGGGCGAGGCAGCCGCCAAGGCCGCGATCGAATCCTTGCGCGCCCGCACCCCCGACACCGATGCCGGGCAGGTCACCGACCTCACCGGCGCCGCCTTCTTCGACGTCGACAACACCCTGGTGCACGGCGCGTCGATCGTGCTGTTCGCACGCGGTCTGGCGTCGCGGAACTACTTCTCTTACGGCGACATCATGGAGTTCGCCTGGCAGCAGGCCAAGTTCCGGATCACCGGCAAAGAGAACGCCGACGACGTCGCCGAGGGCCGAGACAAGGCCCTCTCGTTCATCGCAGGCCGCGAGACCGCGGAGTTGGTTCAGCTCGGCGAGGAGATCTACGACGAGTACATCGCGGACAAGATCTGGCCCGGCACCGCAGCGCTGGCCCAGCGTCATCTCGATGCGGGCCAGCAGGTGTGGCTGGTGACCGCGACGCCCGTCGAACTCGCCCAGACCATCGCCAAGCGACTCGGTCTCACCGGCGCGCTGGGCACCGTCGCCGAGAGCGTCGACGGCGTGTTCACCGGCCGCCTGGTCGGCGACATCCTGCACGGCCCCGGCAAGGCGCACGCCGTGCGCACCATCGCGGTCCGCGAGGGTCTCAATCTCAAGCGCTGCACCGCGTACTCCGACTCGCACAACGACGTGCCGATGCTCTCCCTGGTCGGCACCGCCGTGGCGATCAACCCCGACGCCGACCTCCGCGAGGTCGCGCGCGTCCGGGGTTGGGAGCAGTACGACTTCCGGACCGCCCGCAAGGCGGCCAAGTACGGCATGCAGACAGCCATGATCGTCGGCGCCGCCGGTGGCGCGGCCGCCGTCGCCGCCAAGACCCTGCGCCGAGGCTGATCCCCGCGGCCGGGTAGCACACCGCGGCGCTCAGCCCAGGTAGACCCGCTCAGCCCAGGTAGACGCTGCCTCGGCGGCTCAGCATCCGGAACAGCGTCTGCTGAATCTCCTCGCGCACGTGGTCGGTGAGGTCGAAGACGACCATGGGGTCGTCGGCGGCCGAATCGTCGTAGTCGTCGGTTCGGATCGGCTTACCGAAGTGGATGTGCCACTTGGACGGCAGCGGGATCACCCCCAGCGGACCGAGCCACGGGAACAGCGGGGTGATCGGGAAGTACGGCAGCCCCAGCGCACGCGCCAACGGCTTCAGATCCGCGATCATCGGGTAGATCTCCTCGGACCCGACGATCGAGACCGGGATGATCGGCGCCTTGGTGCGCAATGCCGTGGTGACGAAGCCGCCCCGACCGAAACGCTGCAGCCGGTAACGGTCCTTGTACAGCTTGCCGATGCCCTTGTAGCCCTCCGGCCACACCGCGGTCAGCTCGCCGCGACGCAACAGTTCCTCGGCGTCGTCGTTGCAGGCCAGCGTGGCTCCGATGCGGCGAGCGACGTCGGAGACCACCGGTGTCTCGAATGCCATGTCGGCCGCCAGGATCCGAAGATAGCGCTCGTTGGGGTGCTTGTCCCGAACCGCCAGCGAGGTGATCACGGCATCGATCGGAATCGATCCCGCGTGGTTGGCGACGAGCAGTCCCGCCCCGGTCGCCGGGAGGTTCTCGATACCGGTGACCTCGACACGGAACCACTTCTCGTACACCTGGCGGACGGCCGGGAACCAGACCGACTCGGCGAAGTGGGGATCGAAACCGAACTCGTCGACGGCGTAGTCGCCGGTCATCCGTTCACGAATGAAGCCGCTGGTCGCCATCAGCGAGTCGGCGATGGCTCCCCTGATCCCGCCGAGACTGAACAGCGGAGCGCTGCGCGCGGGGTCGACCGGAGCGCTCGGCTCGTCGTGGAACTCGATGCCCTCGTGGATCGGCGTCACCTCGGCCGCCGGCCGACCGAAGTCGTCGGTGTTGGGGTGCCCGATGTGTGCCGAACGTCGTTGCACATTGGGATCGGTGTAGAGCGCGATCACCTTCGCTGTGCGTGATTCGCCTGGTTTCTCAGCTGCCGCCATGGTCGACACCTCCGCTCGGAAATCACCGGGTACCGACGTCGTCGGCCCGTGGAACAGTCGTTCCACATACTACTTCGGACATACCCGGTCACTGCAGCCGCGTGGCCGCCGCCACGGCCCGCTGCTCCAGGCCGCGCCAGGTCTCCGACGAGATCACCGGTCCGGTACGACCGCGGGCGACGAAATCGTCGAGCGTCTCGATCGACGAGTACTTCGGCGCGAATCCCAACTCGGTGCGCATCCGCGTCGTGTCGAGGACCCGACCGTAGGAGAGATACGGCGTGTTGTCCGACCGGATGCCGGGCAGGCGACCGTTCTGCAGCACGCTCACCAGCGGTGAGATCAGGGGCTGCGGGACCGGCAGTTTGAGGTGCCCCGCCCGATGCACCGACTGCGACAGCGTGACGATGCCCTCGCCCGCCACGTTGAACGTTCCCGGCCGGGGGTTCAGCGTCGCGTGTTCCAGCGCGGCGAGCGCGTCCTCCTCGTGCAGAAACTGCAGCCGAGGCTGGTAGCCGAACGCGGTGGGAACCAACGGCATCGACAGGTACGAACTCATCCGCGTGCGGATTCGCGGCCCGAGGATCGATTGGAACCGCAGGATCGAGACCCCGATGTCCTGCCGCCTGCGCGACAACCCGCGGGCATAGCCCTCCATGTCGATGAGGTCGCGACCATACCCGCGGCGAGGCTCCTTCCGCGCGGGAGTGCCCTCGGTGAACGCCACCGGATCGCTCGGGCCCGCGCCGTACACCATCGCACTCGACCGCAGCACCAGCCGCTTCACCGAGGGACTCCGCTGGCAGGCCGCACACACCTGCATGGTGCCGACCACGTCGAGTTCCTTGATGGCCGCCGAGTGCTCCACCGAATCCATGATCGACGGCGCAGCATGCACCACGGTGTCGACCTCGTAGTTCGAGATGGCCTTCGCGATGGCCGGCCGCCGGATGTCGAGACGCAGGAACTCCGCGCGCCCCATCCGCCGCATCAGGTCTTTGGTCGGCACCCGCGAGTCGACGGCCACGACACGCTCGATGTCCGGGTTCGCGGCCAGTCGAGCCACCAGGTACCCGCCGAGAAAGGTGGAGGCGCCGGTCACCAGAACGGAGCGCGGAGTCGTCTGGCTGCCGTTGTCGTCGGTCATGCTCCTCAGCCTATCGCCTGCGCGTGACGCGCCCACCGCGAGGAACAACCCCTGAACGCACAGAACCCGCCTCGAGAGGCGGGTTCTGGTCTATCACTTGCCGAGTTTACGACGCTGCACTCGCGTGCGACGCAGCAGCTTGCGGTGCTTCTTCTTCGACATGCGCTTGCGACGCTTCTTGATAACGGAACCCATGGGGTCTCCCTACGATCGGTACTGATGAACTCATGTGGCCGGGTCCGAGAACCTGTGGCCGAGCCGTCGCCGACAGGGGTTACAACCAGGCGACAGCGACCTGACGAACAATATTACCGACCCGATGAAGCTGAGGCGAATTCGGCCCCATATCGGCTTTCAACGCATCGGCGGCAGAAATGCCGACGAACCCCTCGGCCATGAGGCCGGAGGGGGTTCGGAGGCATGATCGTCGTTCTAGCCTGCGTCGAAGTACGAGGTCTCGAGGTACTCGTGGACAGCCTTGGCGTGGACGCGGAACGAACGTCCCACGCGCACCGCGGGCAGCTCGCCGTTGTGCACGAGCCGGTAGACGGTCATCTTCGAGACGCGCATCAGGGACGCGACCTCTGCGACGGTCAGGAACTGAGTGGCGGATGCGTTCGCGGCTCCGCGGTCTGCGAAGTCGTTCCGGTCGCCGGGCTTTTCTGCAGCCATGAAAATACCAACCTTAAGTGCACGCATCGCGGCCACCGGCTTCCCCTCCGGCGGACATCAGACACGTACGTGCTGCCAGCAGCTTAGCGTGACCAATGTGAAAAGTGCGACGTGAGTGGCGAAACTCCGGAGGGATAACTCGCCACGCCCATCAAAGATCCCGCATATCCGCAGGCCGAGGCGCTACAGTTGCTCGCTTGCCGTCTCGGCGCCGAGCTGGACGCCTTGGCCTGAACCCTCAACTTCCACTCGACGTGCAGTTTTGGCGCTGACCTCCGCGCAGGCCGCCGTCGCTTCGTTGACCGCATGACGCAGGCCTGCCCTTTCGAACTCGCGCAGCGCAGCCGCGGTGGTGCCCGCGGGCGAGGTGACCGCAGCGCGCAGTTCCACCGGGGAGAGGCCCGATTCGCTGAGCAGCATGCCTGCACCCTTGATGGTCTGCACCGCCAGTTCGCTCGCCTGGGGACGCGTGAGGCCGAGGGCGACGCCCGCGTCGATCATCGCTTCGACCATCAGGAAGAAGTAGGCGGGCCCGGAACCGGAGATCGCCGTGACGGCGTCCATCAGCTTCTCCGGGACCACCATCACCTTGCCGACGGACTCCAGCAGCCGCACCGTGAGCGCCACCTGCTCCTCTTCGGCGTACCGGCCCGGGCTGACGGCCGACATCGCCTCGTTCACCAGCATCGGGGTATTGGGCATCACTCGAATCACCGGCGAGCCTGCCTGGAGAGCAGCCTCGTAGCGCGTCGTCGGGATGCCTGCGACCAGGGTCACCGTGATGCGTTCCAGCTCACCCTCGTCGTCCGTCACCGACAGCGTCTGCAGCACGCCGTCCACCGCGTCCGGCTTCACCGCGATGAACACCACGCGGGCCCCCTCGGCCGCATCCGAGATGTCGTCGGTGACGCGGACGCCGTAGTCTTCTCCCAGTTCTGCGGCACGGTCCGGAGACCGTTCCGCCACCACCAGGTCGCGGACAGGCTTGCCCGCGCCGATCAGACCAGCCAGCAGGGCCTCACCGATCTTGCCGCCACCGATAATCGCGACCCGTTCGGTCATGTGATCACTGCCTTTCGAAGTTGTTTCTAGCGTCTGGAGAAGGTGATTCGGCTCCCGTGCGACGACGAGGGCCCGGAAACTAGCGTGCGGCCGGAATCAGCGCGAGCTGGCGCGACTGCGCCACCGTGGCCCCGGTGGCGTCGACCACCACGTGGTCTTCGGCGAACATGCCCTGTCCGACCTCTTGAGCCGACGCCGCGAACCGGAGCCAACCGGCTGCAGGCACCCGGCTCACGTATGTGGTCAGCTGGACGGTCGGCGCCCAGCCGAACATGCCGAGGTTCATCACGACGGGCGGCGAGAGGTCGCACACCAGCACCGGGAAGCCGGCCTGCACGGTTGCGGGGACGTCTGCCGCTTTCGGTCGCGTCCATCCCCGCACCAGCGGTTCGCCGGTCTCACCGCGTAGCGCCGGGAAGTGGTCCATGTCCAGGACCACCTCGATCGCCGCACCGAGGTGGACCACCTCGCCGACCGACGTCGAATACAGCCCCGGCGCGTCCGCGGGCGGCGCCACGTCGAGGTCCGAGACCGGCGTCGGACCGCGGAAGCGCGCATCGCCGTGGTCGGGACGTCCCAGCGTGACGGTGGAAGTCACCATCAGCCGATCGTTCTGGCGGACGTCGACGCGCATCAGGGACACGGTGCGGCCGGTCTTGATCAGGCTCGCATGCAATTCGACCGGTGCGGGATCGGGCGCGGCCAGAAAGTCGCTGGCGATGGCGATGACCGCCACCTCGTCGGCGGGGTCGGCGAGTTCCGACAGCGCACGACGGGCGGCTGCGGCGATCATCATCTGGATGCTGCCTCCGTGCACCTTGGGCCCGATGGTGAAGGTCGGATCGAGGTTCCCGCGGTATGCCGCGTCGCCGCTGCCGCGGGTGAGGCCGTCCAGTGTGATCAACGAGTCCAGCGTCGTCGGCGACAACTCAATCGTCATCAGACGAGTTCCTTCTGTTCACGGTGGAGGTGTGTGCGGGCGAAGTCCAGCGAGCGCGCGAGCATCGCCGCACGCTCGTTCTTGGTTCGCGCCGAGCCGGTGTGCACCTCGAGGACCACCGCCCCGGAGAAGTCGCTGTCGGCCAGCCGGCGGCAGACCTCGATGCAGGGCTGCGAACCGTCACCGGGAATCAGATGCTCATCGTGCGCCGCACCCGTCCCGTCGGTGAGGTGCAGGTGTTCGAGCCCGGTGCCCATTCGGGTCTGGAGGCCGAGGGCATCGACGCCCGCGGTGGCCGCATGCGAGAGGTCGAGCGTGTAGTGGTCGTAGCCGTCCACCGTCGGGTCGATGGACTTGCCGAACGCCGACGCGCTGGCGCCCGGGCTCCCGCCGCGGTCACTCATTCGACGCGCGGACCGCTCCCCCGCACCGAAGAGCCGATCGGCTCGCATCGGAAACATGTTCTCGACGGCGACCGAGACGTCGGACGACGCCTCCAGTTCGGTGACGAGGTCGTCGAAGGCCCGGACGTACTCGCGCTGCCAGCGAAACGGTGGATGCACGACGACCGTCGTCGCGCCGAGGTCCTCGGCGGCCTGGACCGACCGCCGGAGCTTGGCCGCCGGATCGCGGCCCCACACCCGCTGCGAGATGATCAGGCACGGGGCGTGCACCGACAGCACCGGAACCTGGTAGCGCTGCGAGAGGTGCGCGACCTGCGCGACGTTCTGGCTCACCGATTCGCCCCACACCATCAGTTCCACGCCGTCGAACCCGAGGTCGGCGGCGTATGCGAACGCCGCCTCGGTGTTCTGCGGGTAGACCGATGCGGTCGACAAACCGATCGGAATCGGGAAACGCATTTGGGACACGTCTACCGACTCAAGCCGCCAACAGGACCAGCGGCCCGATCGTGACCAGCATCCCGACGCCCAGCGCCAGCAGCGTCGTCGGCAGGTCCCGCTTGCGCAGGATGTGCGCGAACGTGACGATCGCGAAGATCACGACGACCGCCAGGATCAGCGCGAGGTAGATGTAGCGCTTCCACAATTCGGTGAAGCCCCAGAACAGTCCCGCGCCGACAGCCAGGCCGAGCACCACTTCGCCGATCAGCGTCAGCCAGCCCATCAGCGGCGACTTCTCCGACCGGTCGCGTTCCTTCCGAGCCTTCTTCGCCGCGGCTTTCTCCGCCTTCTCGGCTCGATCCCGCTCGAGCGCTTCGGCGGCTGCCTCGTCTTCCGCTTCTTGTGCGGCCAGCAGTTCAGCGGACGAGGCGACGTGCCGGTGCTCAGTGCCGTCGTCGGCGCTCGGCTCGACCTCGTCCCCGTAGTTATCGTCCCCGTAGTCCTCGTCCCCGTAGTCCTCGTCCCCGTAGTCGTCTTCATAAGTCTCGGGGTCTTGATATGTCTCGGGGTCGGTGTAATCGCCCTCGTATTCGGCGACGGGCGACGTGACAACCGGCACCGGTCCGGTTTCGGCGGCTGCCGCGCGCAGCTCCGCCTCGCGGATCTCGACCGCGGGCAACTCGACGCCCACCAGGTCGTCGAACGGTACTCGTTGCAGGCCTGCGGTCTGATCGACAGCGGGCTCGTCACTGACCACCGGGATGATGCCGGTGACCACGTTCGCCTCCGGGCCGGGCTCACTGTCTTCGACCGCCGCCGGTTCGGCGGGAGCATGGAACGGCATGCCGGAGGCCCCGATCGGCCTCCTGGTGCGGGAGGCCTCGTCGGACACGGACTTCGGGAACGCCGATCCTGCCGGTTCGGACCGCGCAATCAACTCGGAAACCGTGATCGGCTTCGAGCGAGGCTCGGATTCCTTAGCCATGTCTGGGAGCTCCCCTCGTGGATCGATCGTGTTTCGGTCTCGGCCTGCCGGACGGTCGCGAGATGCTTCCGACCGACGCCCGCTCCGACACTACTCGGCTAGTCGGTGGTGACCAGCGCTCCCGCGGGCTCGGCGTCGAGGCGGCGCAGAATCACGCCCTCGCGCAGGGCCCACGGCGAGATGTCAAGTGTATCCACACCGGTCGCGCGCATGGCGGCCTCTGCGACCAGCGCGCCCGCGACGATCTGCGACGCCCGGTCGGAGCTGACCCCTTCCAGGTCCGCGCGGTCGGCAGCCGTCATCCGGGAGATGAACGCGATCAGTTGGCGCAAGCCGCTCACGGTGAGCGTCCGCCGGACCCGAGGACCCGCTCCCGACGGTGCGGCGCCGGTGAGGCGTGCGAGCGAACGGAAGGTCTTCGACGAGCCGACCGAGATGTCCGGCTTTCCCGCGCTCCGCAGTTCCTTGGCAGGCTCGCGGAGTTCCGCGTCGAGCCAATCGCGCAGCACCGACACGTGGCGCTTGCTCGGCGGATCACCGGGCAGCCACTCGCGCGTGAGACGTCCCGCGCCCAGCGGCAGCGACAGCGCCACCTCGGGCTCCTCGTCCACCCCGCTCGTCATCTCCAGGCTTCCACCGCCGATGTCGAAGGTCAGGATGCGGCCGGCGCTCCAGCCGTACCAGCGGCGCACCGCCAACGACGTCAGTCGCGCCTCATCGATGCCCTCGAGGACGTCCACCGTCAACCCGGAGGCCTCCTTGACCTGAGCCAGCACCTCGTCGGTGTTGGTGGCATCGCGCACCGCCGAGGTGGCGAACGCCATCACCTGCTCGCATCCCGATGCCTTGGCTATCCGGGTGAAGTCCTTGACCGTCGCCGTGAGGGCATCCGAACCGCGCTCGGTCATCTTGCCGCTGTCGTCGATCTCCTCGGCAAGACGGAGCACCGCTTTGGTCGAACTCATCGGATTCGGATGACCGCCCCGATGTGCATCGACCACCAGCAGATGCACGGTGTTGCTGCCCACGTCGAGCACTCCTAGTCGCACGCGATCAAAATTACTGCGCCGGAAGCGTCCGCGCTAACCGAACGACTACCGTGGTGCGTTGAATCATTGGAGGAATCACCGTGACCGGCTCAAAGAAGAAGACCGGGGGCGCGCGGCCCGGGGCCCCGGTTCCCGAAGTACCCCTGGACTTTCCACGCGAGTGGTACGAGTTCATCGACCCGGCGGACCCCGAGCACCTGATCAACGCCGACCTCACCTGGATGCTGTCGCGCTGGAACTGCGTCTTCGGCACCCCGGCGTGCCACGGCATCATCGCCGGCCGCCAGCCCGACGGCTGCTGCACGCACGGCGCCTACCTGACCGACGACGACGACCGCCAGAAGCTCGCCGCGGGCGTGGCGATGCTGACCCCCGAGGACTGGGAGTTTCATCCCCTCGGCTCCGGCAAGGATCCGCTCGGCAAGCGCGGCTACCTCGAGGAGGCCGAAGACCTCGACGACGAGCCCGCGCTCAAGACCCGGCTGCACGACGGTGCCTGCATCTTCCTCAACCGCCCGGGCTTTCCCGCCGGCCAGGGGTGCTCACTGCACTCGATGGCCCTGCGCAGGGGATTGGAGCCGCTGACCGTGAAGCCCGAGGTGTGCTGTCAGCTACCGATGCGGCGCACCGAGGAGTGGGTGGACCGGCCCGACGGCACGCAGATCTTGAAGACCTCGCTCACCGAGTTCGACCGTCGCGGCTGGGGGGAGGGCGGGCACGATCTCGACTGGTACTGCTCGGGGTCTCCCGAAGCCCACACCGGCGCCAAGCAGGTCTTCGAGTCGTACCGTCCCGAACTGATCGAACTGATCGGCGAACCGGCCTACGACGTGCTCGCCGCCGCGTGCCGACGACGCAACGGCCTCGGCTTGATCGCCGTGCATCCGGCGACCGAGGCCGCCACCTCGCGGCGGGAGACGGACATCAAGTACGAGCAGTTGTAAAGACTCCGTCTCATTGTTCGAACTTGTACCCCAGACCTCGCACCGTGATCAGGTGGCGGGGCTGTGACGGGTCGGGTTCCACCTTGGAGCGCAGGCGCTTCACGTGGACGTCGAGGGTCTTGGTGTCGCCGACGTAGTCGGCGCCCCAGACTCGGTCGATCA
>NZ_JAAYXO010000058.1 GCF_012515855.1 Gordonia sp. (in: high G+C Gram-positive bacteria)
AGGTTCAGGTTAGCTAGGACGACGCCTCTCGAGCCAACCAGCGACGGATCCGCGGAGCGAAGGTCGCGGTGAGTGCGATCAGCAGCCCGGCCACGAAGATCGGCATGACGACCTCGATCGGGACCAGGGTGCCCAGTGCCACGGAGAACGCCAGAACGCCAACCCAGAGGTAGATGACCAGGGCGACGCGACGTTGCGAGTGGCCCAGCTCCAGGAGCCGGTGGTGCAGGTGCATCTTGTCCGGCGTGTAGAAGCCGACACCCGCTCGGGTACGTCGGATCACCGCCATGATCATGTCGAGCATCGGGATGAACATCACTGCGGCCACCAGGATCAGCGGCGACAGCAGCGTGAACATGTCGGCGGGGCCGTACGCGCTGCGCGCGACGCGACCCGAGGCGCTGGTGGAGGCGGCCGCCAGCATCAGCCCGATGAGCATGGCACCCGAGTCTCCCATGAAGATCCGCGCCGGCGAGAAGTTGTGCGGCAGGAAGCCGAGGCACGCGCCCGCCAAGGCGGCTGTGATCAGTGCGGGCGGGTAGTAGCTGACGTCGCCGCCCTGATCGTGAAGCAGCCCCAGCGAGAACAGACAGATCGCGACCGCCGCGATGAGCCCCAGACCGGCGGCGAGACCGTCGAGTCCGTCCACGAAGTTGATCGCGTTGATCGTGGTGACCGTGATGGCCACGGTCAGCAGGCCGGCCTGCAGCGGATCGAGCACCACGGTGCCGATGTCGGCGAACGGCACGTACAGCAGGTACCAGCTGACGCCCATGATCACGAGGACCCCCGCGGCGGTCAGCTGTCCGACGAACTTGGTCAGCGCGTCGAGCCCCCATCGGTCGTCGATGATGCCGACCAGAACGATCACCAGACCCGCGGCCAGCACTGCCAACATGTCGTTGGTATACGAGAATCCCCTGTTCAACGCGGGCAACTGGGCGGCCAGGCCGATGGCGCAGACGATACCGAAGTACATCCCCACCCCACCGAGACGGGGCGTCGGAATCACATGGACGTCGCGCTGTCGCGGGACGGCGACGGCGCCGAAGCGAACCGCGGACACGCGGACCTGCGAGGTGATGAAGTAGGTGATGCCTGCTGCGGTGAGCGCCACGAGGGCGAGCTCGCGCAGCGGTACGCCCGCACCGCTGCTGGACGACTCCAGCGCGACCTCCAGCACCGCTACCGCTCCCCCAGCGCAGCCACCTCGCGGGCGATCGCGGCCTGGCGCGCGGTGTCGTCGCCGTCGGTGTGCATCGCCTCCAACATGAGATCGGCGATGGCGGGCATCTGTCCCGGCCGGAGGCCGTCGGCGGCCAGGACCGCACTGCCGAACCGAATCGCGGACCCCTCGGTGATCGGCGCCTCATCGAAGGGCGTCACCGCCTTGTCGACGATCATTCGGCAAGCGGCGAGTCGTCGTGCGGCCTCGCGTCCGCTGATACCCGCAGAAGAGACCTCGACCACGGCGAGATGAGTGTCGGTGCCGCCCGAGACGACCCGCAGGCCGCGCTCGTCGAGTGCCGCGGCGAGCGTCGACGCGTTGTCGGCCACCGCACGCGCGTACTCGGCGTACTCGGGCCGCGCGCATTCGGCGAACGCCACCGCCTTTGCCGCGATGGAGTGCATCGCAGGCGCCCCCTGCATGAACGGATAGACCGCACGAGAAAGCGATTCGGCGTGCTCAGCACGAGCGAGCAGGAGACCGCCGCGGGGCCCGCGCATCACCTTGTTGGTGGCGACGGTGACCACATCGGCGTACGGCACCGGCGATTCCAGCACGCCGCCGACCGCGAGACCGGCGATGTGCGCCGCGTCGACCCAGAGCACGCATCCGGCCTCGTCAGCGATGGTCCGCATGGCCGCGAAGTCCCAGGCCCGCGAGTAGGAGGTTCCGCCCGCGACCAGGATCCGGGGCCGGTGAATCAGCGCTAGTTCGCGGATCTGGTCGTAGTCGATGCGTTCGGTGTCGGGACGGACGCCGTAGTTCAACACCGAGAACCAGCGGCCGGAGAGATTGGCGCGCGAGCCGTGCGACTGATGTCCACCGTGCTTGAGACTCAGTGACAGCACCTGATCGCCGGGCTGGGAGAACGCGGCGTAGACCGCGAAGTTGGCGAGCGCCCAGGACAGCGGTTGGACGTTGACGTAGTCGGCGCCGAACAGCGCGGCGGCCCGGCTGATCGCCAGCTCCTCCACCTCGTCGACCACTTCGACGCCGCCGTGGTAGCGGTGGCCCGGGTAGCCCTCGGCGTACTTGTCCGCGAGAATCGAGCCGACCGCTGCGCGCACCGCCGGTGTGGCCGACGACTCGGCTGCGAGCATCTGCAGGCTCCCTCGGCGACGCGTCGCTTCGCTTTCCAGGAGGGCCGCGATCTCCGGGTCGGTGGCCAGCGGATCGGTTGCCGCGGGATCAGGCGCTGTCGGATCGGGCGCGGTGGGATCAGGCGCTGTGGGATCGGGCGCTGTGGGATCAGGCGCTGAGGCAGCCATCACGGGGCTCCCCGGAGGTCCTCGACGTCGACGTCGAGGACTTCGGCGATGTCCGCCGCGGTGATCGCTCCCTCGCGCAGGATCCGAGGCGTCTCGCCGGTCAGATCGACGATCGTCGAGGCCACCGCGTGATCGGCGAGTCCGCCGTCGAGGTAGACGGCGACCTTGTCCTGCAACTGGTCGCGGGCCTCTCCGACCATCGTGGCGGGCGGCATGCCGGAGATGTTGGCACTCGAGACCGCCATCGGTCCCACTTCGCGCAGCAGCTCGATCGCCACCGGGTGCAGCGGCATGCGGATCATCACGCTGCCGGAGGTGTCTCCGAGGTCCCAGGCGAGCGACGGCGCCTGCTCCACCACCAGACTGAGTCCACCCGGCCAGAACGCCCGGACCAGTTCCCGAGCCTGCGGCGAGACCGAACGGACCAGCCCGTCGACGGTGTGCCACGAGCCGACGAGGACCGGCACCGGCATGTCGCGGCCGCGGCCCTTGGCAGCTAGCAGCGCTGACACCGCTTCACTGTCGAACGCATCGCAGCCGATGCCGTAGACGGTGTCCGTGGGCAGCACGACCAGGCGGCCCCCGCGGGCCGCACCCACGGCGGCGCGAAGGCCCGCTTCCCGCTCGTCGGGGTCACTGCAATCGAATACCGCACTCACGCGTTCCATCCTTCCACGCAGTCGCTCGCCGATGCCGCCGACCCACTGCCGCGCCGTCGGACAGCGCTGACGAATCGCGGCCGGTCCGCGAGATCACGGTGCGACCGGACCTGATCGAAACAGCCGGTGTCCTCGAGTCGTGCGCGGACTCGGTCGGCGGTCGTGTCGTCGTGCTCGATCGCGACAGGCACGCCGGATGCCAGGACCTCGGCGAGGATCGGGGCGAGCCGGTCGATCAAGTCCATCCCGGAATCGCCGGAGAAGACGGCCTCCGGGGGGTCGTGAGCGACCTCCGGAGACACCTCCGAACGTTCGGGGACGTACGGCGGGTTGCTGACCACGACGTCTGCCTTCGCCAGGATCGAGCGCATCGCGTCGATGTCGGTGACGTCGGCGCGTACCGCCGCGACGTCCGCGCCGAGTCCGATCGCGTCGATGTTGCGTTGCAAGTACTCCCCCGCGGTCGGCGACAACTCGACCGCCGTCACCCGAACCCGCGCTCCCCCGACCTGTCGTGCGTGCCAGGCGATCGCGAGTGCCAGAGCACCGCTGCCCGAGCAGAGGTCGACCACCCTGATCTCCGTGGCACCGCTCGCGGTGTTGATCCCCGTGGCACCGCCGGCGGTGTCGATCCCCGTGGCACCGCCGGCGGTGTTGATCCCCGTGGCACCGCCGGCGCGGACTTCAGCGATGCGCGCCAACGCCCACTCCACCAGCAGTTCGGTCTCCGGACGCGGAATGAACACCCCCGGTCCCACCTCGAGCTCCAGACCGGCGAAGTACGCACGCGAGGTGATGTGCTGCAGCGGGACGCGTTGCACCCGACGCGCCACCGCGGCCTCGATGCGTTCACGCTGCTCGTCGGAGACGGAGTCGATCAAGAGCAAGCGGCCGGGATCCACGCCGAGCAGTTGCGCAACCAACTCGGCGGCATCGGCCGCCGCGGAGTCGATGCCTGCGTCGGCGAGTCGGCTCGCCACCCGTCGGCGCAGTGCGTCGGCCGAGAGGCGCCCAGAATCCGTCACTGCTGGAGGCGTGCCTGCTTGTCGGCCTCGACGAGGGCGTCGAGCAGGGCGTCCATCTCGCCGCCGAGAACGGAGTCGAGGTTGTTGGCCTTGTAGCCGATACGGTGATCGGTGATCCGATTCTCCGGGAAGTTGTACGTGCGGATGCGCTCGGAGCGGTCGACGGTGCGGATCTGCGCCTGACGTCCCGCGGCGGCCTCGGCGTCGGCTTCCTCTTCCGCCGCGGCCTTCAGTCGAGCGGCGAGCACCTGCATCGCGCGCGCCTTGTTCTGCAGCTGGGATCGTTCGTTCTGGCAGGTGACGACGATGTTGGTCGGCAGGTGCGTGATGCGGACAGCGGAATCGGTGGTGTTGACGCCCTGCCCGCCCTTACCGGAGCTTCGGTAGACGTCGATTCGCAGATCCGATTCGTCGATCTGGATCTCCTCGACCTCGTCGGGCTCGGGGTAGATCAGCACGCCTGCCGCGGAGGTGTGGATGCGGCCCTGCGACTCGGTGACCGGCACGCGCTGCACGCGGTGCACGCCGCCCTCGAACTTCAGCCGCGACCACACGCCGTCCCGGACGGTCTCGCGGGCCTTGATGGAGAGGGTGGCCTCCTTGTAGCCGCCGAGGTCGGATTCGGTGACGCCGAGGACGGTGGCCTTCCACCCGTGCTTCTCGCAGTACTTGAGGTACATCCGCACCAGGTCGGAGGCGAACAGTGCCGACTCCTCGCCGCCCGCGCCCGACTTGACCTCGACGACCACGTCGTCGGAGTCGTGGGGATCGCGCGGCGCCAGCAGGTCGGTGAGTGCGGCGTCGAGTTCGGCGACCGTGGTCTCCAGCGCCGGGATCTCTTCGGCGAATGCGGAGTCGACCTCGGCGAGCTCGCGGGCCGCCTCGAGGTCGTCCCGCGCGGAGGTCAGCTTGGTGTAGGTCGTCATCACCGGGGCGAGCTCGGCGAACCGCTTGCCCACTCGGCGCGCGTTGGCCGGATTGTCGTGCAACGACGGGTCGGACAACTGGTCCTGAAGTCCGGCGTGTTCGGCCAGAATGTCGTCGATGGCGGACGGTTCCTGCGTGCTCACCTGTTCAGTCTCTTTCGTCTCAGGGTCCAGTGCGGCAAAACGACAGACGCCCGACGCGAAACCAGCGGTGGTCTCGTGTCGGGCGCCTGGTGCGAGCTACTTGACGCGCTTGCCGTAACGCTTCTCGAAGCGCGCGACGCGGCCGCCGGTGTCCAGAATCTTCTGCTTGCCGGTGTAGAACGGGTGGCAGTTGGAGCAGACTTCCACGGTGATGTGGCCGCCCTTGGCGGTGCTGCGGGTGACGAACTCGTTGCCGCAACCGCAGTTGACGGTGGTCACCTCGTAGTCGGGGTGAATTCCCTGCTTCATGTGATGTCCCTTCATCGTGGTCGCCGGGTCACCGCTGACGAATTTCAGTGGTGTGAACCGGAACCGGACTGACCGACGAATTATTCCACAGCCGAGCGCATCGGGACCAATCGCCCGACCAGGAATCCCCAGGAACGAGAGTGAAACCAGTCTCTTTTCCGTGCCAGAGGGTCCTGAACTGGCACTTTGAGGGCTTACCCTGATACTTGCGCGTGCGCACGCGGCTCAGACCCCTGCGGTTCAGACCCCTGTGCGAACAGCCGCACCCGAACCGACCGACCACAGGGGGCATAAGGAAGAGATGACACCGGCGAATTCGACTCTAGAACGCAGTTCCGCTCGCGCTTCCAAGCGACCTCGCTGGTCCCGTCGCAACCCGTACTCCGCCGTCGTCGTCCGCAACGAGCTGCTGACCGCCCCGGAGAGCGAGAAGGAAGTCCGCCACCTGGTCCTCGACATCGAGGGCTCGGGCCTCGAGTACCAGCCGGGCGACGCCGTCAACGTGACCCCTGCCAACGAGCCCGCGCTGGTCGCGGCGATCGTCGAGCGACTCGGCGTTCCCGGCGAGACGCTCATCGCCGACCGCAAGGGCGAGCGCACCCTCACCAATGCGTTGACCCACGGATTCGAGATCACCTCGACCTCCCCGTACCTCCTCGATCACCTCGCGAATGCTCGCGGGATCACCGAGGTCGCCGACCTGCTCGTCGGCGATCGCGCCGCGATCGAGGCGTGGTCGCGCGGTCGCGATGTCCTCGACTTGCTGAACCTCGACCCCACGTGGTCCCCCACTCCCGAGGCCTTCCTGGCCGAGCTCCGCCCGCTCGCGGCACGCACCTACTCGATCTCGTCGTCGCCGTCGGTTCACGAGGGCACCCTGCACCTGACTCCCGCGACGCTCCGCCACCCCGCCACCGACGCTTGGGGCGACGGCCGGGACCGCGGCGGCGCGGCATCCACCTACCTGGCCGATCGTGTCGACGAGGGCGACACCGTCGGCATCTACGTGACTGCGAACAAGTCGTTTCACCTGCCCGAGCCGGACACCGACATCATCATGATCGGCCCCGGAACCGGCATCGCGCCGTTCCGCGCCTTTCTGCACGAGCGCTCCAACGACGACGGCAACGGCCGCAACTGGCTCTTCCACGGCGCCCGGCACCGCGATCAGGACTTCCTGTACCGCGAGGAGATGTGGGCGATGGAGGCCGACGGCAATCTCCGCCTGGACGTCGCGTTCTCCCGCGAGCAGGAAGAGAAGGTCTACGTCTCCCACCTGATGGGTGGCGAAGGCGAGGAACTGTACAGCTGGATCCGCGACGGCGCCATCCTCTACGTCTGCGGCGACGCCACGAGCATGGCCCGCGATGTCGAAGAGACCCTGACGGCGATCATCCGCGACTACGGCGATTTCGACGACGACGGTGCCCGCGCCGAGGTCGAGCGCCTACGAGAAGCAGGCCAGTACCGCCGCGACGTCTACTGAGGCGGCAGTTGACCTGGTAAAAGAGAGGGCTGGGTAGAGGATTTCCTCTACCCAGCCCTCTCTTCGAGGTTCAGGTTGAGTGGGTGTGACCTGGCCTCGACAGAACGTCACCTGGTCTCGACCGAGTTCTCGGCCTTCGGCCTCGTGACTCGGCTCGACCTGCCGCTCCGCGTCATCGGCTCGACCTGCCGCTCCGCGTCAGTCTCCGGCCACTCCCGGCGCGTTCTTGCTGACCTGCATCAGGAACTCGACGTTGCTGCGGGTCTTCTTCAGCTGGGCGATCAACAGGTCGATGGCCGCCTGCGAATCGAGGCCTGCGAGGAGGCGACGCAGCTTGTGCACGATCGCGAACTCATCGGGCGAGAGCAGCAGCTCGTCCTTGCGCGTGCTCGACATGTTGACGTCGACGGCCGGGAACACTCGGCGCTCGGCGATCTTGCGATCGAGCTTGAGCTCGGCGTTGCCGGTGCCCTTGAACTCCTCGAAGATCACCGTGTCACCGGTAGAACCGGTCTCGACCAGCGCCGATGCGATGATCGTCAGCGAGCCGCCGTTCTCGATGTTGCGCGCGGCGCCGAGGAAGCGCTTCGGCGGGTACAGCGCCTGCGAGTCAACACCACCGGACAGGATGCGGCCCGACGCCGGCGACGCGTTGTTGTACGCGCGGCCGAGGCGGGTGATCGAGTCGAGCAGCACCACCACGTCCATGCCGCTCTCCACGAGGCGCTTGGCGCGCTCGATCGCGAGTTCGGCGACGCTCGTGTGGTCTGACGGCGGCCGGTCGAAGGTCGAGGCGATGACCTCGCCCTTCACCGAACGCTGCATGTCGGTGACTTCCTCGGGGCGCTCGTCGACCAGGACCACCATCAGATGGCATTCCGGGTTGTTGGTCGAGATCGCGTTGGCGATGTCCTGCAGGATCGTCGTCTTACCGGCCTTCGGCGGCGACACGATCAGGGCACGCTGTCCCTTGCCGATCGGCATCATCAGGTCGATGACGCGGGTCGACAGCCGCTCCGGCGTCGTCTCGAGACGCAGCCGCTGGTTCGGGTACAGGGGCGTGAGCTTGGTGAAGTCCGGCCGCTTGCGCGCCGACTCGACATCGGTGCCGTTCACCGTGTCCAATCGGACCAGCGGGTTGAACTTCTGGCGCTGGTTGTTCGGGTTGTCTCCGTCGCGAGGCACCTTCACTGCACCGGTGATCGCGTCACCGCGGCGCAGATTGTTGCGCCGGACCATGTTCATCGAGACATAGACGTCGTTCGGCCCGGCCAAGTAGCCGGAGGTCCGGACGAAGGCGTAGTTGTCGAGGACATCGAGGATGCCCGCGACCGGAGCAAGGACGTCGCCCTCGTTGACCTGCGGGTCGCCCTGGTTGCCGCCGCCCTCGCGATCGCGACCACGACGACGCTCGCGGAACCGGCGTCCACGGCGACGACCGCCGCCCTCGCCGTCCTCGTCGTCTCCACCACGGTTCTGGCCGCCCTGGTTCTGGCCGCCCTGGTTCTGGTTGCCCTGGTTCTGGTTGCCCTGGCCCTTGTTGCCCGAGTGCTGGTTACCCGAGCTCTTGTTCTCTGGGTTCTTGTTATCTGAGTTCTTGTTCTCTGGGCCGGACTTCTCGCCGGAGTCCTGGTTCTTCTCGCCCTGGTTCCGGTTGCTGTTATCGCGGTTGTTGTTATCGCGATTGCTGTTGTCCCGGTTGCTGTTGTCGCGGTTGCTGTTATCGCGATTGCGCTGGCGATTGCGGCCGCGGTTGCCTTCGCCCTCGTTGTTGACCGCAGGCTTGTCCTCGGAAGCCGGCTTCTCGCCGGAACCAGCCTTGGCCTGCGAGGATTCAGCTGACGGCCGCTCGTTCTTCGCCTCGACCGGCTTGTCGGCTGGGCCATTGGCGGCAGGCTTCTCAGCGACAGGCTTCTCTGCCGCCGGCTTGTCTGCACCCGGGTTGTCAGCAGCCGGGTTGTCGGATCCCGGTGCCTTGGCGGCTGCCTTCGGGGCGCCACCGTGCTGATGTGCACGGATGACGTCGATCAGGTCCCCCTTGCGCATGCCCGAGGTTCCCTTGATGCCCAGCTCGGCTGCCAGAGAACGGAGTTCTGGGAGGAGCATGGCGGAAAGTCCGGTACGGGCCCGCTTCGGTGCCTGTACATCCGTTTCAGTCACGGAGTTCCTTTCGTTCCCCGGATTCAGATGCCGGGGTCCCCGTCCAGAGGGACGAAGAAGCAAAATTTGTTGGTTCGCCGGACGATCGGATGGAGAACAGACACACCCTGAGTCCCGGCGGGGCAGTTTTAGCGTACCACCCAGTAGCCGAAAGGTTAGGAGATGACCTCGACGCCGCCGGCCACGTCGACCGGTTTCATCGCGAATCCCAGCTCTGCAGCCAGTTCAGACTCGTGGGCGCCGAGCGGAGCAGTTCCCAGAACCAACACCGACGGTCCAGCACCCGACACGGTAGCGGCGTGTCCCCGCTCGCGCAATGCCTTGACCAGTCGCGTCGTGTCGCCGAGGGCTTCGGCACGGTAGTCCTGATGCAACTTGTCCTGCGTCGCATCCATCAGGCAGTCGGGATCGACCGTCAGCGCCACCACGCCGAGCGCCGCGCGACTGACGTTGAACACCGCGTCGGCGCGTGGCACGGCATCCGGCAGCAGGCCGCGGGTGGCCTCGGTCGAGGATTCGACCTGCGGAACAAACGACGTCGCGACAATCGACGGATGCAGGTCGAGGCGCCGCGCAAAAAAGGCGTCCTGCCCGTGCGACCAGGTGACGACCGCCGACCCGAGCACCGACGCGGCGGCGTTGTCGGGATGGCCTTCGAACTCACTCGACAGCTGGACCAGTTGCACGTCGTCGAGCGCGGGACGACGACCGTCGGCAGCCACCAGCCCCGACGCCGCAGCCAAGCCGCCGACGACGGCCGCGGCCGACGAACCGAGCCCACGCGAATGCGGAATGGCGTTGACGCACTCGAGGTGGAATCCGGCGACCGCCACGCCGGCCGCTTCGAAACCGCGGACGACCGCGCGGGCGACCAGGTGCCGCTCGTCGAGCGGCACCTGGTCCGCGGCTTCGCCGGTCACGACGACAGTGATCCCACCGTCGGTGACCGTGACGGCGACCTCGTCGTACACCGACAGCGCCAGACCCAGGCAGTCAAAGCCCGGCCCCAGGTTGGCACTCGACCCGGGAACCCGCACCCGAACAGAAAGCCCTTCGGGGAGAATGCATTCCGCTTCGGAAGCGCCGATCGTGGTCCGTGTCGTCATCGCCGTATCCAACTTCTCAGTTCACACCCAGTGCGGTCGCGACAGCCACCGGATCGACCTCGATCGCGTCGACCTTCGGCATCCCGAGCAGCGCGGTGTCCGGGTCCTTGAGGCCGTTGCCGGTGACCGTGCACACGACGGTCTCCCCCGGCTTCACCCAGCCTTCGGCGTGGCTGGCGAGCAGTCCGGCGACGCTCGCGGCCGAGGCGGGCTCGACGAAGACGCCTTCCCGGCCCGCGACCAGCTTGTACGCCTCGAGGATCTTCTCGTCGGTGGCCGCGCGGAACATGCCGCCCGACTCGTCCTTCGCGGCGACGGCCTGGTTCCAGCTCGCGGGCGAGCCGATGCGGATCGCGGTCGCGATGGTCTCCGGGTCGCTGACCGGCGCACCGTTCACCAGTGGTGCGGCGCCGGCGGCCTGCACGCCGAGCATGCGCGGCAGCGAGTCGATGATGCCGTCGGCGTGGTACTCGCGGTAGCCCTTCCAGTACGCGGTGATGTTGCCCGCGTTACCGACCGGGAGCGCGTGCACGTCGGGAGCCTTGCCGAGGACGTCGACGATCTCGAACGACGCCGTCTTCTGTCCCTCGATGCGCGCCGGGTTGACCGAGTTGACCAGCTCGATCTCCGGGTAGTCGGAGGTGACCTTGCGAGCCAGCTCCAGACAGTCGTCGAAGTTGCCCTGCACCTGGATGACCTTGGCTCCGTGCATCACGGCCTGGGCCAGCTTGCCCATCGCGATCTTGCCCTCGGGGATCAGGACGGCACAGGTGATGCCCGCGCGGGTGGCATACGCCGCGGCCGAGGCCGAGGTGTTGCCGGTCGAGGCGCACAGCACGGCCTTCTTGCCGTTGTTGACCGCGTTGGTGACGGCCATGGTCATACCGCGGTCCTTGAAGGAGCCGGTGGGATTGAGTCCCTCCACCTTCAGGTACACGTCGCAGCCGGTGATCTCGGAGAGCACCGGTGCCGAGATCAGCGGCGTGGCGCCTTCGAGGAGGGTGACGATCTTCCAGTCGTCGCCCACCGGCATCCGATTGCGGTAGGCCTCGATCAGGCCGGGCCACCCGCGGTGAACGGGCTGGTACTGGTTGTCAGTCATCGGTTCCCTCCAAGCGGAGCACGCTGGACACCTTGAGTACGGAGTCCATCTTTTCAAGTGCGGCAACAGTTTCCGACTGTGCGCGGTCGGATGCGCGATGGGTCACGACGATCAGCCGAGCGTCGTCGCCCGCGCCTTCCTGGCGAACGGCGGCGATGCTGATGCCGCGGGCGGCGAACTCGCCCGACACCTGGTGCAGCACGCCGGCCACGTCTGCGACCTTCATCGAGACGTAATAGCGGGTCGGAACCTCGTCGATCGACGCGACCGGCAGGCCGGCGTAGGTCGACTCCAGGGGGCCGCGGCCGCCGAACACCCGGTTGCGTGCGGCCATCACCAGGTCGCCGAGCACGGCCGACGCGGTCGGCGCGCCGCCTGCGCCCTGCCCGTAGAACATCAGGCGGCCGGCGTTCTCGGCATCGACCGCCACGGCGTTGAAGGCGCCGTTGACGGTGGCAAGCGGATGATCGAGCGGAACCAGCGCCGGGTACACGCGCGCCGAGATCTTCTGCTGACCGTCGACGTCGATGCGCTCGCAGATCGCCAGGAGCTTGATGGTGCAGTCGAACTTCTTGGCTGCTTCGAGGTCCTTCGACGAGATCTGGGTGATGCCCTCGCGGTACACGTCCGCCGCGGTGACCCGCGAGTGGAACGCGATCGAAGCGAGAATGGCGGCCTTCGATGCGGCGTCGAAGCCTTCGACGTCGGCGGTCGGATCGGCCTCGGCGTAGCCCAGGCGGCCGGCCTCGGCGAGCACCTTGCCGTAGCCTGCGCCGGACTCTGCCATCTCCGAGAGGATGTAATTGGTGGTGCCGTTGACGATGCCGGAGACCCGGTTCACCGAATCACCCGCCAGCGACTGCGTCAGCGGGCGGATCACCGGGATCGCGCCCGCGACGGCGGCCTCGAAGTACAGGTCGACGCGCTGGTCCTCGGCGGCCTTGGACAATTCGCCCGCATGCTCGGCCATCAGCGCCTTGTTCGCGGTGACGACGGACTTACCGGAGTCCAGGGCGGCGCGGATCAGCTTGCGTGCGAGTTTGACGCCGCCGATCAACTCGACGACCAGGTCGACGTCGTCGCGCTGAACCAGCGCCAGCGGATCGTCGGTCAGCAGCGACGGGTCGATGCCTTCGCGCACCTTGTCCAGGTCGCGCACCGCGATGCCGCGAAGTTCCAGCGGTGCACCGACGCGCGCCTTGAGGTCGTCGGCCTTCTCAATGAGAATCCGGACGACCTCGGTGCCGACGTTGCCCATGCCCAAGACGGCTACGCCGATCGGACGGGAAGATTCACTCATTCCGGATCCACCTCCAAGCTCAAGAAATCCTCGACCGTCTCGCGTCGCAGCATGACGCGAGACCGGCCTTCGTTCACCGTGACCACAGCTGCTCGCTGGACCATGTTGTAGCGACTCGACATCGAGTAGCAGTACGCGCCGGTGGCGCCCACCATGAGGATGTCGCCAGGCACCAGGTCCGCGGGCAGCCAGCAGTCGCGAATAACGATATCTCCGCTCTCGCAGTGCTTGCCCACTACCCGGCAGACGACGGCATCGGCCGTGGAGACGCGGGACGCCAGGCGGACGTCGTACTCCGCGTCGTACAGGACCGTGCGGATGTTGTCGCTCATGCCGCCGTCGACCGAGACGTAGCGTCGAACGGCCTCGCCGTCGAGAGCGACGTCCTTGATGGTGCCCACCCGATAGAGCGTCACACCCGCCGGTCCGGCGATGCCGCGTCCGGGCTCCACCGCGATGGTCGGCATCGGCAGGTTCAACGCCTGCGACTCGCGGCGGACGATCTCGGCCAGCGCCTCGGCCAGCACGCTGACCGGCGGCGGGTTGTCGCTCTCGAGGTACGAGATGCCGAGGCCGCCGCCGAGATCCAGGAGCTTGATCTGCTTGGTCTTCTCGACGCCGAACTCCGCGACGACGTCGGCGAGCAGACCGATCACGCGACGTGCGGCGAGTTCGAAGCCGTCGATCTCGAAGATCTGCGAGCCGATGTGGCTGTGCAGGCCGACCAGGCGCAGGTTCTGGGTCGCGAACACCGCGCGGACCGCGTCCATCGCCTTGCCGCCGGCGAGGGCGAAGCCGAACTTCTGGTCCTCGTGCGCGGTGGAGATGAATTCGTGGGTGTGGGCTTCGACGCCGGGCGTGACGCGGATCAGGACGTCGACGATCTTGCCGCGCTCGCCCGCGATCCGGTCGAGGCGCTCGATCTCGTAGGTCGAGTCGAGGACGATGTCGCCGACGCCCGCGTCGACCGCCGCTGCGAGTTCGCTTTCGGACTTGTTGTTGCCGTGCAGCGCGATGCGCTCGGCCGGGAAGCCCGCGTGCAGCGCGATGGCCAGCTCGCCGCCGGAGCAGACGTCGAGCGAGAGCCCCTCCGACTCGATCCACTTGGCGACCTGCGTCGACAGGAACGCCTTCGACGCGTAGTGCACTCGTCCGTACGGGCTGAACGCGTCCTGCATGTCGGCGCAGCGCGAACGGAAATCGGCCTCGTCGTACACGAACAGCGGGGTGTCGTAGTCGTTCGCGAGGGTGTCGACGGCCACGCCGCCGATCTCGACGACTCCGTCGGCGTTGCGCGCAGTGCCGCGCGGGTACACGTTCGCCGGAATGCGCGAGAGCTCTTCCGGACTGTTGGGACGCTCCGCCAGGTGCGGCGCGGCCAGGATCTCGGCGTGGCGAGGGCCTGCGGGATGTGCCATTAGCTGTGCTCCTGCATCGAGTCTTGTCGTCACATTCTTTCGGGTGCGCTCACGCCGACCATCTCGAGGCCGTTGGCGAGAACCTGTCGGGTGGCCGCGCACAGCGCCAGGCGTGCGGCATGGACGTCGCCCGCCTGCTCGTCGCCCTGCGGGAGGACGCGGCACCGGGCGTAGAACCGGTGGTAGGCGCCTGCGAGCGACTCGAGGTAGCGGCACACGCGGTGCGGTTCGCGCAGCGTCGCGGCCGTGGTCACGACCTCGGAGAAGTCGCCGATCGTGCGGATCAGGTCGCCCTCGGCGGGGTCGTCGAGCAAGTCGAGGTGCGCCACGCTGAGCCCCAGGCCCAGTTCCTCGGCGTGGCGGGCCAGCGCCGAGAGTCGGGCGTGCGCGTACTGCACGTAGTACACGGGGTTGTCGGACGACTGCTTGCGCAGCAGATCCAGGTCGATGTCGATGTTGACGTCGATCGACGAGCGGATCAGCGCGTAGCGGGCGGCGTCGACGCCCACCGCCTCGACGAGATCGTCGAGCGTGATGACCGTGCCCGCGCGCTTCGACATCCGCACCGGCTGGCCGTCCTTGACCAGGTTCACCATCTGCCCGATGAGAACCTCGACGGCCGAGGCATCGTAGCCGAGGGCCGCGGCTGCGGCTTTCAGGCGGACGACGTAACCGTGGTGGTCGGCGCCCAGCATGTAGATGAGGTGATTG
Source organism: Gordonia sp. (in: high G+C Gram-positive bacteria) (assembly GCF_012515855.1). Taxonomy (GTDB): domain Bacteria; phylum Actinomycetota; class Actinomycetes; order Mycobacteriales; family Mycobacteriaceae; genus Gordonia. Next base: position 14,843 of record NZ_JAAYXO010000058.1, read on the forward strand.
GCTCCGCGCTGGTGCTTGTCGCGCAGGTAGGCGATGTCGCCTGCGATGTAGGCGTGGTTGCCGTCGCTCTTGATGACGACACGATCCTTGTCATCGCCGTACGCGGTGGACCGCAGCCACCACGCGCCGTCGGCCTCGTAGAGGTTGTCGCTGGCCTTGAGCTCGGCGATCGCCTCGTCGACCAGCCCGCGGTCGAACATCGAGTTCTCGTGCGTATAGACGTCGAAGTCGGTGCCGAACTCGTGAAGCGTCTGCTTGATGTGCGCGAACATCAGCTCGACGCCCTCGCTGCGGAAGGCCTCGCGCGCGTCGTCGAGCGGAAGGTCCAGAATTCCGGGGTCCTTCGCCACCACGGTCGCGGCGATCTCACTGATGTACTCGCCTGCGTAGCCGTCTTCCGGGGCGGGCTCGCCCTTGGCCGCGGCTATCAGCGAGTTCGCGAAGCGGTTGATCTGCTCACCGTGGTCGTTGAAGTAGTACTCGCGGGTGACCTGTGCGCCGCGCGCCGACAGGACGCGGCCCAGCGCGTCGCCGACCGCTGCCCATCGGGTCCCGCCCAAGTGGATGGGACCGGTCGGGTTGGCCGAGACGAACTCCAGGTTCACGTTCATCGCCGCGAGCTCGTCGCCCCGGCCATAGCCCGCGGCCTGGTCGAGAACGGTCGCCACCGTCTGGTTCTGCGCCGCCGCGGCCAGCCGGAGGTTCACGAAACCGGGTCCGGCGATCTCCGCAGAATCGATGCCGGGGTCGTTCGTCAGCTCGGCAGTCAGCCAGGTCGCGAGGTCGCGCGGATTGACGCCCGCGCGCTTGCCGAGCTGGAGCGCGATGTTGGTCGCGTAATCACCGTGCTCGGGGCTACGCGGACGTTCGACGACCACCGACTCGGGAATCAGCGATTCGTCGAGGTCATGAGCTTGGAAAACCTTCTGCGTCGCAGCGCGAAGCAGAGCAGCGAGTTCGGTGGGAGTCACAGACGCCTATCTTATTGTCCCGGGTGCACTTCTCGACAATCGGACCTCGTTCCGTTCCGCCGAGGCCACGCGATCACGGCAGGTTCAGCTGCCAGGAGACGCCGAAGCGGTCGTTCACCCAAGCGAAGGCCTGGGAGAAGCCGTAATCGTCGAGCGGCATCAGCGTCCCGCCGCCCTCGCCGAGGATCTCGACCAGTCGCTCGAGCTGAGCGCGGTCGTCGGCGTCGACGAACAACGAACTGGACGGTGTGAAATCGAAGGCGTGGTCGATCGCACTGTCGCTGACCAGCACGCGCTGACCGGCGAGGTCGAGTTCGGCCAGCATGATGCCCTGGGACGCCTCAGGGTGCGGCTGCGAGGAGATCACGCTGGCAGACGGAAAAGCACTGAGGTACAGGTCGATCGCCTGCGCGGCGACCGCTCCCTGGAACATGAGGAACGGGCGGATCTGAGTCATGGGACGAGCCTAACGCCGCGCTGCCCTACCGTGGCCCCATGGCGGCTGCCCTACCGTGTCCCCCATGGCAACAGTCGTCGTGGTCGGCAGCATCAATCTCGACATCGTGACCGCGTGCAGCCGCTTCCCTCGTCCCGGTGAGACGGTCGTCGGCTCCACGGTCACGTACGGGCAGGGCGGCAAAGGCGCCAACCAGGCCCGCGCAGCGGCTCTGGCCGGAGCCACCGTGACCTTCATCGGCGCCGTCGGCGACGATGATGCCGCATCCCGGGTGCTGCGGCCTCTCGCCGAGGCCGGGCTGGACGTCCGCGTCACCACCTTCCCCGGCGCGACCGGAGTCGCCGCCATCACGGTGGACGGCAGTGGCGAGAACACGATCGTCGTCGTTCCCGGAGCCAACGACCTCCTGGTGCTGACCGACGAGAACCGGCAAGCGATCACCGCCGCTGACGTCCTGCTGCTGCAGTGCGAGATCCCCGACCGAGTACTGGTCGACGCCGCACGCACGGCCCGAACCGGCGGGACCACCGTGATGCTGAACCCCTCCCCCGTCCGCCGTCTACCCGACGAGCTCTGGGCGCTCGTTGACGCAGCCGTCGTCAACGAGACGGAGGCGCGCGAGCTGGGAGCACAGCTGGCCGAGGTCGACGTCGTCGTCACGACCTTCGGCGGAGCCGGGGCCGAACTCCGTTGGCCGCGCGGCACGGTCCGCGTCGAGGGCCACGACGTGCCCGTGGTCGACACGACAGGTGCCGGCGATGCGTTCACCGGCGCCCTGGCCGCGGCGTGGGATCGTTCCGAGCGAGACCGAGTGGCGCGCGCGAACGCCGCGGGCGCCCTGGCGACCACCGTCCGCGGCGCTGCCTCGGCACCGACCGCATCGCAGATCGACGCGCTGGGCTCGTAGCGGTCAGCAGCCGAGTCGATCCGCCAGCTCGTCGATTCCGCGCACGGCGAACGCGTCGTCCGGATCCGGTTCCTCGAGCTTCGCCTCCGGCCCCCATTCATCGGGGCGCGACACGTACGCGGTCTGAAGCCCGACACTCCGCGCGGCGGCGAGATCGGTGGCGTGCGTGGCGACCATCATGACCTCGTGCGGCTCCACCTGCATCAGGCGGGCGAGTCCCAGGTACACCTCGGCGGCCGGTTTGTAGCGGCGCCAGAGGTCGGACCCGCCGATGAAGTCCCAGGGGAAGTCGCTCGCTTTGGCCATCGCGGTGAGGAGCGCGACGTTGCCGTTGCTCAGCGCGCAGATCGTGTACTTCGCCTTCAGCCGCCGCAATCCCTCCGAGGCGTCGGGCCAGCCCGGTAGTCGGTGCCAGGACCGGACTGCCGCGTCGATCTGTTCGGGCGTCGGCGAGACTGCGTACTTCTCGCGCAGCAATCGATCCAAGGTCTCGCCGTGCAGGTCGTCGAGGAGCGTCCACGGCCGCCGGCCCGCCTCCACTTCGGCCAGGATCGGCGCGTACGTACGCCGCCAGTCGCGCGCTACCTGCGACGCCTCCAACTCTGGGAACACCTGCGCCAGCGCGCAGCTGACACCGGTGTGCCAGTCGGCGACCGTGCCGAAGGTGTCGAACGCCAGGACTCGAACCGAGCTCACGCTCGTGTGACGGTCAGGCACGCGAGTACTCCGACGCCGCGCGCACCTGCTCGGGTGTCGGTCTGACGCCGGTGTACAACGCGAACTGCACCGCGGCCTGTCCGGCGATCACCGCGTCTCCGCTGATCGTCTCCGCGCCCCGTGCGCGCATGATTCGAACCAAAGGGGTCGCCGCGGGCATCGCGACGACGTCGAGGCAGTTGCTCGCCCCCTCGACCACCTGCTCCGAAAACGGCATGCCGTCGGCGTCGGGGCCGCCGGCCATCCCGATCGGCGTGGCGTTGACCAGCGTTGTCGGACGCAGGCCGTCGACGCTCGTGGCGTGGCGGAAACCGTACTTCTCCGCCAGCGCCGTGCCGGTCGCTCGATTGCGCGCGATCACCGTGACGTCGACGAACCCGGTGTCGCGCATCGCGGCGACGACCGCCTTGGCCATTCCGCCGCTGCCCGCGACCGCGGCGGGCGCTGAACGATCGAACGATGACATCTCGAGAAGGTCCGCGACTGCCTGGTAGTCGGTGTTGTATGCGCGCAGCACACCGTCGTCGTTGACGATCGTGTTGACCGAGTCGATTGCGGCGGCCGACGGTTCCATCACGTCCACCAGGTCGATCACCGCCTCCTTGTACGGCATCGAGACCGCAGCGCCGCGAATCGGAAGCCCTCGGATCCCGGCGACCGCGGCACCGATATCGGCGGGGGCGAAGGCCTTGTAGACGTAGTTCAGCCCGAGCTCGTTGTAGAGGAAATTGTGGAATCGGGTCCCGATATTCGACGGCCGGGCCGCCAGCGAGATGCACAGGACGGTTTCCCGGTCGAGGGTGCGGGAGTGCGGCGCAGTCATGTACTCCAGCGTAGTGCCACGCGGCGCTCAGAATCCGGTGCGTCAGTCGAACGCGACCCGACAAATACCGAATCGCAAATTCCCTATTGTACCAGCGTCATTCTCTCGATATCCACAAGGTTGACATTCATGGCGAGAATAACCCAAGGTAATTGAGGAAATAGAGCGGACCAGAACCGATTCGGGTCCGCCTACCTGGGAAAACAAGATTAATTTTACGACAACATCCCGAGAGGAACCTCTCGGTTTGAAAGGTAAAATGTTGAACAAATCGAATAGAGTCGCGATCATCGGCGCAGGCCCGAGCGGAATGGCAGCACTGCGTGCTTTCACCGCTGCGCAGGCCGCCGGAACCGAGATCCCGGAGATCGTCTGCTACGAGAAGCAGGACGACTGGGGCGGCCAGTGGAACTACACCTGGCGCACCGGAACCGACGGATACGGCGAACCCGTCCACTCCAGCATGTACCGGAATCTGTGGTCCAACGGCCCCAAGGAGGCGCTGGAGTTCGCGGAGTACACCTTCGACGAGCACTTCAAGCGCCCCATCTCGTCGTACCCGCCGAGAGCGGTGTTGTGGGACTACATCAACGGACGCGCCGAACAGTCCGACGTGAAGAAACTCGTCCGTTTCGCGAATGTGGTTCGGCGCGTGGAATTCGACGATTCCACCGAGCAGTTCACAGTGACCGTCGACGATCTCCAGAACAAGACGACGCAGGTCGAGATCTTCGATCAGGTGATCGTTTCCACCGGACATTTCTCGTTCCCGAATGTGCCGGAGATCGCCGGGATCGAGACCTTCTCCGGCGAAGTGATCCATGCGCACGAGTTCCGCGGCGCGGAGCGTTTCGCCGGTCAACGGCTGCTGCTGATCGGCGGCTCGTACTCGGCCGAGGACATCGGCATTCAGTGCCACAAGATGGGGGCCCGCCAGGTCACGATGAGCTATCGGTCGCAGCCGCAGGGCTTCGCTTGGCCCGCGGGTGTGGATGAGAAACCGCAGGTCGCCGCCATTGACGGCCGAGTAGCGACGTTCGTCGACGGCACCTCACGCGAGTTCGACGCGGTGATCCTGTGCACCGGATACCTGCACCACTACCCGTTCCTGCCGAGCGACCTGCACCTCGATTCGCCGAACAACCTCTACCCGGAGGGTCTGTACCGCGGTGTCACGTGGCACAAGAACCCGCGCCTGCACTACCTGGGCGCGCAGGACCAGTGGTTCACCTTCAACATGTTCGACGCCCAGGCCTGGTTCGTCCGCGACCTGATCCTGGGTCGCATCGCCGTCCCGACCGAGGACGAGCGCGCCGACCACATGGCGACCTGGCTCGAGGCCTACAACCGGGTCGACGACGACCCCGCGGCGGTCCAGTTCCAGGCGGATTACATCCGCGACCTCATCGAGGCGACAGACTACCCGATGTTCGACCTCGACGAAGTGGTCCGGATCTTCCTCGCGTGGAAGGCCGACAAGAAGACGAACATCGTCACCTACCGCGATGGCGTCTATACCTCGGTGATGACCGGAACCACGTCGATCGTGCACCACACGCCGTGGCTCGCCGAACTGGACGACTCCGCCGAACGGTATCTGTCGATTCAAGCGACGCCCAGCGCGGTCCGGGCCCCGGTCAAGTGACCTGAGGCCCGATGACCACCCCGCCCCCGCCTGCCGTCTCCGTCGACGACCGCTTCGATTTCTTCGACGACCGCGACCGACTCGACTACGACGCCATCGTCGACTTCCTGACCCATCACGCCTACTGGGGCAAGTGGCGCAGCGTCACCGACATCCGCACGGCGATCGACGGCTCGTGGCGGGTGGTCGGGGCCGTGGACACGACCACCGGAGAGTTCGTCGCGTTCGCCCGCGCGATCTCCGACGGAGTCACCGTCGCGTATCTGTCGGACGTCTTCGTCGTCGAGGCGGCCCGCGGCCACGGTCTGGGCAAGAAGTTGGTCGACGAGATGATCGAGCGCGGACCCGGCGCCCATTTCCGGTGGCTGTTGCACACCGACGACGCGCACGGACTCTACACGCAGTTCGGGTTCACCGAGCCCGATGCGACCGTGCTGGAACGACGGCGGATCAGGCCGATCCCACCGCGCCCGTAGAAGGGGACGAGAACGCAAGAAGCCGCAGCTTTGCTGCGGCTTCTTGTTTGGTGCCCCCCGTAGGATTCGAACCTACGACCTTCTGCTCCGGAGGCAGACGCTCTATCCCCTGAGCTAGGGGGGCTCATTGGGCGAAAGCAACATTAGCGCACCGGTCCGCAGGCTCCCAACACCGGGGGCACACTTCTCGCCGAAAGCCGGCGACCACCGCTGTCAGACGGCGATCAGCTTGGCGCCTGCCACTTCTCGGTAGCGGTCGGGCGTGCACGTCAGGACGATGATCTGCGCGTCGCCGCCCGACGTCCCGAGTACCTGAGCCATCGAGGCGAGACGTCCGGGGTCGGTGTAACCGAGCGCGTCGTCGAGAATCAACGGGACGCCGTCCGCGGCGTCGACGAGCGTCGCGCACGCGAGGCGAGCCAGCAGCCCGAGTTGCTCCTTGGCTCCCCCGGACAGGGCTTCGACCTCGACGGTGACCCCGCCCAGCGTGCGGGTCGCGATGACGAACTCATCGGTCACGTGGAAACTCACGTCGTCGCCGAACACCGGTGCCGCGAGTTCCTCGAGTCGGCGAGTGAACGGATCGACGTAACGTGCCCGACTCTCGTTGCGCTTGCGCTGCAGCGTCTCGTAGAGGACTCTCGCGCCGGCCGCGCGTTCGGAGACCCGCCCGAGGTGAGCCTGCGCGGCGTCGTCGGCCGCGACTGAATCCGACAACTCGTCGAGACGACCGTCGCTGCGGCACACCTCGAGCCTGGTCTGCAGCTCGGTCCGCAGGCTCTTCTGCTCGGACAACTGCCTGCGGATCCGCTCGACGGCTTGCTCGACGTGGGCCTGCTTGGCTCGCAGCCCGTCCAGATCCAGTTGTGCCAGCTGCGCGGAGCGGTTGGTGTGGACAGCGCGCGCCGCCTCAAGGGCAGTCTCTGCGTCGGCGACGCGGCTGTCGAGCGCGCCATCCGAGAGGGCGGCGGCCGCCTCTTCCAATTCGGCTTGCAGCGCACTGATCTCGGCGACGGTCCGGGCGCCGGTCTCCTCGAGAGTCTGGCCGCGCAGCAGTTGTTCGCGGCTCGTCGCGAGAGCGGCGTCACGGGCCCGCTCGGCACGCACGACCAAGTCCGCCAGCTCGCGTTCGGCGGCGCGCAGGGGCGCCGGGTCCACTGGATCCCCGGTCGGCTGCGCCTCGGGCAGTCGTTCAACGATCTCGAGTCGTTGCCGCCGCAGGTCTTCCAGACGCGAGCCGCCGAGTTCCCGTGCCAGCGCGCGTTCGAGTTCGGTGACGCGCCTAAGTTGTTCGGCCCGCTTGTTGGCCGCAGGTGCGACCTCGGCCAGCGTGGCGAGGCCGCAGCGCGCCAGCAGTTCGGTCTCCCGCGTCCGGCACGCCGTGAGCTCGCTCGCGAGGGCGGAGGTGTCGGCACCCGCCCGCACTTCAATGCGAGCGATGCCCGGCACCTCGACGACGGTGCAATCGGCTGCGGGGACCTCTGCGGTTCCGGTGACCGGCTCCCCGCCGATCAGGACCTCGGCGTCGCCGAGCCGGGTGACCGCAACGATCGACGCCGCGGCATCCAGACGCGCCGACAGGTCGGTGATGTCACGGTCGAGTACGGCGGCGGCACGCACGTCGTCGCCGCTCACGACGATCGCTGCGGCCTCGGTCCGGGCCACGCCCAGTTCCCGCTCGAGGCGCTCCACCTCACCGAGCGCCGACTCCAAGCGCGCGAGCCGCGTGCGATCGGACGCGACCACCGCGGCGGCTTCGGCCTCACTGAGATCGCCGCGGAGTGTGTCGAGACGCTGGCGTGCGGCGGCGAACTCGCCGGTGAGTTGTTCGGCCTGTCCGGAGGCGACGTCGGCGCGCCTGCGTGCGTCCGCGACGGCGTCGGTGTTGGCCTCGGCCGATCGCACGAGCGCGGCCAGCCGATCGCGCCGTCCCCGACGTTGCGCTGCCGCATCGATCGCGACCGTGTGGGCCATCTGCTTGGTCTCCAAGACGGCGCGGGCGGCGGCGACCTGCTCGCCCACCGCTTCTGCTTCCGCGACGGCGGCGGCACCGGTGGCGACCTCCACGTTGGCCGCCTGCTCGTCGTCGAGCAATCGACGGATGGCATCCGCGACGCGCGGCAGCTGGTCGGTCGCGTCTTGCACGGTGGCCAGGATGGCTTCGCGCTCCGCAACCGCCGTCCGCGCGGCATCGGCCGCAGCGATCGCATCGGCGAGTTCGCCGGTGGGCCGCTCCTGCGCGAGTGTGTAGTACTTCTTGTACTCGGCGGTGACCGCCGCGACGAGGTCCTGTGTCGCAGGCGATTCGCCGCCGTCGGAGTCCGCCTGTCCGGCCGCACGGTCGAGCGCCTGCGACAGCGCCGAACTGTTCGCGAGGTCGCCGAGCGACGGATCGGTGGACTGCAGGAGCCGCAATGCCCCGAACAGCGTCTTGTCGAGGGATTCGGCGAGGATCGCCTCCACTCGCTCGTGTGCCTCGCGCCCGGCGAGTTGTTCACGGACCGGCTCGACGATCGTCAAAGCGGTCTCGGGTTGCCGATTGAATCGCTTGGAGTATTCGAACCGCCAGGGACCGCACGAGACGTCGGCCCAGACTTCGGTGCCGACGTCGCGGCCGGACGGCTGCACCGCCCGCACATTCTTCGACCGGCTGCTCGACTGCGTCGTGAGCAGGAGGTCGAAGGCCTCCATCATCGACGACTTGCCCGCCTCGTTGTCCCCTTCGATCACCGTCACGCCGGCGTCGGCGAACTCGATCTCCCTGGCCTCGACGCCCCGAAAGTTCTCGACGCGCAGGCGGTGGAGCCTCATCGGAGGGCCCCCGAGAGCCGGTACAGGAGCCCGAGTGCCGAGCGCGACGCCGCAGCGTCGGCATCGTCGGTCGTCGAGGCGGCACGGTCGGCGAGCTCTGCGGCCGCAGCAGCGGCGTATCCCTGAAGGTCGAGGGCTTCGATGTCCGACGGATCGGAAACGACCGTGAGATCGTGGTGCCTCTCCCATATCTTGAGGGCGGCGAACCGGTCGGCGAACTCCTCGAGGACGTCGGTCAGCGCGACCTCGTCGGCTACCCCGATGGTGCCGACCAGCGACAACTGCACCACGGTGCGCGACTTGTCGCCGATGGCGGCGAGGAGGTCACGCAGTCTTGTGATGTCGTCGGCGCCGTTGACGTCTTCGCGGATGGTGCGGAACGCCCACTGTCCGACGCGGTGGGGCGTCACCTGAATCGTCGACTCGGCGTCCCGGGTCAGCGTGACCTCGAGGACGTTGCCGGGCGCGGTCTCCACATGGTCGAACGCAGTGACCTCGGGGGCCCCGGAATACCAGACGCGACCGGAGTCGCCGACCGACGTGACCGAGTGGCGGTCGCCGAGCGCGACGTAGTCGACCAGATGATCGGCGACCGCGACCTCGAGGCTCGCCGCACCGACGATCGACGGATCGTCGTTGGGGCTCAGGGCGTCGACGCCGCCGTGACCGACGACGATCCGGATGTCGTCGGAGGCCTCGAGTCCGGCGATCTGATCGGTCACCAGGTCGGACAGCGGGCGCTTGGTGGTCCACGGCGCGGCGACCAGGCTGACGCCGTCACGGACGCGGACCACGCCGGCGTCCTCGAGCACGATCACGTTCTCGGGGCGCGCAGCGACGAAATCGCGCGACCGGTAGACGCTGGTCGCGTCGAGCGGATCGTGGTTTCCCGGCAGGAGGTACACCGGGACCGGGTAGTCGCCGAGGGCGTCGAGGGTGCGGCGGATGATGCGCGTGGAGACGCGCGGGTCGTCGAACACGTCGCCGCACACCACGACGAACTCTGCGCCGGTCTGGGCCGCCAGGGCGCCGATGCGGACGACTGCGTCTTCGCGTGCGGCGTTGTAGGTGTGCTGGGCCTCGCCGGCAAGGAAGTGTCGGGTCATGCCGAGCTGCCAGTCGGCGGTGTGCAGGAAGGTGACCGTCGGAGCCGTCGACGGCTCGGCGGGCGGTTGATCCTGCTTCCCAGTACCCGCCTGCTTCACAATTGCGGAGGGAGGCTCCGCTTCGACGGCCGTGGGCACGGAGAACAGCGTGAGCGGTTCGAGCTCGAAGAGCGGCTCGGTGACACATCCGGTGCCGTCGAGCGCCGAGTCGTCGTATGCCGGTCGCGTCACGCGCTGATCCCCTCCTCAATCGTCGTGCGGGCTGATCCGATCTTCGATCACGCCGTCGACACGATGGTACGAGGGGCCTCCGACAAAACGGGTCTGACGCGGCCGCTGCGCGCAGCCGAGGTCGGTTACACGTCCACCGGGCGCGGTGCGGACGAACTCTGCGGGCCTGGCGAATCAGTGCCTCGCTGCCCTCGCGAATCGGCGAGGAACAGGGTCACCGCCGCGCCGACGAACAAGACCGCGGCGCCGAGATATATCGATTCGCCCATGGCCCTGGCGAATCCCTCCCGTGCGAACTCCGGCAGCTGATGAGCTTCCGGGCCTCGGTTCTGGGTGTCGACACCGGGCAGATTGGCCGCCAGCCGCGACATCATCAGGGCGCCGATCGCCGCGGCGCCGACCACGGAGCCGACGACGCGAGTGGTGTTGTAGACCCCCGCTCCCGCTCCCGCCTGGTGCCACGGAAGGTTCCGGGTGGCCGTCGCCGCGAGCGGCGCCCAGATCCCGGCGCTCGCCACGCCCATCAGAATCGTGGGGAGCACCAGCTGCCAGACGGGGGTCTCCGGACGGAAGATGAATCCGGCCCAGAAGGTCGCGACGCCGTAGCCGAACAGACCCAGCGCCACGATGTTGCGCGGGCGCACGCGGTCCAGGACACGTCCGACGATCGGCGCGAGGACGCCGGTGATCACGGCCATCGGCACCATCACCAGCGCGGATCGCATCGGCGACATGCCGCCGACGAGTTGGAGGAAGAACATGATCGGGATCATCGATCCCGACACCGCGAAACCCATCGCCGTGATGCCGACATTCGAGATGCTGAAGTTGCGGTCGCGGAACAGCGACAGCGGTACCAGCGGCTCCCCCTCTGTCCTGGCCTGCCACCACACGAACAACACCAGGACCACCACACCGGAAGCGATCAGCACCCAGATCCAGGGTGCCCAGTGGTAGGACTCCCCCTCCTGGATGCCGAACACCAGTGCCGACAGGCCGACCGCGGAGAGCACCACGCCCACCCAGTCGAAGCGGTGGTCGTGGGTCTCGACGGTGGGCACCAGGACCGCGGCCAGGAGCAGTCCGATGATGCCGACCGGCAGATTGACGAAGAAGATCCACTCCCAGCCGAGAGAATCGGTGAGGATGCCGCCGAGCAAGGGGCCGACCAAGGTCGCGACGCCCGCGACAGTGCCCCAGACTCCCATCGCCGCACCGCGCCGCTCGGGCGGAAAGATCCGGGTGATCAGCGCGAGGGTCTGGGGAGTGATCAGCGCGGCACCGATCCCCTGCAGGCCGCGCGCGAGGATCAACTCGCCGATCGTGTCCGACAACCCGCACCACACACTCGCAGCGGTGAAGATCACCAGGCCTGCCTGGTAGACCTTCTTGGGCCCGATCTTGTCGCCGAGGCGCCCCGCGATCAGCAGTGGGACCGCGTAGGTCAGCAGGTACGCGCTGGTCACCCACACGATGCCATTGACGTCGGCGTCGAGTGCGGCCATGATCTGCGGTTGCGCGACGGCGACGATCGACATGTCGACGAGGATCATGAAGAAGCCGACGCATAGGGCGAGCAGCGCGGCCCACGGACGATCGGTGACCGGTTTGAACGCGGGCACCGGTGGTGCAGTAGTCACGAGCGTCGCCTTTCGCGTGAGAATTGAGCCAGGTTACACCCGGAATAATCCGTGCGGACTTCTGCTTGTACGAGGGTGGTTCACCGCAACGTCGCGGGCCCTGAGCCGCCGGTGCCTCACCAGACCCGTCATCGCTCGGCCCGACACCATGTCGGACGCCGCGCATATTGTGGAGGCATCGCCCGACCCCGTGTCTCGCACCGCCGAGACCGGACAGAAGCAGGGAGACCGACATGCGTAAATCGAAGGCCGCGCAGCGCAAGGCCGCCAGCACCGGGGCCGCCCACGGCGACATGGTCGTCTTCGACCGCGGCGACAAGGTCGTCTTCGACTCGAGCGAGGCACCGCTGGCGCTCAACGACCAGGGCACGCTGGCGGAGAACCCCCAGAAGGCGTCCAAGTCGACTCTTGCCGTTCTCGGCACCCTTATCGACAAGGCACAGCGATTGCAGCAGCCCGCCGTCGCCAAGTACGTGCAGCGCATTCGCACCAAGTACCCGGACGAAGGCCCGGAGCAGGTGATCCGACGGCTCGAGAAGCAGTACCTGCGGACCGTCACCGCCTCGGGCGGTGCCGTCGGAGCAGCCGCAGCGGTCCCCGGCGTCGGCACGGTGACGGCGCTCGGCGCCATCACGGCAGAGAGCGTGTTGTTCATCGAAGCGTCAGCACTGTTGGCGCTGGCGATCGCCGAGGTGCACGGGATCGCACCCCACGACACAGAGCGCCGCAAGACGCTCGTGCTGGCGGTCGCCCTCGGAGAGGAGGGCACCACCCTCGTCGGCAAGGCGGTCGGCGCCAAGGGCCGCGACGCGATGGCCAAGCTCAATGTGCCCGGTCTGCCCGGCGTCAACCTCAAGACCATCAACAAGACGCTCGGCAACCGGCTGGTCCGCAAGTTCACCCTCGGCAAGGCACCCGTGGTGATGGGGAAGCTGATTCCGGGCGGCATCGGCGCGGTGATCGGCGGCGCGGGCAACCGTGCACTCGGCGCACTGGTCCTGCGGAATGCCCGTGAGGCCTTCGGGCCCCCGCCCCACTTCTGGGACGTCGACGGCGAGGTCGTCGCGTTCCGGCGCACCATCGAGGCTGGTTGACCAGTCCCTCGCCGACAGCGGATCCGGTAGCCGAGGGCTGGATTCGTCGCCTGCTCGCCGAATGCTGGCAGCATCGTCGGCTCGCCGTGCTCATGATCACCGCGACCCTCGGCGCAGTGGCCGTCGATCTGGTGGCCCCGTTGATCACCAAAGCCGCGATCGACGGTGCCACCGGGCACGACGACGTCCGCTTCGGACTGCCCGTCCTCATCGGCGCACTGCTGGTGGGCGCGGTGATCCGATACCTCGCCCAGTTCGGCAGACGGATGACAGCCGGCCGGATGGCGATCACCGTCCAGGACGTGCTCCGACGACGCCTGCTCGACACCCTGCATCACATCGACGGTCCCTCGCGCGATGAGATCCGCACCGGACAGGTGGTGTCGAGGTCGATCTCCGACCTGCAGGTGGTCCAGTCGCTGCTGGCGATGGCGCCGCTCTCGTTGGGCGGCGCCGTCCAGGTGGTGCTGTCGCTCGCGGTGATGACCTGGCTGTCACCACTGCTCACGCTGGTGGCCGTCGTGGTGATCCCGCTGATCGCGGCGATCGTCTACCGCAGCCGCAAACGGCTCTTCGCCGCCACCTGGGCCGCGCAGCAGTCGGCGGCCGAGGTAGCCGGGCACGTCGAGGAAACGGTCACGGGCGTCCGCGTGGTGAAGGGCTTCGGTCAAGAGCGGCGGGCGACCGACGAACTCGCCGGTCTCGGCGACACGCTGTATCGATTCAAACTGCGCGCCGCCAAGATCAGCGCGCGCTTCGTTCCCACGATGGGCGCGATCCCGCAGTTGGCGATGGTCTCGGTGATCGGTCTCGGCGGCTATCTGGTGTACCTCGGTCACATCACGCCGGGCACCTTTCTCGCCTTCTCCACCTACCTTGCGACGATGACCGGCCTCGCGCGCGTGCTGACGAATCTCGTGGTCAACGCGCAGCTGGCAGCATCCGCGGTGACGCGCGTCTACGAGGTGATCGACCATCCGCGCGACGAAGCGTACGCGCGGACCGGGACGGTCCCGGACGGCCCCCTGGGGCTCTCGTTCGAGGGCGTCGCCCTGGGCTACAACGACCGTCCGGTGCTGTCCGGACTGGACTTGACCCTCCGCCCCGGCGAGTGCGTCGCGGTGGTCGGCGGCCCGGGATCGGGAAAGTCGACGCTCGCCGAGCTCGTGACCGGCGCCTACCGGCCCGATTC